>NZ_FSRM01000002.1:2759132-3118264 GCF_900141745.1 Paraburkholderia phenazinium | reverse complement strand
GTGCTTGTACAGAACGTACGCTTCCACCAGGAATTCAACACCTCGAGCGCTCCGCCCCACAACAGGAATGCGACCAGTGTTGCGGCCAACGTGTAGACATTTATCTTGCCGGAATCATGATACTGAAGCGCCATGAATATCAACGCAGCGGGAATTGACCACATTAATGTGCGCTTTAAGAATACAGCAGGCATTAAATCTTCCTTCTATTGTGGAATCGGGTCAGATTGTAAGGACCTAAACCCGATGGTCAAATAGGTCAGGCTACTAGAAAGCTAAAGGTGGCAGCATCTGATTCAATCGAGCACGGCAACGCGGCTCGCTCAGAAGTCCTTGGAGAGATGGGCCACGAGCCAGGATTTTGAACGATGGGTACGTTTTCGTAAAGGCTCGGTCGCGCAGATCCTATTGTTGGTCCCGACGAAATCAGAGTGTAGCTCTGTCGCGTGCGTCGGCCCATGTGGTGTATAGCGTATAGGCCAGAGGTAGTACGGCAAGAAACTCGAAAATCCAAAGCACATCCCAGTGAGGGAATTTGATAACCCCGGCGGTACAGGCAATCAACGCCGCACTTTGAGTGACGGCCGACAATTTTTGGCGAATATTCATCTGGCCTCCAGAGGCATGAGCTGAAACCACTCACGTGCACACATTAATGATGCGGATCAGATTAGCACACCAATTTCGCACGCAATCACGTCGCGGGCGTGTGTGAATGATTTGCGTGCTGTCGTCCACCAGCATCCGAGATGTGAAGCAGATATCTGATTCGCATCGAACCACGACAGTCGGCCAACAGCGCCAGGTCGAGATAGACTCCAGTTTTTCAGTCGAATCGAGCAAAGAATGGATGCTTCTTCAATGGAATCCACAGTTACCTTGCGTCAAGCCTACATGGTCATGTTCGAGTTTCTGCGACGAGAGTGGCGACGGCGCGATAAGCCGGATGCATTGGGTGCACTCCTCGGCAATCTTGCTCTATGGGACGACTCAAATGGGAACGGAACGCCGATCGACGCGGCTGTATTTCCGGCATGGCTGGAATGCGCAAACAACGTCTTGGAGCACGAACGCGGGGCCCGGGCTATGCAGGGACCGACATAAGACTGACATAGCTCTTACCTCGAACGTCTCCTATCGAGAAAGCTGAAGGGCTCTGGTGGGTGGGTGCATGCCTCTCGCATACGTGTTGAGATCAGCCATCGGTCGAGGTCTGCGTCGGACCGGCTGCGGCCAGTCAGGGCCATTCGACATAAGCACCTAGATCGTTGACACCCACGTCGGGGTTACCCGTCACAACTACCGTGACAGTGGTAATAAAAAATTCTCAAGGGAACACTTTTTCATGAAGGTCAATAGGCTGGCCTTGGCAGCTTTGACTCTGTTGATTGCCAAATCTGCGTATCCACAGTTGCGTGAGGACTTCCCGCTTCCACCGTCGCCCTGCGATTCCGACTACTTGGAGGCAGCTAAAAATAAATACATCAAGCTGCTCGATGTAACCGATGAAGTCGTGCCGACGGTTTCTCCTGCTCAGATCGCCGAGTTTGAAGAGACGCGAAACCAGATCAATCAATACTGTCATCTAGCTCCGATGGGCTTGCCACTTGAAATAGGTTGCGATACGCACGAACACTTTGTGCAGTATCAACCACTGTGGCAAAAGCTGACCGACGATACGGGATATATGGCGTGGACAATCCACAAGGAGGTCGCATTCCAGCGTAGCGTTCCTGCAACGTTCGACAGGTTCACTCACACGGACAATATCGACGCGCTCTTCAACTACATCGAGGGCGATATATGGCTTCTCGATCAGCTCGGGGGATACTACGGCACCCTGAAGAGGTTGCAGGTAGGACAGCCGAAGCTTGCAGAGACGTTCTTGGCCGATATGAAACACGTCTCTGCAGCTCAGGACGCAAGACAAAGCCTGTTTGACGTCTTGAAGTGCACTGCGCTCAAGAATCACATGTCCTCAAAAAATAGTGGCTGACAGAGTGTAGCCACCGCCGCCCAGCACGCTGGAACGACGGCGACGCCTGATGGCGTCGGAGCATGGTCGCGTCTGTGGTCCTTTACCCACTGCGAGTAGAAAGCTCAAGCTTGCAGGGATACTCGAGAGATGAACGGCCGCCTTGGGGTAGCTTGAACGGCCGAAGTGGGTCGCGTGCTGCCGATCGCCACCGTGCGAGATTCGGGCGGGCTATGCGGTTTGCATGAGACGGTGATCGGCCAATAGCCGTCATTCAATCAAACTGTCTCCTAGTCATTCGAGTGGCGGCTTCGCGTTAGAATCTGAATTTTTGGCATGGGGGCTGGATGACGTGCATCTATTCGTTGGGAGCAACGGTTTCAATGCGTTATCCGAACAAGTTTAGGTACCTCTTGACCGCTGATCGGGGCCTTCACGAAACGTTTCGATCGCACTCACTATCCTTTGCGACCTGCAGTGTTCATATTGCTATGTTGCAGCAAACTATTTTCACGAGGCAACATGGGCCAGAAAATCTTGTTTGTATCGTCTAATCCGACGGACACGCAGCCGCTTCGACTAGATAAAGAGGTCCGCGAAATCGAAGAAGGTTTGAGAAGGTCGAACAAGCGCGACCAGTTCAACCTAATTAAGGTCTTTGCTGCGAGAATCGAAGACCTACGGCGAAGCCTACTTGACCATTCTCCCCAGATTGTCCATTTCTCCGGCCACGGAGACGGGGCAGACGGCATTGTTCTGGAGAACTCTGACGGACAGGCCCGACAAATACCGAATGATGCGCTTGCAGACCTATTTAGGCTTTGTTCCGATCACCTCGAATGTGTAATTCTGAATGCCTGTTACTCCGACATGCAGGCGACCCAGATCTGCGAGTACATCCCGTATGTTGTGGGTATGTCGGCGAGCGTCTCAGATGACGCAGCAACTGAATTTGCTGTCGCCTTCTATGACGCGCTGGGAGCTGGTAAGTCAATTGAGGTCGCGTATCAGTTTGGACGCAACGCCATCGCGTTGAAAGGTATTCCTGAGCATTTGACGCCGGTACTAAAGATCAAGGAGTTGAGTGTCGCTGACAAACTGCGCTTAAAACTCGGCCGTGGCCCAGCGGATAACATTGTTTCAGATGTATCAATTCTCGAAAGCGATTTCAGCTCTTGGCACCGAGGCGATGACACGGTCGTACGATATTCTGCCAGAAAAGAGGACGATGGAATCAGAATGTCATACCGATTGAGCTACCTCGACTTGTTTCATGCGGGAGGGCCCATTGCGCAACTGAGTTATCTTTCCCCGACGTTTTGCCCATTCCAGTGGGACTTCCCCACGCTGGATTTCAAGGTTCTCAACAATAGCCCGAAGACGCTCTTTCTGACCGAGGTCATTTTCGATATTGTAGAAAGTCGTCCTGATTATCAGCCATTATTCACGGTAAAGCGGGATGTCCAGCAGCGCTATGCCGGAGAGCTGCTTTTAGTCAACGAAGGCTGGTGCGATCTTGTTGATCTTACGATTTCATTCAACCTTCTACCCGGTGAAATCTCTGAATCTATTGTGCCTGATTCGCCTTACAGGCATTCAATTTTTTTACCTCAACTTTCAGATCAAGCGCAAATTGACATCACTCAGGCTTTCGAACAGGAGGGTGTTAACATTGCGGGCTTGATCTCGCTCTCTAACGGGCAGTGGGAGGACAAGGAAACGTTTGTAATCCAGAGCACTGACGGATCAAGCGAGAAAATAAGTTCGACAGCGCTTGAAGCGCGAGAAAAGCAATATCTGGATAGATTCAGTGACAACGTTGGGACATTGGGTGGAGAAATCAGCTTTGCTTCGGCGAGTGCTCCTCGCGAGTTTCGTAGCGTTAAATTTCTGCTGTTGTTTATTTAGAAAATGCGAATCGTGTGGGTATTCCCAGGCCACCTACGGCCACGTACAGTACCATTTTTGAAACTAAGGCAGACTCGTACCAGAGGAGAGTACAAATCGCCCATGAACTCCAGCCTGGAGAGACGGACCGATTTACCGTCAAGGTTGCTGTGAGACAGTCTTCGTTCCACAGTTTCCGCGCAAAAATCCTCGACATTACCGGGCAAAAACTACAGCTTCCGCTGGTCCAGTTGGGTTGTTTCGTACCCCGGTCCCGTGGAAAATCAATCGAGTCACGATTGAACGCTCCTTCGCAATAATCAGGTACCAGCGTATTGAAGGGGGCCAATAGACCTATGAATTTCAAGTCGATGACTCGTAGCGCACCCGTGGTCTCAAAAGATAGAAGAATCTGATAAGCGCCTTCAATGCCAGTTGCTGTCGTGACGATATGATCGAGTCTTCTCCGAGAGCCCGTTTGGATGACCGAAGCACTCTCTTTACCGCCGTTGAACGCCTATCAGCGCGGCTGGCCGCTCCGGGTCGGCCTATGCCTTTCGCATATTCGCTACACTCAACGATTGATCGAGGTCGGCATGGGACCGGGGTCGGCCTCAAGACGACATACACTGGTACCGCAAGTCAGTCACTTAAACGGCGGTTTCAACCCAGGAAGCGGCCCGACGGCTTACAAGTGGCCTCGCCTCCAGATGCTTCACTTACGTTTCCTACCGCACAGACACCTCGCTGTTATGATCAGACGCTAGATGCGGCGAAGGTTTTAATCGGCAGTGGTTTGTTATTTTGACTACCATGAAACTTGCGATCGAACGCGGATTTCTACAAACATAGAGTAACCCTGCCATTCGATCACCGGATCCACGCGCAGCCCAGAGCAAAACCGCCCGAGAAGGTCAAGTTCGAAGTCACCACAGATCTGAAAATTTCACGGATTAAGAGCCATGGCCAAAGAATATAAGCAAGAGGCGCTTAGCAATTTTCAAAGAATGGCCCGCGAGCGTGAGTGGTGGAGGGACATGCTCTGGAAAAGCCGCGGTTGGGATTCGAGTGATTTCATGATTTCAGAGCGACTTCGTGTTTTATACTCAATTAGCCGCAACGAATATCAATGGCAGTTGCTCATAGTTAGTGCCGCCTACGTCTCACTACGGCAGCCTCAAGTCATAAAAATAAGGCCTGGATCAGACTTGTACGTCATTGCGAGTACACTAGCGTCTGCATCTCGATATGATTGGCTTCCGGAATTCAAAGAAATGGCATCGACTGTTTCTAATTTGCCGCTCAGCGCTCTTGTCAAGCATGCGGCGCGTTTGGCCAATAATTTGCGGGACAATAAGTCGATTTCCGCAGAGGCCGTAGATTGCATTGGCTTATGCGCATACCTCCACCCTGAAAACGGCCCCGATTTTATACAGTGCGTCCGCGAATGTTAATCATGTTAAAACTTATTTTCGATCGAAATGGAAAAGCACGCGCGCTCCCAATTTTCGGGATTGTGCTTTTAGTCGCTATATGTTCTGCGATGCGAACCAAATTTGGCTTTTTGACTTATTCTGACAAAGACGCACTGGCGGTCGTGGTGCCAATTGCAGGGACCATTGTCGCCCTCGCGCTGCCTGCGGCGCAGTTGGCGCAGTCGGTAACAACGGATATTCTCGCAAATGCACAAGGCCTAATCAAAACGAATCGGCCGCTTAAGGATGTCCGTGGCTTTCTTGAATATCGAGCGAATATGCGGCGTGCAGATTTGGAGGCAATGAAATACGTCATCTATTATAGTCTAGCTTCTTTGCTTTCTGGGCTTGCAGGTCTGTTCGGCACTTTTTCGCAGTCTATGATTTTATTCGGAAATTTGCCAGTGCCAGATTTTTTCACCTGCTTTTCCGCTACATGCCTCATAACTTCTGTTCTGTGGTTTTTGCCAGTAATTCAATCGAGCTTCAATCTGGAAGCGATCAACAAAGTAATTGATCTCATAAAAAAATCAGAAACACCAGCGTCGCCGCCGGTTACCCCTGAATCTACAACGCCAGCGCCATCCGCAAAACATTCAGACGCTTGAAGTGTGAATTCCCAGAGTCGAACGTGAATGCGATCCCTACGGTGACGGATGCGGTCGCTAATTCGCGCAACGGGTTCAGTGCGTCCCATTTCGCGGACGACGCGCAGAAATGGCCAGCGATGCTCGCCAACGACAATCGAGGCGCTTGTTGCTGCACTTTATCCAACACGCTCGTCGTCAACAAATGCAAATCAACGTTCAAAAAGGGATCTGGATGAACGGATAGTGCAGGCGTAATTCGATAATTCGACGGCCGCTTTACTCCGAAAGCAGTCGCACTGGCTACGTCGGCTTGAAGGTCAGAAACGGGTCGATATGGTGCGGTCGCTGTCGGCCCGGGTTCGGCCAACAACGGTCATCGCGCTGATCAACGGCTTCGTCATTCTGACGCCTCTTCTTGCCTGGAAGCAGCACGCTTATTTTGACAACCCATGCGGCGCCCCCGCCGCTCCATAGCTTCACAAAGCACATCATTCGACTCTCGGGCGAGCCGTTTATCGGATCGCCGGTCGATGCTCCCGAAACGCGGCTGCAAGCGTACGCAAGGCCTCGCGCGACTTCGTATCCGAGAGACTGGAATGCAGCACAATTTCCGACGGAGGAAGCGCAGGCAGGCCCAGTAGCGCGCCGATTTCGATGAGACCGAGCGGCGCGACCCGATGCGCGAACGCTCCAACGGCCAGGCCGGCCGATACGGCAGCAGTAACGGCCGTTGTACCCCCACCGATGAACACGTCGGCCCAGGCAATCCCCGCTGCGTCCAACCTGCGCGTCGCTACGTTACGTATTCCACATGATGCCGAGAGCGACGCGAGCCGCAGCGGCCCCCCTTCCCGATGCACGAAGCCGGGCGATGCAAACCAGCCCAGCGGCTCCAGCGCGAGCATTTCCCCGTTGCGGCGGTCGTCCTCGCGACGCAGGATCGCAGCGTCGAGCTTGCCGAGTTCGAACGCGTCGAGCAGTTCGCGGGACGATTCGATCTGTACTTCGATCAGCAAGGTGGGATCGTAGGCGTGTAGCCGCGTGAGCAGGACCGGCAGGTCAGGACCCGCAATATGGTCGCTAATACCGAGCGCAAGGCGCCGCGTGGTACCGGATAGTTCCGCGAGTGCGCGCTCATGGGCCGCGACGAACTCGCGCGCAGCATCCAGAAACGAGGCCCCGCGCGCGGACAGCCGCACCAGCCGCGGCGTACGTTCGATGAGCTTGTGCCCGAGCCGGTCCTCCAGCCGCTTCAGCTTCATGCTGATCGCAGCCTGTGTCGTGTCCATTGCCTCTGCTGCGCGCGTGAAGCTCTGGAAGTCCGCGACGAGCGTGAAGGCACGCACCGCGTCGACATCGAGTGTTGTCATGTTTGCCATCTCTAAACGTTATCACTGATATATTCACTCATATCGTTGAGTTATGTCCAGTGGTGTCGCATAGTGCTCTTCACCGACCGCGGACCAGGCCAATCCTCGCGCCCGATCTCCATTCGACGAACGGTGACACCCATGAGCACACTCGACAAAGCGCGCGCGCATTCGTCGCACGACATGAACACAGTTGACCCACGGCGCTGGCTCGCGCTGCCTGTTCTGTTAACGGGGGCGTTCCTGCCGATCCTTGACTTCAACGTTGTCAACCTGGCACTTCCTTCAATCAGGCAGAGTCTCGGCGCCACGTCTGGCGAGATCGAATTCATCATCTCGGCGTATGCGGCAACCTACGCAGTTTTCCTCATCACCGGCGGGCGGCTCGGAGATCTGTTTGGCCGCAAGCGCATGTTCGTGACTGGCGTTGCCGGCTTCACACTCGCGTCGGCATTGTGCGGACTCGCGCCGTCCGCTGCCGCACTCGTCGCGGCGCGCATCCTGCAGGGCCTGACCGCGACCGTCATGGCGCCTCAGGTGCTCGCCTCCATCCGCGTATTGTTTCCCCCCGCGGAACAGGGGCGCGCGCTCGCACTCTATGGCGCCACGTTCGGCCTCGGGAACATCTGCGGCCAGGTGCTGGGCGGCGCGCTCGTATCGTTGCACCCCTTGGGATTCACCTGGCAGGCGATCTTCCTGATCAACGTGCCTATCGGTCTCGTGGCGTTTGTAGGCGGTCTGGCATTTCTGCGTGACTCGCGGGCGGAGCACGCGCAACGTCTCGACATTGGCGGCGTAGTGCTGCTCTCGGTTGCCCTGGGTCTGCTGGTCTACCCGCTCGTAGAAGGACGGGAAACCGGCTGGCCGATGTGGATCATCGCGATGCTCGTCGCAGCGCCGTTTGCTTTCGCGCTTTTCGTACGCTTCGAAACGCGCCTGGCTGCGAAGGGCGGTTCGCCCCTTGTCGAATTCGCGCTCTTCCGCGAAGCGGGCTTCGCGGTCGGCGTCGCCATGGCATTTGCGTTGTATACGCTCTCGTCGTTCTACCTGACCTTCTCCGTGTACCTGCAAGGAGGGCTGCATCTCTCGCCGCTGCAAGCAGGGTTGGCGACGTTGCCGTACGCCGTTGCCTATTTCCTCGCGTCCCTGGCCTCCGCTCAGGTCGTGGCGCGGCTCGGCAAGTTCGCACTGACGGTCGGTTTCGCCCTGCAGGTGGTCGGCTTCAGTGTTGCGCTCCTTGCGGTGGCGGGAACGCTGGCGGGCGGCCTTGCTATCGGCCTCGCGATTGCCGGGCTGGGGTTTGGCACCGTCATGCCGTCGGTCATCAAGGCGGTGATCGGCGGAGTCGCGCCGACGCATGCAGGCCTTGCTTCTGGAATTGTCATCTCGACATTTCAGATCGCCTCGGCGCTTGGTGTCGCGGTCATGGGCGGCGTGTTTTATGCCCAACTGGGTGCTGGCCGCGGAGCAGTTGCGTTCGGTCACGCATTTGCCGTCGCGCTCGGCTGCAACGTGGTGTTGCTGGCAGTCGGCGGAGTGCTTTCGTTATTCCTGCCCGATCAGCGGCACGCGCTCGCAAAAACGACTTCTACCGGAGCAAGCCGCGGCTAAGTTCGGCCGTTTTGGTTTTATCGGCTACGAACCCTCACCACGTTTTCCACATACCTACCATTTCCAAACAAAGATGAACGACCGCTGTATTTTGAAAGCGGTCTTGTTGCCGAGCTCGATTAAACGGCCGCTCAGGGTCATGTGCTGGCGAACCGCCAATTCACACTTCTGAATACCATGATCGGGAACCCCTAAAAACACCGTGAACGGCCATTACGGTTGACAACGCGATGCCAGTTTGTATCGGTTGTTCAACATGTTGTCTCACCTTGGGAATGAAGGTGACCTCATCAGGCGAAATCTGTGGCGCATAGATGAGTTCTCGTCCGTATCTTCTCATTTGACGCATGTTGCGAATGTGTCCTTTCGGACAATGCTAAGGTTTCCTGAGGGTCGATTACAGGCGTCGCCGCTCGGCCCAGAAGTAGCACAGCCACGATGACGCACGAAGCCGTGAATGTGTTTGTGGAGAAGATGGGGACCGCCACCCACTCTGAGAAGCCGGTATATTGCGATGCGAGACATCCCTCTCAGAGATAGATAAAGGCTTATATGCTCGACGGCGTATCCCTCGACCAGCTCAGAACATTCATCGCCGCGGTGGACGAAGGAAGCTTCTCCGCGGCGGCTCGACGCTTGAACCGCGTGCAGTCCGCAGTCAGCGGCTGGGTGAGTGCTTTGGAGGAGCAGATCGGCATCACACTATTCGACAGGTCAGGGCGTTTCCCAAAACTAACGCCTGAAGGCGTGCTCCTTCTTGCGGATGCGCGGGCCATCGTGTCGGGTGTTGACACCTTCAAAGCTCGGGCAAAGCTCATGGCCTCGGGGGTCGAGGCCGAGCTCTCCGTAGTGTTCGATGTCTTCTTTCCCACTGCCGTCATCAGCGAGGCAGCCAGAGCGTTCGCCAGACGCTTCCCGCTGACGCCGTTACGGATCTTCGTGGAGGGTTTGGGCGCTGGGTATCAGCCGGTACTGGAGGGGCGCTGCACGTTGGGAATCCTCGCTTCACTCCCAATGGACTTCCCGTCGCTGGCTGTCGACCGCCTCGGCACCGTCCCGTTGGTGATGGTTGCTGCGCGTGGCCACCCGCTTGCAAACTTCGAGGGCCATATCCCCAGGACGGAACTCTCCAGGCACGTGCAACTGGTCTTGACCGATCGTTCACAGCTGCTCGCTGGCCGCGACTACGGGGTCCTATCGTCTACGACCTGGCGCCTGGCCGATCTGTCCACGAAATATGCATTGCTCAAGGACTGTGTCGGCTGGGGAGGGATGCCTCTTCACATGGTGGAGAAAGACATTGCCTCCGGTGACCTGGTCGCCCTTGACGTCGATGGTGTCCCGCGCGCTGGAGCCATGCTGACCATTTCTGCCGTCTACCCAGCCGCGGCGCCTCCTGGTCCCGCCGGCCGCTGGCTCGTTGAGCATCTGAAAGACTGGTCGAGCGGAAAAGAGTCGCCTGAACCCGCAAAACTCTAGCGCCAGGCAGCGGCCTTAACCGAAAGTCATTCGACCTGGCGAGCCAGAAGGTAGACCACAAAGCCCGTCTTGCCGGGACTCGTTAGGGCTTCACAAACCTGTAGGCGAAGCGATCGGTCTCACCCTTGATCGCGGGGTCGAACACCTTGCTCGAGTGAGGATCGTCCTTGTTGGCGAGAACGGTGCTTTCCGCGTCCAGTATGAAGCCCGCCGCTTCGACCTCCTCGCGCACGGACGCAGGGTCAATCCGATGCAGCGACTGGGCGTTGCTCGTGCCCACCCCGGCGGCGGTGGCGTGATCGACGATGACATAGTACCCACCGGACTTCAGTCGCTCGTAGACGGCTCGGTTGAACTCCGCCGCCGTCGCGCCTTTGGCTTGCATAAGTGCAGTGTGGAGGTCGTGGTAGAACAGGTGCAGCCACAGGACATCAGCCGGTCGAGTGGCCTGCGGCATCGCCACGAGGTCCGTCGAAACGACCTCGACGTTCTCTCGGTCCGGCTCTTTCGCAAGCGTCCGCATGAGGCCGACCGGATCGTTCTTGAAGTGGGCAACTTCGGCCGGCACGAAGCTGTAGACCCGTCCTTCGGGTCCCACGACGTCTGAAAAGAGACGGGTCCAGTCGCCGTCGCCCGGGTAAACGTCGATGACGGTGGCGCCCGCATCGACGCGTGAGAAACGGATCAACTCCGCCAGCGTGGATTGGTCGTACATGGGATCTCCTTTACGGTAGAGTTCGACGAGCGTATGACGTGCAAGGCATCGGTCCACGGCTCATTCGCCATAGACCGCGAAGAATGCCGCCAAGGCCGGCGCCTGCGCGTCAATGTACTCCGGGATGTTCTTCCCGGCGCAGTCCAGCCACAGGACCGCGTCGGGTCAGCCCTGCGCCATGCCCCCATCGACGGGAAGATCGATACCGGTGATGTAAGAACTTTCATCAGAGGCGAGGAACGTGACTGCTGCAGCGATTTCCTCGGGCATGCCCCTGCGGCCCATTGGGATCTGCGTGGTGAACTGTGCGACTGCTTGCTCGGCCTGTTCAGCGGTAAGGCCCGTCGTAGTCGCCAGGGCCGGAGTGTCGATTGCTCCGGGGCTCATACAATTCACGCGGATCTTGCGGTCTTTCAATTCCAGGGCCCAGCCGCGCGCGAAGTTGCGCACAGCCGCCTTACTCGCGGCGTAAGCAGTAAATCCTGGAAGCCCGAGCACGTTCGAGACCGAAGAGTTCAGGATAATCGAACCGCCGTCTTTGAAGAGGGGAAGGGCCTTCTGCACCGTAAAGAACATTCCCTTCACGTTCACGTCGAAGGTCTGGTCAAAATGGGCCTCGCTAGCTACCGCGAGCGGTGCGATTGTCCCCGCGCCCGCGTTCGCAAAGAGAATGTCGATGTGACCATGCTTCTCTTTCACGACAGCAAAGAGGCGATCCAGATCTTCCAGGCGCGACACATCGCCCACGACCGTCGTAACGTTTTTCTTAATGAGCGTGGCGGCCTCTTTCAGCTCTTTCTCTCGACGCCCAGTGATTACGACATGCGCACCTTCATCCACGAAGCGCTTGGCTGTGGCCAAGCCAATCCCACTGCTTCCGCCCGTGACGACTGCAATCTTGCCTTCCAGGTTTTTCATGATCTTTTATCCTTTCGTAATTGAAAAGCGGGGTTCCGCGACTGGCGGAGCCGAAGTCCAGTAACGGGACGACGACCCAAGCTCCCCGCTAGAAGCGCGAGAGCTTGCAGATCGGCCCGCTGGCCGAACACGAATGGTAGGAGCGCACCGGCCTCGTGAGAAGACGACATATTGAGATGCAATCCATCTCTTCCGGAGATGGACGCCACTTACGGGCCCGATAAACTTCATGCGCTGACTGTGACGGCGGCTCTGCGGACGGGACCGCAACGAACGGCAAATGATCTCTCTCGCGTTGTCGACGGCAAGGATAGTTTGTTGGGAATAGTCCCATGGCCGTCTGCTTCAAGGACGTCCAACTGACCGGTTTGGTCCGCGGGCTGCCGATCGCAGTCAGGCAGTAGCCGGCCAGAGACGGAACTTTGCAACGGCCTCGGAAATGGCTTATAAGCGGGCGATTCCATTCATATGAGATCGATTGATCTGGTTAGCGATTGCGAGTAGTGTCGACAGAATCGGAGAACGCAAAGCCGGAGCCGGAATGCGGGAATGAGCGTCATCTAGGCGCTCGACTCAGTTTCAGGCCACGCGGCGTATTTGTGTTGGAAGGGTGGGCGCTATGACACAAGAGCGAAAGAACTGCACCGGTCCGCAGCTAGGAACGTGGAAGCTACAATCCTTCACGACTGAAGACCTGGACACAGGCGAGAAGACCGATTTGTTCGGCGCTCACCCAAGCGGTTATCTCAGCTATGGTCCCGACGGCCGGATGTACGCAATTCTGGTCAAGGAAGGGCGAAAGGCGCCAGCCGATTTGGTTCCGACCGACGCCGAGCGCGTCGATCTCTACGGCGGGTTTAGCTCATACGCGGGGACCTACAGTATAGAGGGCGACAGGATTAGTCATCATGTTGATGCATCATGGAATCAGTTCTGGACAGGGACGACCCAGGTGCGTCAGTTCAGCATCGACGGCAAGTACTTGTACATCAAAACGCTGCCCGCCAGGAATCCAGTAACTGGCAAGGGAAGCATTTCCGTGTTGGTATGGGTCAAGGTCGACTAGAGTTGATCTGCGGCGTGCGTTCTAAACGCACGCTCAACGCAGACGAGGGCAACTCCGAATCTGCTTTACTGTTCGCCTGCCTGAATGCTCGATACCCATCAGGGGGATGAGCAGGTGTACATGAATAGCAGATGCCGGTGTATCGGACTTGCGATTGGACGGGCGCAAGGCGGAAATCCTCGCGCCCGTATGGACATCAGTTGTGCGGAATACCCATCTTCTCCATCGTCAGGGTTTCGTCGGCGCGTCCCCAACCACCGTCGGCGACCTCGTCCACGAGAACCATCGAGTAAGGACGGACGCCCTCACCGAAGTATTCGACGAACATGGCCGTCGTGCGGTGGATGATTTCCTCTTTTTTCGCGGCATCGAGCGTGCCCTCGGGAAACTTGTAATTGGCAAATGGCATGAAAGACTCCTTTATTGAGGACTGAAAACGAGGTGCCGGCTTTCGGCACCTGGACATTGCGAAGGCGATTCGCAAAACTGGTGTTACCGGGCGCGACGCAGGGGCGCCCGGCTCTAGAGCAGCGGCTCGTCGCTGCGCCGAATCCGCCTGACGCGCCGGTGATAAGGATAACTGACGACATGCGACGCCTACCTCAGGAAAAGGTGGTGGGACGGCCTTCGCGCGGGGCTCAGGCGAATCCGCCATTGGCGCGCAGGACCTGACCGTTGATCCAGCCGCCCTCGGAGCCGACGAGATACGACACGGCGTATGCGATGTCTTCGGGCTGTCCGAGGCGTTCGAGCGGCGCCTGATTGGCGATCTGGGCGATCAACGCTTCAGACTTGCCGGCAAGGAAGAGCTCGGTGGCAACCGGGCCGGGCGCGACAGCGTTCACGGTGATGCCGCGTCCGCGCAACTCGTTGGCGAAGACGCGCACGAGGCCCTCGACGGCGGCCTTGCTGGCGATATACGGGCCGTAGCCGGGAAAATTCTTCGCAATGACACTCGACGACAGCGCGACGAAGCGGCCGCCATCGGGAAGCACTTGCGCGGCCTGGGACATCATAAGGAACGTGCCACGCAGATTCACGGCGATCATGGCGTCGAAGGCGGGCAAGTTGCCATCCGCGATCGTGCCGAGCGACATCACACCGGCACTGTTGACCACCACGTCGATGCGCCCGAACGCGTGTCGGGCGTCGGCAAAGATTCGCTCGACGTCCTGCGGGGTGCCGACGTCCCCGCGCGACGCGATGGCCGTGCCGCCGGCAGCGCGGATGATCTCCACCGCGTCCAGTGCGGCGGCTTCATTGCCGGCGTAATTGACGACGACGGCCAGGCCATCCTGTGCAAGGCGCAAGGCGATCGCGCGCCCGATACCGCGTGACCCGCCGGTCACGATGGCCACGCGTGAAGAACCAGTTTCCATTTTTGCTCCTTTGCAGAGTGACTCTCAGGTGGTCGACTGCCTTGAGAGCGATTATTCCCGCACAGAGTGCCTGGATAAATGGTGGTAAATTGCCATGACTATTCAATGGGAATAACTAATCGAGATCGGCGGATATGGATCGCTTTGACACGCTGCAGTTGTTCGTCCGGATTGTCGAGCAGGGCAGTTTCACTAAAGGCGCGAGCATGGTGGACATCCCGCGCGCGACCGCGACGTATGCCATCAAGGCACTCGAGGCGCGACTCGGGACGCGGTTACTCGAACGAACGACGCGGCACGTGCGGCCGACACTCGACGGCCAGGCTTTTTATGAGCGCTGCGTGCGCATCCTGAGCGAGGTCGACGATGCGGAGTCGTCGTTCTCGCATCAGACCAGCAACCCGCGTGGCGTGTTGAGGCTGGACCTGCATGGCACGCACGCCACACGCATCGTGTTGCCGCGCATCGACGAGTTTCGTGCGCGCTATCCGGGTATCGAACTGGTGGTGAGTAGCGGCGATCGCCTCGTCGATCTCGTGCGCGAAGGTGTCGATTGCGTGGTCCGTGGGGGGCGCCCGCGCGACTCGTCGCTGATCGCGCGGCCTGTGGCCGTCGTACCGCAGGTCATTTGCGCGAGCCCTGCCTATCTGGCGCGATTGGGTGCGCCCTCGACACCGGCTGACCTGGCCTCGCACGAAGCTGTTGGCTTCTTTTCCCAGACGAGTGAGTCCTCCTATGCGATCGAACTGCGCATCGAGCGGAAGATCACTGAATTCAAGCTGGGTAATTGGATCTCGGTGTGCGACGCTGAGAATTATGTTGTCTGTGCGTTGCGCGGAGCGGGTCTGATTCAGTTGCCCCGCTTCCACGTGGAGGACGAGCTTGCCGATGGCCGCCTCGTCGAGGTCCTGACGGAGTGGGAGAGTCCGGGCCTACCCATCAATATTCTCTATCCCCAGCACCGGCAGCTCGCTCCGAGGGTCCGTGCTTTCGTGGATTGGGCGAGTCAGGTGTACGCGGCGAAATTCGGCGGTGAGAGCGGGTTGGATGCAAGAGTGCTATAGACCTTCACGAAAGAGTGTGAATGGCCGCGAAGGCCGAGGATCGATGCGACCGGCATGACTGCCGCGAAACTTGCGGCCAAGCGTCCCCGCAAACCCCTTACGGAATCTAATGCTACTGCGGACAGCGTAAGAAACGCTGCTAGAGATTCCACTTTCGACTTAGCAACTGAGAGGCAAATCCGGTGGAAATTTCACGAATCCAGAACACTCCACATGCAGTCAAGACATACCTGCGTTAAGGCGGTGAAAGGGCCGAGTAAACGTGAATCCATGGTTTTGCCATACATTGGACGACCGTCTATTTCCAGAGTCCTTCATGGCTTTCGAAGCACCATTTACGCGTCGCCGGTTCCTGTCGGCGACGCTCGTCGTTGGCACCGCGTTGCCGTTGCAGAAGGCAGCATGGGGCGCGCAAACCGATCCCGCGCTATGCAAGCTGAGTCCCGAACAGGAGGTCGGACCGTACTATCTCGACGACGAGCTCCTGCGTAGCGACATCACGGAAGGCCGGCCCGGTGTCCCGCTGATTCTTGATATCGAGGTGATGGACGCGCGCCGCTGCGTGCCGCTGGTGGACGCGATCATCGACGTTTGGCAATGCGACGCGTTGGGCGTCTATTCGGGTTTCACGAAGAACGCCCCTCCGCCGGAACCGCCGCCGGGCACATGGCAGGGCGGCCCGGGAGGGCTCGGCGGTCCCGGTGGGCAGAGGCCCGACGGACCGCCGCCGGGCGGCCAACCGCCGGACCAGCCGCCCAGAGGACGGGGCCATCCGCCGGGGCCGCCGCCGAAAATGGAGCCGAGCGACCATCTGACCTTCCTGCGCGGCATCCAGCGCACCAGTCGCGATGGCCTCGTGACCTTCCAGACAATCGTGCCCGGTGTGTACGAAGGGCGCACGAACCACATTCATTTCAAGGTTCGCGGCACGGGCTCGACACATGCGGCCAGCCACGTGTCGCACGTTGGGCAAATCTTCTTTCCCGAGAAGTTGATGGTACAACTAATGGATCTTGCACCGTACCGCGATCACCGCACTCTCCGCACGACGCAGAACGACGATCCCGTGTTCTCGAGGCAGCAGGGCCTGACGTCGATTGCGCGCGTCGCGCCGCTATATGGCAATGACCCCGCGAAGGGACTGCGCGCACGGATCGTCGCAGCGGTCGATCCTGATGCCACGCCCGTGCCCGTCGACAACAAAGTCGACTTCAAGACGATGCCTGCCGGGTCGGTCCGCGAGTGATCGAATGTGGACCAAACGATGCCGAGTTGAGGCGCACGCTTTTCCGTGCCCGCTAGCACGCCGCCATATTCACAGCGCCGCAACGCAATCAATTTCGATGTCGAAATGTCCGGGCCACGCCGGCACGTTAACGAAAATCCGTGCCGGCGGCTGCGCGCCGAAGAACTGCGCATAGATTTCGTTGACGACCGGAAACATCGCCACGGAAGTGCAGTAGACGTTGCACTTCAGCACCTGATCGAGCGACGATCCCGCCGTCTCTACACACAGCTTCAGTTGCTCCAGCACGCGCCGGGTTTGCTCCTCGATTGGTGCGTCCAGCACTTCGCCGGTTTGCGGATCGAACGGCGGGAAACCGGACACGTAGATCGTGTCGCCGTGCCGCGTGACGGCCGATGTCGGTGCCTTCCAGCGCTCGAGCCAACTGGACAGCGGTTCCACGCGGACGATTTCGCGGGCCATGATGTTCTCCTTGAAAAATGGATTGATGTTGAGCGAATCTCAAGCACCGTCGCGAAACTGCGCGTTGAGCTGCGCGCCTGACGCGGCATCGGTGAATCCGTCGAAGCGTCCGTTCGCGAGCGACTGCGCGGCGCGCATGAAGCCGCCCCACGCAGCCCGCGCCAGCGCGCCGCCGACGCTGACGCGCCGCACGCCGAGTGCGCCCAGCTCCTGCAACGTAAATGCGGATTGCGAGCCAATCAGCACATTCACCGGCTTGGGCGCCACCGCGGCAACGACGGCTTCGATCTGTTCACGCGTCTGGATGCCGGGCGCGTACAGACAATCAGCGCCGGCTGCCGCGTAGGCCTTGAGCCGTGTCAGCGTATCGTCCATATCCGGCACACCGACGAAGAAATTTTCCGCGCGGCCGATCAGCAACGTGTCGCCGCCGTTCTCGTCGATTGCCTGGCGTGCCGCTTTGAGCCGCGCAACTGCGATATCGACCGGAAACAGCGGGCTTGCGGCATCGCCGGTGGAGTCTTCGATCGACAGACCCGCGACCCCTGTTTCAACCGCCAGCTTGACACTTTCAGCGACGTCGGCTGGATCTGCACCGAAGCCGTTTTCGAAGTCGGCATTCACGGGCAGGTCTGTTGCTGCGACCATCTCGCGCAGATGCGCGAGGATGATCTCGCGTGTTACGTGATTGTCCGCGCGACCGGTCGACCACGCGAAGCCGGAGCTGGTGGTCGCGATGGCCTGGAAACCCAGGCTAGCGAGGTAGCGGGCGCTCCCTGCATCCCAGGGATTCGGCAGCATGAAGCAGCCGGATTCGTGTAGCGTGCGGAACGCGGCGCGCTTTTCGGTGACGGTGCGTGACATAACGGACTCCTGAAAAGGAAGGGAACCCGTGCGGGCTCCCGAACGCTCTCGGCTTTAGCCAATTTCCGTTTCGACGACCGGAAAATCGATTTCGGTGTCGAACGCGTTGTTGACGAAGTTCGTCAACAGGAACTGTGCGCTGAGTGCGATGATTTCGACGATATTGGCATCGGTGAAGCCCGCCGCGCGTACCGCCTGCAGATCATCTTCGCTGACTTTGCCGTGCGTTTCCATCAGCTTCTTCGCGAACGTCACGGCCGCCGCCGTCTTCGGCGTGCTGGATTGGCCGGCGCGATTGAGCCGGATTTCGTCGTCGTCGATGTTCGCCAGGGTACTCGCCACGTGGGAGTGCGCCGACAGACAGTATTGGCAACCGTTCACCTGCGAAACCGCGAGCGCGATACCGTCGCGCAGCTTCGTGTCGAGCGTCTTCGCGAGCGCGCCTTGCAGTCCGGCCCATCCGTTCAGCGCGTTCGGGCTCAGCGCCATGATGCGGAAGAGATTGGGTGTCATCTTCAGTTGCTTCGTTATGGCGTCGACAACGGGGCGCGACGCGGCGGGAATCTGTTCGTCGGTGGGAAGCGCAATGCGGGTCATGATGGTTCTCCTGATGATCGAAAGAGGGAAGCGGGTCTGCGTCCAACGCGTCTGTGTTGGCGTTTGCATTGATAGAAAGTCTAGAGGCACATGCCGTGCAAAAAGTCCGGCAAACCACCTCGAAAGTCCGCTTGTGCGGATCGATGCGGAGCGTGGTCGCAGCGCCGCAAAAAAAACCGGCGCCAGGCATCAGCGCTTGCGCGCTGACACGTGACGCCGGTCGAGAGGTGGGTGACCTGCGTGTCGTCTTCAGACGGTTTTTCGTGCTGCCCGATCTTCCGTGTCAAGCAGTAGGGCTTTGGTTGGAAGGCCACCAGCGAAGCCGGTCAGACTCCCCGACGAGCCGATCACACGATGGCACGGCGTAATGATCGAAAGCGGATTGCGCCCGATCGCCGCGCCCACAGCCCGCACAGCTTGACGGTTGCCGATTCGCGTCGCGATGTCTCGGTAGGTGCGCCGCTCGCCAAACGGAATGTCGAGCAGCGCGTCCCACACGCGCTTCTGGAACGGCGTGCCTTCCATCGCAATGTCGAGATCGAATCGAGTGCGCTCGCCAGCGAAGTACTCGCGAAGTTGCCGGGCGGCGTCCAGCAGCACCGGATTGTCGTCCGCCGGTTGCATCTCGCCCAGCTTCACGCGGTTCTTGCGCTCGTTTTCCCACAGGATGGCGACCAGCTTCATGTCGCGCGCGACGAGTTTGAGCTTGCCGACTGGCGAGTCGACGATCATGTATTCGGGAGCCATTTTGAACCTCCAGTCCATGGGTTGACATGAGTCAGTATGGACGGGAGGGCGCTGCACGGGGTCCGCCAGATAGTGCAAATCGTCCGGCAGTTCAGGCGTGTTCGGCGTCTGACCGATACCCGGCCGGGCCGGTGCCGAATACTTCGCGAAATGCGCGGACGAAGGTGCCGCGGCTCGCATAGCCGACATTGCGCGCGACCTGATCCAGCGACAGATCACCGGTGCGCAACTGGGCGGCGGCTTGTCGCATGCGGATGTCACGCAGGACCTGCATTGGCGAGTGGCCGAGGGCCGCTGAAAAGCGGGCCATGAAGGCGGACCGGCTCAGGAATGCCGCATCTGCGAGGCTCGCCACGCTGTGCGGCGCGGCGGGGCGGGCCACCATGTCCGCGAAGACCCGCGCGATCTGCGGATCGCCGAGCAGCGCGAAGCGTTCGAGCCAGAGCGCGTTCGTTTTCAGCGAGCGGCGCACGAGCGCGACGATCACCTGTTTCAGCAACGCCCCCGACATGGCGCCCGCGCCGATCTCCTGGGCGACGAGTTCATCGAAGGCGGTGCGCAGGTAGACGTCGAGCCGGTCGGACGCGTCGAATTGCTCGACGATCGGTGTGGACAGCGTTTCGAAGAGATTGATGGATGCGCCAAATGCTGCATTGAAATAGCCGCAGATCATCACGGTCATCGGCTCGGAGGTGCCGGCGCGAAACCGGTTGATCGAATCGACGACCTGCTTGTGCTCGCGCCCAGGCACGACGATCGGCGCGATGCCGGCCTTGGCCGCGGGAACCTCAAGCTTCAGCGGGTGACGGGGCGGCACGATCAGCAGCGTATGCGGTGCAAGCGGTACCGTCTCTGCGCCGTCGATATGCAGCAGTCCTTCGCCGGACAGGATGTAGTGGATGCCGGGCGCGTCGTTGCCGTCCAGTTCGAGCACGAAGCCCTGGCTGACGAGACACTCGGACAATCCCAGCACCCGGATCTCGAGCAGCGTGATCAGTTCGTTCAGATCGACGGGGGAGACACGAGGCGAGGGGATCGGCGTTGCGGCTGGCATTCGTATGGGGTGGCGGAACGGAAAAGTTGAAAAACTGATTGGATTCCGCCCTCACTATGTCAGCATATGGGCGAGTTTGTCTATTTTCGATTGGCCTGCAAACTGGCGAGCGCCGCATCGGCCAGGTGTCGCTAGTTCAAAGACCGGGTTTCCTTCACGAACTGTCTTGCCCGCTGTATGAACGAGTCGATGTCCATATCCGAGTAGCCCAGGGCGTCATGGTTATGCCATATCCAACTTGCAATATCCGCCCCGTTTAAACCGGGCTGCACCTGGTCCGGGGCAGAGAACTGCAATGCGATCTCGTTGGTCCGCGGAATGATGTGGAAGTGGATCGCTTCAATCGACTCGCCGAATCGCAACACGTATACCCGCTCGGGTGCCAACAGTGTGTGCAATAAAGTATCCGCCAAACGTATGCAAGCGCCAAGGTCAGCGTCCGCCTGTAACGGAAGGTCGGAGAACCGGGAAACGGGCGTGTTGGAACTCAGGATGAGGTAACCAGGCAAGCGAAATCCATGTGCCTGACTCAGGGTGTAGAAGCCGGATTGATAGATCTCGGATGATTCCATGGCGTGGGTCGTCAAGGTCGGGTTGTCCATTCTAGCCAACTGCCACATTTGCCCACTTGCCCGATTGCAACGAGGGGAAATCGTTGCCTGATTGGTGTCGATAATGGTGGGCAGACTACCGGCGTTGCGCACGGGAACGCCTCTACTTGATATCGCAAACTGAAGCCAGGTAATACGGGAACAGAACACTGAAGAATTCATCCGTCCAGGCGTCGGCTTTGCCCCGTAACTGGTCATCCGATTGTCAAACACGAACGCTCGTTCATCGGCCGAAGCCGCCTTAAGCGGACCTTCGACTCGACGCGAGCGCTATGGCAGCTTCCAGGCGGGAGCTGCCAGGGGCTTACTCAGGCGACGACTTTCTGCTCCCCGGCGGCCTGCTCGCGCATGCGACGGGCTTCGTCGCGCAGGAACTGCTGGTAATCGTCCAGATCGCCGTCGAAGGGCTCGACGCCACCCTTGGTGACGAGCCAGAACTCGTCACATACCGCGCGCAGCAGGGAACGGTCGTGACTAACCAGCAACACTGTGCCTTCGAATTCGTTGAGTGCCATGCCCAGCGCTTCGCGTGTGGCCAGGTCCAGGTGGTTGGTAGGCTCGTCGAGCAGCAGCAGGTTGGGGCGTTGCCACACGATCATGCACAACACGAGCCGCGCTTTCTCGCCGCCGCTCATCGTGCCGACCGCCTGATGGACCATGTCGCCACTGAAGCTGAAGGTGCCGAGGAAGGTGCGAAGCGATTGTTCGGTGCCACTCTGGCCGGGGGCACGCATGTGCGCCGGCGTATCCTTGGCAAGGCGGATCATGTGTTCCATCGGGGTGTCGAGAGGGCGCAGCACGTCGAGTTCCTGCTGGGCGAAGTAGCCGATGTTCAGGCCTTTGCCTTCGCTGATTTCGCCGGCAATCGGCGCCAGCTCGTGCGCCACCGTCTTCACCAGAGTGGACTTGCCCTGGCCATTGGCACCGAGAATGCCGATGCGCTGCCCGGCCAGCACAGATCGGTTGATGCCCCGCACGATGACCGTCGGCGGCGTGCCCGGCGGTGCGTCGGCCGGCGCCGGGTAACCGAAGCTCGCGTCCAGCATCGACAACAGCGGGTTAGGGACGTTGAGCGGCTCCTTGAACTCGAAGGTGAACTCTGCGTCGGCAAGCACTGGCGCGATCTTCTCCATGCGTTCGAGCGCCTTGACCCGGCTCTGCGCCTGCTTCGCCTTCGAGGCCTTGGCCTTGAAACGGTCGATGAATTTCTGCAGGTGGGCGATCTTGTCCGCCTGTCTGGCCATCGCGGCCTGCTGCAACAGCAGTTGCTCAGCGCGCATCTCTTCGAACTTGCTGTAGTTGCCGCCGTAACGCACCAGCTTGGCGTTGTCGACGTGCACCGTCACCTGCGTCACCGCGTCGAGGAATTCGCGATCGTGGCTGATCACTACCATGGTTCCCTGATAGCGCTTGAGCCACGCTTCCAGCCAGACCAGCGCGTCGAGGTCAAGGTGATTGGTCGGCTCGTCGAGCAACAGCAGGTCGGACGGGCACATGAGCGCGCGCGCCAGCTGCAGTCGCATGCGCCAGCCGCCGGAGAAACTGTTGACCGGCTGGCTGAGCTGCGCAGCACTGAAGCCAAGGCCCAGGATCAGCGCCTGGGCACGTGCGGGGGCATCGTGTGCACCGGCGTCGTGTAGGGCCATGTAGGCGTGCGCCATGCGCATGCCATCGTCGCTGGCCTCGGCGGCGGCGACTTCAGCCTGGGCGGCCAGCATGACGGTGTCACCCTCGATTACGAAGTCGGTCGCACTCTGCTCGGTCTCAGGCATCTCCTGCGCGACCTGGCCCATCTTCCATGCAGCGGGAATCGAGAACTCGCCGCCGTCTTCGTGCAGCGTGCCGTTGAGAAGGCCGAAGAAGGACGACTTGCCGGCGCCATTGCGGCCGACAAGGCCAATCTTTTCGCCGGGGGTGAAGGTGACGGATGCGTTGTCGAGTACGACATTGACGCCGCGGCGCAGCGTGACATTACGGACGGAAATCATAAGGAGCTACTTCGGAGGGGATAGGCATGATAGCCGACCGGGGTTACAGGACTGTTTTTTTCTGGTTGCACGAGGGAAGTGCCGCTTGCGCTTGGCGGCGCCCACCGCCCATAAAGCGAGGCGGGGACGGGTACAGGAATCAGTCGGTAGGCCATGGTCGGAATACCCGGAAATGATCCAGGAACCCGCGGACAGAAGATTGCGGGGAATGTTCGTCACGAACGTGTACATCGTCAGCAATCAGGAAATATCGCCCCAAATAAGCTTGAGCTATTAAAGGCGGTTTCATAAGTACCTAGCCTTAATTTTTTCGGTATTTATGAAATCTGTTCTGGTCACTATGCATTGCGTGAGAAACGATGCCCCAGTTCACGCAGCCACGTGAGAAAGGTATTGATGGCGGGATCCCCAAGGCGGGCATTGTGGACGTAGCTGCAGTAGCGCCATGCCGGCAGAGCCGGTCCGTCGAACGGAAACACGAGACGGCCCTCTTCGATATCGAGTGCTACAAGCGCGGTCGGGCCCATCGCGATACCCAGGCCATCAATAGCGGCCTGCAAGGTCAGATAAAAGTGATCCAGTTGCTGGGAATTGCGTGTAGCAAGCCGAGGGTTGCCGCACGCCGCGAGCCATTCGTCCCAAAGGCCAGGATAGGTCGCCGTGTGCAGCAGGGTGTGATGCGCCAGGTCCGAGACATGGTGTATCGGATGAGATTCCAGCACCTTGGGCGAGCACACCGGCAGCCGGACTTCCGACAGAAATTCATTGACTACGTACCCTGCCGCTTTCTGCTCGCGGCCGCGAATCGCCACGTCGCATTCGTCGCGCAGTCTTTCGATCGGTTCATCCGAGGTAGTCAGGCGGACTTCCACCGCCGGATTGCTCAACTGGAAGTGGGAAAGCTGCGGCAATAGCCATCTCAACGCGAACGTGGTCGGCGCATTGACCCTGATGATCTGCTGTCGCGTGACCCGAAGATGTTCGTCGGTCGCCAGCGCAATGCGGTCGAGTGCCGCCGATATCTCCGACAGATAGGCGCGTCCCGGCGCGGTCAGTACCACCCTTCGGCCGCGGCGTTCAAACAGGTCATGTCCAAGCCAGGCCTCCAGTTGTCCCACTTGCCGGCTCACTGCCCCGTGCGTGACGCAAAGCTCGTCGGCTGCGGCTGAAAAGCTCTCGGCCCTGGCGGCGGCTTCAAACACGCGCAGTGCGTTCAACGGTGGCAGACGACGTGGCATACGGCGAATCTCTATGTGAGTTTTGCTGACAAAGGTGATGACTTTATATCGATTTTCGTGGCTGCTGTCGACGCTTATATTGCGCTGGTTGGCAGCAGATCCGGTTTTCGATCTGTTCGATAAACTCACCAGTAAGGCTACCGTATGCGAAATGTTGTCGTGGTTGGTGCGCAGTGGGGCGATGAGGGAAAAGGCCGGATTGTGGATTGGCTTGCCGAGAAAGCGGACATCGTTGTCCGCTACAACGGTGGCCACAACGCAGGCCACACACTTGTGGTGAATGGCCAGACCTACAAACTGGCGCTGCTTCCCAGCGGTATCGTGCGCGGAAAGCTTAGTCTGATCGGCAACGGCGTCGCCCTTGATCCCGAAGCGCTGCTTGCGGAGATTGACCGCATGGCCGCGCTGGGCATCCGTATAACGCCAGAAACGATGCAGATCGCCGAGACGGCCACGCTTGTTCTACCGGTCCATCGCGCGATCGACGCCGCTCAGGAACGCTTGCGCGCCAAACCGATCGGCACCACGCTACGCGGTATCGGTCCGGCATACGAAGACAAGGTGGGGCGCCGAGGCTTGCGCGTCTGCGACCTGGCTGAACCGGCACTGCTCGCGCAAAAGCTCGATGCACTGCTTGAGCACCATAACGCGTGGTTCCGCGGCGTCGGTCTCGAACCTTTCCAGCGAGACCAGATGTTGAGCGACCTGGTTGCCATGGCACCAAGAATCCTGCCGTTCATGGGACGGGTCTGGGAACGACTCGACAACGCCCATTCATCGGGCAAGCGCACGGTATTCGAAGGCTCGCAGGCCGTGATGCTTGACGTGGATTGGGGTAGCTATCCCTATGTGACGTCGTCGACCACCGTCGCCGCTGGCGCGGCCAGTGGCACCGGCATCGCCCCGTCACGCCTCGGGCAGGTGCTCGGTGTCAGCAAGGTCTATGCAACTCGTGTCGGCGAAGGCCCTTTCACGTCCGAAGTGGACGGAACACTCGGTGACCTGCTTAGGCAACGCGGCGCCGAGTATGGAGTCAACACGGGTCGGCCGCGTCGCTGCGGTTGGCTGGACACGGTACAACTGCGTCAGAGCACCAAGGTCGCCGGCATCAGTCTGCTGGCGCTGACCAAGCTGGATGTGCTCGATGGCTTCGATTCGGTCTACTTGTGCGTAGGCTACGAGCTTGATGGGAAGCGCATCGGTTACATGCCGTCCACCAACGCCGAGCAGCAGCGCCTGCAGCCGGTTCTCCAGCGCTTTGATGGTTGGGACGGTTCCACCCGGGGCATCCGGTCTTATGGCGATCTGCCCCGCCAGGCCGCGGCGCTGATCGAAGCGATTCAGCGGGAAGTCGGCGTTCCGGTGTCAATGGTTACCACTGGTCCTGAACGTGATGATGCAATCGTCTTGCGATCTCCATTCGCGCAAACGGACGATATAGCAATCTGATTGACTCGTGCCGACAAACGATTGACGGGGGGGCGTCATCGAGAAAGCTGAGTGACCGTCGTGGGTGTACTGTTTGCGCTGCAAGATAGATGTACCGATGCTCACTGAAGACGAGTGGCAAGCCGTGCATGTGTTTGCGGACAAAGGAGCGCCGATGCATGTTTGGGACACGCGTCCAAGCCATCATCTGGCCAGGTAGAAATCCAGGGGGATAAGCTCGACGGCCCATCCGCCTTCTTCGCCCAGCGTGGCCGCCGGGTGCATGGAGGCGATGCGCAACGCTTCGTCGTGGGTATCCGCCTCGATGACGAACAGGCCGCCCACGACTTCCTTCGACTCGGTGTAGGGCCCATCGATGACGTGCGTCTTGCCACTGCGCGGGCGGAGAGTCTTCCAGGTGTCCAGATCGCCAAGCGACGCGGAAATCAGTACCTTGCCGGTCGCGCGCATCTTGTCGTCCAATGCGGGGCATTGACTGACTAGTTTCTTGACGTCGTCTGGCGTCATCGCGGCGAATTTTTCGGGGGTGAAGTAAGCCAAGCCGAGGTATTTCATGGGAGATCCTTTGGGTGGGAATACCCTGACGACGAATCTGATGATCGAAAATCGACAAACTTCTGGAGAGTTTGTAGCGGGTCTCGCCAGCCTGTTCCCTTTGCGGTCGTGCGGTGCCGACCGTAGGGCTCGTGCTGCACATGCGGATCGCATGAGGCAGTGGTCGGCCATGAGCGGTCGTTGGAACAGTGTTCATAAATCGGCGACAATCGGAGATTTACGCAGAGCCCGAGACACATCGAACCAGTTCGCCACATCATGACCACAACGAGAAGCCTGGCGCTCATTCTGGCATGCGTGTTTGCCTTTTCCCAGCACGCCCACGCGCAATGTGTCGACCTGGTCGCCAGTCTTGACGACGGTCAGTTGATGCAGTCGCGGATTGCGCTGGTCGACCGTGCCACGCCTACCGAGCAGATTCGCATCCTCGCCTACATCTTCGAAATCGATCAGACCGGCGGCCTGCTGTTGCGTCATCTGGTCGAGGCCGCGCGCAGAGGCGTGCCGGTCAAGCTGCTGATCGACGGCATCGGCCCCGAGCCGCACTTCCCGCTCGAGGACGAGTTCATTGTCGCCCTGCACGAGGTGGCTCCCGGCATCGAACTCCGAATCTTCCATCCACGATCAGATCTCGTCGAGATTTCGCATCGCATGCACGACAAGCTATTCCTGGTTGGCGACACGGCCGTGATCGGCAGTACCTCGATCTGGGATGCGAGCTTCCGCAACTGGCTCAGCGAGCGCGATCTGATGGTGTCGGGCGACGCCGGCCAGGATGCTTCCTCCCTGCACGCCATGTCCCAGCATTTCGCCTTGTTCTGGAATAGCCCGGAAGTGGTTCGCCCCGAGCCGGAAAAATTCCTCAAAGTCGCAAGTCCTTATCGCGTCTCACAGGGTTATGCGACGCTGGACCCGGCGCGCATCCATTATTGGCGCGAATGGCTGCTGGCTCCGCTCGACGCTGCAGCCCCGGCGACGGACCTGGCCGCGAGCGATACACCACCTGTCTCCGATGCGCCGAATGATTCCGCCGCTCCGCTCGCTCCCGGTGCGCATTTCGATCCCGCCTGGACGCCGATCGCCTGCGAACGCCTGCGCTATGTCCACGACTGGCCCGACAAACGCTCGCCAGGGACGTTGCAGGACATGTTACAAGCGTTCGATACGGCGCAGCACGAGATCGTGATCATCAACCCCTACCTGATCCTGGTGCCGGAACTGCGCGAGGCGCTTGAGCGCAAGCGGCGCGAAGGTGTCCATGTGGTCCTGGTAAGCGCCTCGCTGGCGAGCCTGACGCAGGAATTCCCCGCCGTCGCGCGCGCCTACGCCGACGATCTGCCCGACCTGGTGAATGCCGGGATCGAGGTGCGCGAATATTCCGACGACGAGAACCGCATGATGCACGCCAAGCTGGTCCTCATCGACGGCCATCGATATTATCTCGGCAGTTTCAATTTCGATTCGTTGTCGGCCCACCTGAATACCGAAAACGGCCTGTGGATAGATATCCCGGAGAACGGGCTCGATCCCTTGCAAGACAGCGTGGCGTACTTCCTGCGCAACTCAAGTTCGGTGAGCGACGCCAATGGCCGCCTTCTGGCGGATCCCGATGCGCGCTGCCGGGCCGCCGGCTGCGGCGGTGCCTGGCAGTGGGTGACGATACTGATCAGGAACTTCCTCTGAGCGCGGCGTGCCCTGTCGCTAAACGACGTCGTCAGTTCGGGGCGCCGTCTGCACGGTGTCGCGCAGTAGTCGGCCATGAACGGCCGTTCGACCCGTCACATAGGTCGTCAACAATCACTTCCTGCAGCTAGCGAACGTGCGTATCACGACAGCCGCAGGCGCCTCACGTCTTGCTGCGGAGGCGCGCCGAACAGACGGCTGTACTCGCGACTGAACTGCGAGGCGCTCTCGTAGCCGACCTGGATCGCGGCACTGCCCGCGTCAATGCCAAGGTTGAGCATTAGCTGCCGCGCTTCCTGCAGGCGCAACTGCTTCTGGTATTGCAAAGGACTTGTTCCGGTGATGTTGCGGAAATGCTGACGGAAGGTCGAAGGACTCATGTGCGCGTGCGCGGCCAGGTCATCCACCTGGAGTCCCTTCGAGAAATTCTGCTTGAGCCATCTCACGGCCCTGGCGATTTGCTGGCTCGGCGATCCGTTGGCCGCAAGGTGCTGTAACTGCGGGCTGTGGGGGCCAGCGAGAAGCCGCACGATGATTTCCTGCTGAAAGAGCGGCGCCAATTGCGGAGCCAATGCCGGTTGGTCCAGCAATTCGATCAGCCGAATCAGGACGCCGATCAGGGCATCGTCAAGAGTTTCGATCGTGATGGCCGTGAAAGCTGGCGTTCGAGGCGGAGCCGGCAACTGCATCTCCGCAGCTGTCTTCACGATGTCACGACTGTCTAGTGTCAGCATCAGGCCCAGCATCGGTTCCTCAATACTCGCGCGCGTGACGTGCGAGATCACAGGCAGGTCGATGCTTGCCAGCATCGACTGGCCGGGGCCGTAGTTCACCACCTCTTTTCCTACCAACGCCTGCTTATGGCCCTGGGCAACGACGCCGAGCCCGAGGCTAAAGATGCAGTGCAACGGCTCGGTTGGCCCCTTCCGGCGGTGAACGGAAAGGGATGGTATGGCTGTGGTGTAGTCGCCGTCGGACTGGGCAAAGCGGGCGATGGCTCGCGCGAGGCCATGCGTGCTTGCAGTAGTCGTACTCATTGGCTCGGAAACCCGCTGTTTCATGTGAAATCTCTAACGCCGACTCGGTGGAAATACTTTACTCCGGTAGAAGGCCATTCGCGTGGCTTTAAGCACGCTTCGTCAGTTTAGGCAAAAAGTTCGGCGCTTTCGGCAACCTCCCCGGTGTCAATCGCGCGACACTGAAGCCGGTTAATTCATATCCGATGCCTGAATTTTGGGGCATCAAGAACACAGAGGACTCGCGTATGAATAGCAAGAAAGTGTGGCTGATTACCGGCGCCGGCCGTGGCATGGGCGTAGATATCGCCAAGGCAGCATTAGCGGCCGGTCACGACGTTGTGGCGACCGGGCGCAATCCTGAAAAGGTCAGGAACGCCATCGGCGATCACGATAATCTTCTGGTCGCCCAGCTGGACGTGACCAGCCCCGCGGATGCCGAGGCCGCCGTCGAAACTACCGTCCAGAGGTTTGGCCGCATTGACGTGCTGGTCAACAACGCCGGCAACTTCTATGGGGGTTTCTTCGAGGAGCTTAGCCCCGTCCAGGTGCGAAGCCAGCTCGAAACGCTTCTGTTCGGTCCGATGAATGTTGCCCGGGCCGTATTGCCGGTGATGCGCAGGCAGCGCTCTGGCCTGTTAGTCACAATCTCATCGACAGCTGGCATTACTGCTGGCGTCTTTTGCAGTGCATATGCCGCTGCAAAGTTTGGCGTCGAAGGTTGGATGGAGGCGCTTGCCCAGGAAATTGCTCCCTTTGGCATTCGCACCATGCTGGTAGAACCGGGTTTTTTCCGAACAGATCTCCTCAGCGCAGACTCAACTACCTACGCTGAATTCTCCATTGATGACTATGCATCCCGCACTCAGGAGACCGTGACTGCGTGGAAAGGCATGAACGGCAAGCAGGGCGGCGATCCGGCCAAACTTGCCGCCGCTCTAGTGGAATTGACGGCACAGGAAGAGCCGCCCGCTCGCTTCGCTGCCGGCGCAGATGCAGTTGAAGCTTTTGAATCCAAGGCGAACACCTTGCTCGCTCAGGCGAATGCCCACCGCGAGTTGTCTTCATCCCTTTCACACGCCCCAGAATAAAGACGGGCGCCGTCGGACAAGGGTTCGTCACCCTGGCCTTTGATGCATCCGGCCAGGGGGCCGGCGGGATGCCTCGACAGAAAGTGCATGCGGCAGACGCGACCAACTTGCGCTCAGACCGGCACCGCACCGATTTGCTGCAAGAGGGCCAACAGGTCAGGTTGCCCGCGTTCTTCGACAATTTTCCCGCTGGAAATGCAATAGAAGCACGGTCTGAATAAAAGTGGGACGCGGTGCGGCCAATTTCGGCCGGTGGACCCCATGCTCCAGTTCGTCGACAATTGCAGTCCAGACAATCCATCGAACCACAAAGCCAGATGCCGAATATTACGCTACGCCCGGCCACTGCGTCCGACTGGAGCTTCTTGTGTACCGTTCAGGAATCGTGCATGAGGGAGTATGCCGAACGTACCTGGGGTAGTTGGATACCCGAACCGCTTGATAATTTCCGGCCAGAGATTCACCAGATTATTCAATGCGATGGAGACGAGATCGGTTGCATCGCAGTGGTCGATGAACCAGAGGCTTTGATGCTGGAGAAGCTCTATATTCTTCCCGGTTATCAAGGGCGTGGTATCGGCACGTTGCTGCTTGGACGTCTTATTGAGCGTGCTAACGCTGTTGGAAAATCCATCCGGTTGCGAGTTCTTCGCGTCAACCGGGCCAGGCAACTTTACGAAAGAAACGGATTCGAGGTCGAGCACTCAACCAACGAACGGCATTTCATGTCCTATGCAGTAGCGCCGAGGGGAGGGAAGCCTTACGAAGCCAATGCAACCCGGTTGATTCCGAGGCTTGAAGGAACGGTTGATCGACAAGCTCTCTTCGAACTCTACAAACTCTCGCTGCACGAATACATCGATCAGACATTCGGCTGGGATGAGAATTTTCAACGGGAGCGCTTCGAAAAGTCTTACCCCGATTCTGAATGCACTTTGATCACCATAGGATCGGCGACGGCCGGATATTTTGCACTTAGGAATGAAATCGAGGCAGTCCATTTATCGCTGTTGCTTCTGCGGCCGGAATTCCGAAATCGAGGGATCGGTCGGGAGGTGATGCAAACGCTGATGTCGCGCGTGGCCGAGTCGGACCAGCCATTGACCTTGTCATGCTTTCTCTGCAATGAAGCAGCGATGAGCTTCTATCAAAAGCTCGGCTTCTCTGTCGTGACGAAGGACGAGCACTTTGTAACGTATCGCTCTCCGGCCCTTGGTTGATGTGGTGGGAGCGTCCGGCTCTGAGAAAGATTGCGGACCGAAGCGGGTCGCATTCCCGCTGCATATTTTTCTTTCACTGACATTTACTTCCGATTGAATCCCATGCGCGAACGTCCTTCGGCCAGACTACTGATTACCACTCCAAAGCGGCGCGTGCTGCTGTTCCGGTTCGTTCACAAAACTGGTGTGCTAGCAGGCAAGGTCTACTGGGCAACGCCGGGTGGTGGCGTCGAGCATGGCGAGACGTACGCGGACGCTGCAAGGCGAGAGCTCCGTGAAGAAACAGGCATTCGAGAGGCGCACGTATCCATGCCGGTCGGGCGGCGCGAAGTGCCCTTGCAGTTGCCAGATGGCGAGCGCGTGCTTGCGGTCGAACAGTATTTCGTCGTTAGCACAGACACGGAAGCCATTTCACGTGACGGCTGGACCGCGGAAGAGAGGGAGGTGATGGCGGATCACCGATGGTGGAGCCGGGAGGAATTGTCTACCACCGGCGAGACTATCTATCCGGAAGGGCTAGTCGAGATGCTAGACGAGGCAGGAGTTTTCGGCGGCTGAGCGGCCGGTGCAGTTCGAGATCACCGAGCAGACCCGCGAAAGCGCGGACGTTTGGATCAAGTCAGCGGGGCTCTTGCCTTCAGACTTCCTGTTTCCGGGCCGAATTGAGACGTTCGCCGTATCCCGCCAGATCGTTGACGATCTACGAGGCCTCCCTATCGAAGTGAGGCGTCACCACCACCAGTTGTAGACTGTGGCCCAGGACTTCGCCCAATCTCCTTGAAGGACCCGAATCATGTGCGCCACGCCTCGAGCGGAAAACTACGCTGTAGCAGCACAGGAAATCGTATCGGCGTTCCTCCACGACGATCTTTTTACCGGTGTAGTTCTGGTCGCCAAAGCGGGAGAAATAATCTTTCGTCAGGGTTTCGGTTTCGCCAATCGGCAGTGGGCTATCCCGAACACACCAGAAACAAGATTTCGCATCGGCTCAATTACGAAACAGTTCACGGCGGCTGCGATTCTCCGCCTCACGGAGCGCGGCAAGCTGGGCGTTCATGACCGGTTAGGTCAACACCTACCCGACGCGCCAGAAAGTTGGCATAACGTCACGATTCATCAATTACTGACTCATACATCGGGTGTCCCTTCCTACACCGACCTGCCGGACTTTTTAACTCGGATTTCGCTCGAGGAGCGAACCCCGAAGGCGATCATGGAGCTGACCAGCGGCCAGGCACTGGAGTTTCCGCCCGGTGACCGGTTTCGCTACAGCAATACCGGGTACATATTACTTGGCAGCGTGGTGGAAGCCATCAGCGGCCAACGTTACTCCGACTTCCTGGAAAACGAGTTCTTCCAGCCCCTTGGCATGGCCGATAGCGGCTATGACCATACTTGGAAGATTGTCGAGCGGCGAGCGGACGGCTATACCTGCATCGGCGGCAAGTGGAGACATGCGCGGTTCATTGCCATGTCTTTACCCCATGCTGCCGGCGGCCTTTATTCCACTGCGGACGACTTGTATCGCTGGTCGCAGGCCCTCATGAGAGGCGATGTGATCGGACCGGCGGCTCTACAGCACATGTTGCGAGATCATGGACAGGGGTACGGCTATGGCTGGTTTGTTGGGTCCGCCGATGGGCGCCGCTTCGTCAGGCATGGCGGCGCCATAAATGGGTTCCTGAGCGCATTGGACCTGCATCCCGACGACGACCTTACCGTCATCGCTCTCGCCAATCTGCAGGCCTCGGGAGTTTTGAAGATCACCGAACGTCTTGCGCACGCAAGTCTCGGTCTATATCAGACGCCTCACGAAATCACGCTGGATGCGTCGAAACTTGACGAATATGTGGGTGTTTTTCGACTTGGCCAGCGGTGCTTTATGGAAATCTCCCTGGATAAAAGCGGGATGCTCTGTGCAAACCTGACTGGTCTTCAGCGGCTAACACTGGCTTGTTCGGAATCCGATGCATTTTTTTCGCGAACTCGCGACATTGAGATTGCGTTCAGCCGCGAGGCAGAAGGAAAGGCTTCTGTAGTGACTCTTCGCGAGCATGGCGTATCGTTCGCAGGACGAAGGATAGACGACGTGGTCTACCGCAAGGTAGACGAAAGGCAGCCGGAAAATGGCAAGGACATCTCGGCAGATTCAACGGAACTCTCGCAGTATGTTGGACGCTATCGACACCCGCTGATGCATTTTGAAGTGACGCTTTGCGGCGAGCAGTTATCGGTGCAAGCGACTGGGCAGCAGAAGTCGAACGCTGTCTTTGAGAGTGGTCGCTGTTTTGTCCTCGATGACACACAAGCCAAGGTTACTTTCGAGTACACCGACAGAGACGGAGTTTGGGGATTGACTCTACATCACGCTGGAACACAGCTACGCGCTTTCAGGCTGTTCGATGTAATTCCCATGACGGCTTGAGTCATAATTGCTGACTGTCTGTTTTGTCGAGCATCAATGCCGGAATTTCTGAACATCGTCCTACGCGTCGCACTGAGCCGACCGGGTCGTGCAGAGCGCGGCCATGAACCGACGTTCGACGGTGACGTTCAGATTGTCGACAGTTGCCAATGAGTGAGGAGAAAACCCTGATGACAAATCCGTTTGTGGTGTTGCTCGGATTAGGAATGGCGTTGGCAACCTCCGTCGCCGACGCGCAAGGTGCCGTTGAGAAGCGCTGTGGCTGGCTCAAAAATCCAACTCCCGCCAACTTTTCGTTAGTGGACCGAAGTGGCGAATGGACAATTTCGGAACAAGGTGGCTATCAGGCCCCTGGGATCGACAACATGCCGGACATGACGACGAAAGGATGGGTCGTGACCAACGCTGGAGAGCACGGGTACGGCTGCGCCTGCCTCGATGTACAGGTCGACGAAAAGTCACGCCTTGTGACACGACTGGTATCCGCTCAGCCGCTACCGCTCAGACGATGCAAACTCGATCCGAAATTGCCACCGCCTTGACTCGCCATCGTGCAACCGCCAGTGCTGAATTCCCGCGTGTGGCCGGGAGACGTGGTCGGCGGTTCCTCGCCTCCCGAAGAATGTTCACCGGGGTAGCCCCGCCGGTTAGATGGATCGCTAGCGGTGCCAGCCGTGTCGCTACTGGATCGGGGCGGTGGCGCCGATCTTTTGCGCCAGTAACCGCTCATAAGTGCCGAAGCTCAAATCCACCTCATCCTGAGAGACGGCCTTTACCGTCAACACGACCTGTTCGGGGGTGAGACCGAAGATCGTGGCAAGGGCAGCTTCGATCGACGCCGCGCACGTGCGGTCTTCTGCGATGGTCGTGCCAATGGAGATGTCATACACGCCATCCTGATCGCGAAACACCACTTCCACGAGGCGCGCCCGCGCGCTCATGTTACTTTCAATGGCCAACCGCGCGACCTCGGCCACGATGCGCAGCCGTTCGGCCGGAAAGCCGCGGGTCGCATGCAGTCGGACACGGTGTTTGCCAAGCGTCACCCAGTCAGTATCGAACTCCATATTGCCTCCTTCCAGAACAATCCGCGCGGTGCAAATAAGGGCTCCCGCTGGGTGTTTCAATATATCCGGCGGAATATATTGAGGTGAATTCAATATTCGATCTGCTGATATTGAAAGTCTCGGGCAAGCGCCTATTTTTGGGTCGCAAAGGCCGCTGCGCGCCGCCCATACAGTGTCTCCAGGAAGTGCGACCGCGTGCGCTTCGTCGGGGCGCGGCAGCAGGTGGACGCCTTTGATCATTTCGCATCACGGGAGATTGAATCATGAGTGACTTCTACTTTAGCAACGACCTGTTTGGGGAACTCGATCGTCTGCAACGGCAGATGTCTGCGCTGTTCGGCAACCTTCCATCGAGCATCCGCTCGAGCCGCACGGACGCATTCCCGCCTCTCAATATCGGCACTACCGACGAGTCCATCAACATCGTTGCATTCGCACCAGGCATCGACCCAGGCACGTTCGAAGTGACCGTCGACAAGGGCACTTTGACCATTGCCGGCGAGCGCAAAGCGCCCGAGTTGGCGGCGGGGAGCGAAACCCGCGCCTACGCCAAGGAGCGCTTTTTCGGCACGTTCCGGCGCGTGATCGAGCTGCCGCAGAACGCTGATCCGGACAAGGTCGAAGCTGGCTATTCGAACGGTTGCCTGACCATCCAGATCGGCAAACGCGAGGCCTCGAAGCCGCGCGCCATCACCATCCAGTAAGCGAGGAGGAAGCCATGAACGACACGACTCAAATCGCACAGCGAGATACCAGCGGTGTGGCTCGTAGTAACCAGGACAGCGCTCGCCGTTTAACGCTTACGCCGGCCGTCGACATCATCGAGGACAGCCACGGCATCACCCTGTGGGCTGACCTGCCGGGCGTATCGCGCGACAAGCTTGACGTGAAGGTTCACGATGGGCGGCTGTACATCGAAGCGGAGGCGGTGGTGCCCACGCCAGGCGACCTGCGGCTGCACCATGCAGAGATTCGTGCGCCGCATTTCGCGCGGGCTTTCACCTTGAGCGAGGACTTCGATACGTCCAAGGTCGACGCCAATCTGCAGGGCGGCGTGCTGAAACTCAGCATCCCGCGTCGAGAAGAAGCCCGTCCGCGCCGCATTGATGTACATGTGGAATAACGGAGTAAAAGGCCGCGGCCGACACGGGTACGAGCGCAGCTGTCCGGTGGATGGCTGCGCAAACATTTCCGCGCAGGCACGCACGCGAGTCGGCGCTCCAAACTGTTCTCGCGGAGGTGAACTCGCTTCTGGCATCAACTCCAGGCATTCTCGCTGATCCACGTTCGGTCGGTCGACGGCGAGCCGCGGATCGTCGACAATCGTGTCCAGTCGCTACGCGGAGACGCCGCGATCCAGTGGCAATGCGTTGACGATGTGGTTATCCATCAACATGGAGGAGCCTGATGCTGCGTACCTACCTTGGAGGTTGCCATTGCCAACTAGTGCGGTTTGAAGCCCGGGTTGATTTAAGCAATGGTACGTTGAAATGCAATTGCAGTTTCTGTAGCAGGCTACGATTCTGGCATGTCAAGGTTCGTCGAGAGGAGTTTCGTCTCCTTTCCGACGAAACTGCACTTACGGAGTACCAGGGTAAAAATCCGGTAGCTCACCACCCGTTTTGCAAACGGTGCGGTGTCCACGTGTTTGATCGCGTTGATACACCAAACGCAACAGGGTACCCGTATATCAACGTCAACATCATGTGCATCGAAGAACTTGACATCAATGAAGCGCTAAATGCGCCGGTGACCTACGTGAATGGTTTGCAGGACGATTGGAGCAATCCCCCTTCAGAAAGCCGGCATCTTTGATTTTGTTGATCAGGGCGCTCTTCTCAAATGTTGGGGAATCTCCGGTTGGTGGACGTCCAACTGATGGCGTTCAGACATGAATTGGGCGAATTCGGCGTTGAACCGCGACGGATCATCGAGTGTTCCGGCATAAATGGTGACGATTTCCGGTGCGTGATGCGGCGTTCCAAATAGCAAGCTGCCACAATGAGGGCAGAAATTGCGCGTTGTTGGCATGCCGCTGCCACCGGTCTTCGTATAAGACTTGATTTCGCCTTTGAATGCAAAATCTGTGGTTCTCACTACGATCACAGGCAACCCAGCCGAGCCGGAAGCGCGCTGACAATCCCTGCAATGACAGATGAGTTGCGCGAGTGGATCGCCCCGAGATTCATATTGCATCGCGCCGCAAAGGCAGCGCCCGGTCCAGGGATTTGACATGAATCGTCTCCAGTTGAAATGAACCTGCGATTTGTTTGGCGTGAAGTCGCGACGCCATTCCCGTACATCGCGAGAGCGCTTGCTTCGATGATGCGACATTCGGCAGGGACGCGCCGATCGTCAACAATCAAAGCTTCGGTACAGCGCGGATCGGCTCATCACCACCGTTTGTTCGTTCATGCTACGATCCCCAATGCGTGACTGACGTGAAGAAATCAGGCTTTGTCTCGCCCCGTAGTTAATCGCAAAAGATTTCGTTCGAACAATGTACGCAGCTGCCTGGCCTCCCTCGAAAACGCACTGAAAGCCTGTGTCGATGCAGTGATTGCATCCACTTTGGCATTCGTCCCGGACCTGTTGTGATAGGCAGTCCGGCGATGTCGCTCGAATCGACTTTTTATATCCAGATTCGTGCGACTGCGTTTTCATGAGACCACAACATGCGTATTCTCAATACAATGGCGGCTCGCGCCATCCCGCTCGTTCCCCGTTCGCTAATCCGTAAGATCTCCCGCCGCTATATCGCTGGCGAAACGCTCTGCGATGCTCGCACGCGCATCCACGCGCTCCACGCGGCAGGCTTCCGTACAACCATCGATGTGCTGGGCGAGACTGCGTCGTCGTCCGAGCAGGCGGAGTCGATGGCTCGCGAGTATCTCAATCTCGTCCGGGCGCTAGGTGCAGAAAATCAACCCACCGAGCTATCGATAAAATTGACCGCCCTCGGACTGCATCTCGACGAAGACGCGTGCATGGCACGAGTCTCTATGGTTTTGCGAGCGGCGGCATCGCACGGAATCGGCGCGTGCATCGACATGGAAGACGTCAGTTGCACCCAGAAAACGCTCGACATGTTCCGGGAACTCGAAGCCGACGGTTATCCAGTCGGGATCGCGCTGCAAGCGTATTTGACGCGCACGAACGGCGACATCGTTCCCCTGCAGGCGCGCAAGAGCCGCATGCGCATTTGCAAGGGGATTTATGCAGAGTCGACCGAGCATCTCGTCGACGGTGCATCGAGGGATCGGGCCGCGATCAATGCGCACTTCGTTCGGCACGTATCGACCGCGATACGGGCGGGATCGTTCGTGGGCATTGCAACGCACGACGCACAATTGATCGATGCGTTGACCGGTTGGCTGCAACGCGAGCAAGTTGACCGCTCGCGATTCGAGTTTCAGATGTTGCTAGGCGTGTGCGAACCGCAGCGTGACGCTTTGCTTGCGGAAGGATTTCACGTCCGGGTTTATGTGCCATATGGTCATGACTGGTATGGCTACAGCACTCGGCGAATTAAGGAGAATCCGCGAATTGCCGGATATATCCTAGCTGCGATGATACGTAGCGCCCGAGCTCGCTAGCGGTTACAGCAAGACCGGTGGATCGAGACCGACCAGATCGTTGGTCCCGGTTCGAACGGCTACTTTCGAGAAATCCGGCCGGCTGCTGTGGGTCGAGCCTGTCCGATGATCGGCTTGGCTCGCCGCGCCACGCTGACGCGCGGCGCGTGGGGATTTCGATTCACGCAGGCGTGTAGATCGCGAGTTTCAACGCGGGGTCGTCATTTGCCTGAAAGGTCGCGTAGTCATAGCGTTGCGCACCGCGCTCCGGATGGATCAGCACCTTCTGCCCGGACGCGCCGCCACGAATATCGTGCGCGTTCCACCATTTTGCGAATTCGGCGCTGTGCGCGCGCAGCCGTTCGACCAGTTCGACGAAGGCCGGATCGTCGGCATACAGATCATGCGTTGCGCGAAACAATGCGATCATGCGACGCGCCTCGCTGGTCCAGTTCGCGCCGAAAAGCCGTCGCGAATCCGGTTCGATGAACATGAACACCAGAATGTTGCGATCCGCCTCGGCAAGACGCTCGAAGCCGAGAAGATCGGCCGCCGCTGCATTCCAGGCCAGCAGATCCCAACGCCTGCCCGTGACATACGCGGGAAGCTCGAGAGTCGCAATCAGATTCGCGATGGGTCCCGGCACGCTCTCGCGAGTGAAGGTTTGCCGATCGCCGCTGCGTGCCAGTGCGCGCAGATGCGCCGCCTCGACTTTGCCGAGCCGCAGCGCGCGAGCCAGCGCTTCGAGCGTGGTATCGGACGGACTCACCGTGCGGCCCTGCTCGAGCCGCACATACCAGTCCACGCCAATGCCCGCGAGTTCGGCAACTTCCTCGCGACGCAAACCGGGCGTGCGACGCCGCCGCCCGTTATTGAGCCCCACCGATTCAGGGCTTAGCTTCTCGCGCCGTGAGCGCAGAAAATCGCCGAATTCGCTTCGGCTCGCGGTTGTCATGACCGTCCGTCCTCCTCAAGCAGGTACGCGGGAATCCCAGGATAGTACCAGGCCTTGTTATCAATGCTACCCCTGTCAGAATGGCCTCGTCCAATGACCATCAATGGGGAACGCAGATGAAAGCAGCGATTTTGAAGACACTCGGCAAGCCGCTTGCGATCGAAGACGCAGCAGATCCTTCGTTGGGCACCGGCGAAGTGATCGTCGACGTCGTTGCCGCGCCGGTGCTGTCATATGCGCAAGAAGTGTTCAGCGGCGAGCGCCGCTACCAGATCGAATTGCCGATCGTGCCTGGCTGCGGGGCAATCGGTCGCGTGCGTGCGTTCGGCCCCGACGCCACGCATCTGAAAACAGGCGACTGGGTTTTCTGCGACCCGACCGTGCGTTCACGCGACGACGCGCTCACGCCCGACATTACATTGCAGGGCTGGAGTGCACGCGGCGACGGCGGCCTGCGGCTCGCGCGCCATTTCCACGACGGCCCATTCGCCGCACAAATGCGCGTGCCGACCGAGAACGCCATTCGCATCGGTGAAATCGATCCCGCCGATGCCGCGAAATGGTGCGCGCTCAACACCATGCTGGTTCCGTACGGCGGGCTGCTTGCGTCGAATCTGCAGGCTGGCGAGACATTGCTTGTGAGCGGCGCGACCGGCAACTTTGGCAGCGCGTGCGTTGCCGTCGCCCTCGCGATGGGTGTGCGCTGCGTGGTCGCGCCGGGACGCAATGAAAGCGTGCTCGCCGATCTGCAAAGACGCTTCGGCGAACGTATCCGTACCGTGAAGCTCACAGGCAACGAGGACGACGATCGCGAACGGATGCGCGCGGCTGCCGGAGCACCCATCGACTGCGTGATGGATCTGCTGCCGCCGTCCGCGACCACGAGGACCGTGCGCGCCGCGGTGATGGCCGTGCGGCCTTACGGACGTGTCGTGTTGATGGGCGGTGTTGGCATGCTCGGCGGCGATGGTCTCGATCTGCCGTACCCGTGGATCATGCGCAACGACATCACCGTGCGCGGCAAATGGATGTATCCGCCGGAAGCGGTCACGCGAATGACAGGTCTGATTCGCGGCGGTCTGCTCGATCTCGGACACTTCGACGTGACGTCCTTCAAACTCGACGACGTGAACGAGGCCGTCAGTCATGCTGCGGCGAATGGCGGCCCATTCAGGATGACGGTAGTCCATCCATGAACGCGGTTTCTCCCGCACTTCGGTCAGGCGATGCCAGCGCGCTGGCGTTTCTTTCAAACAATGCCACGCCGGATCGCGCCTAGCAGATTACGACTGGAACAGGGTGTACGAGACCTTGTCGCACGGAATTTTTGACCGCGATATGACAGGCGCTCTTTATATTCAGGATGCCGGAGCATGCCGTCATTCGGATATTGCTGACGGGTGCGTATTCATACGCTGCGCTCAGCGACAGGTTCCATATCGTGGAAGGCAAGATCGGTCCTGGCACTTTGCGTAAGTCCGGTTACAGGTGCGGTCCGGCGGTGCATCATGTGACTGGCGTCGGCTCAGCGGGCTCGACTGCGTCTCGCTCGACGACGGCCGCTTTCGGGAAAGTCGACTGACCGCTCCGGGGCGCGTGCTGTCGATCCCCGGCCGTAAGTTTCAGGCAACGTATGCTGATTGCAGCGGACGGGCTGCGGCCAGCTACGGCCATTCGCCCATGCCATTGAGCGGACATTTGAACGTCGGCTTTACCGTTGACTGCGGCCCTTCATTGGACGATGCCATCCGGCGCATCTCGGCCAGCACGGTGTCAATTGCTACCTCACCTTGAGGGGCAGTTCCCCAGAGGACCATCGGCAAATCTGGGAGCGTTTCTTGCTGATTTCGACGAGTCCGCCTGCGCCCGGATCGAGCCGGCTCGATTCATTGGCGCGCGCACCTGGCGGTATCCCGTAAGCGAATAGCGCAAGCGTGATCCCAACAAAGCTTGCAACGCCGCTTGCACCGGAAATCATGTCTCGTCGCGGCTCGTCGAGACACGGATGGGCGTCACCGCCGGCTGCCGCCCAAGGAGACATGAGCCATGGACAACGAGAACAAGGTAAGCCACCCTTACGACCGTCGCAGGTTTCTCGCTGGAGTCGCCGCCGTTGCGGGCAGCGTCGCGCTGACGGGTTGTGGGGGCGCAGGCAGCTCTAGCAACCCGAACGGCGACGCGCCCGCGCCGTCGATTGCCGATGTTCCCTCACCGGACGGCGGCGACCGTTACAGCCTCGCGCGTCCGGCGTTACCGGCGCCGTCCACGTCCGGCATTGATTTCATCGTGCTCGTGACGATGGAGAATCGCTCCTTCGACCATTTCCTGAGCTGGGTGCCCGGCGCCGAGGGGATGCCCGCGAACCAGCAGTTCAAGGACGCGTTCGGCGCGGTGCAGACGCCGTTCCTGCTCTCGGCGAACTCGTCGTATGGTTACCAGGCGTGCGCTTATCAGGATCCCAATCATAGTTATCAGGGCGCTCGGACCCAACTGGCTGGCGGCGCCATGAACGGATGGCTACTGACGCCCGATACGAGCGAGGTGCGCGGCGATCTGCTGCCTATCGGCTATTACGCATCCGCGGATCTCGGCTTCTTCAACGCGCTTGCCGGAAGCTACACGATCGGTGACTTTTACTTCAGTGGCGTGCTGACCAGCACGTATCCAAATCGGATCTACCTGCATAGCGGGGCGACTGATCGACTCGACGACACGGTCGATACGTCGACGCTGCGGACGATCTGGGACAACCTGAGCGCGGCGAATGTCGGCTGCAACTACTACTATCACGACGTGCCATTCACGGCGCTGTACGGCACCCGCTATCTTGGCATTTCACATCTGTTTTCGGACTTTCTCTCCGACGCCGCAGCGGGCACATTGCCGCCGTTTTGCATGGTCGACCCGATGTTCGCTGGCGAAGAGCAGGGCGTTTCCGCCGACGATCATCCGCACGCGGACATCCGCAACGGCGAAGCATTTCTCGCGCAGGTCTACAACGCGCTCAGCACGAGCCCGAACTGGAGCCGCACACTGATGATCGTCGTCTACGACGAATGGGGCGGCTTTCTCGAACATGTGGTGCCGCCGATACGGCCGATCAGCAACAATGAGCTCGCGCTGGGCAACGATGGAAGGCTAGGATTCCGCGTGCCGCTCGCACTCCTCGGTCCACGCGTTCGCGCAGGCTCCGTGACGCGCTATCCCTTCGATCCGAGTTCGATTCACGCGCTCCTGCAATGGCGCTTTGGGCTGGCGCCGCTCGGCGTGCGTGGCAGCGATTCCGCGACGTTCAATCTCGCTTACGCGCTCGACTTCACCGACGCGCCGCGCACTGATGTGCCGGCAATCACAGTTGCTCAGGGTCCATTCGGCGGCCTGTGCTCGGGTGCGGCGGCGCCCGCATCATCGAGTTCGGTATCCTCCGTCGATAATTCTCAACTCACCGTCAACCCGACGGCGGACCGCTTTGCCGATCTGCGCGCCAAGGCGGCCTCGTTGGGATTCAAGACGGGACCGTAAGGTGTAGCGATAGCTGGACGCTTCGGGGGATTCCGATAGATCATTACTTTGCGTGTCGTAGGGAACAGTCGCTTTTGCAGCGGGCAGCGGGCAGCAGGCAGCAGGCGGCCATGAGCAGCCAGTGGACGTGCACGTCCAGATCGTCGACAATCAAGTTCGACCGTTGCAAACTAGGTGTCGTACGACATATGGATTTCACCTTCCTGCCGCGATGGAAAGAAGAGCTTGTCTGCTTGAGTTCACTTGGGGAATTGATTCTCGAGATGCCGATGGGAGTTCCTGCCATCTATCTGCCAACAGAAGCAGTCTGGCAAGACTCAGCACCTGAATGGGCGCGCCCGTACTGGAAATCGATTCACCTGCAACTAAAAGCGTGGTGCGCTCTCCATGACTTTCCTCTCTTTGTGGACGATACGGCAAGCGTGTTCACCCAGTAGAGCCACACAGCTGAATTCGCGAGAGCAGCTCGCCAGTTGACCAACGCCGACGAATACTCGTCTTCCGACTCGCTGCTCGATTCGGTACGAGTTCGCGCCCCGGTCAGGTTCTTGCGCCAGTGGCGTAAAGATGGTCGACGCAGTATGCGCTACCGTTCAACTGATTCTTCTCGCAGCCATTCCACATGCATTTTGCCGCCGCATTCTCCCCGCGCAACTGAGCGAGATACTCCTTTCGCAGAGCCTCGTCTGAAGCATTCCAGCCTTTCGTAGCGTTGACCTTTACCGCAAACTGAATCTGATACTTGTCCCATTCATCAACAGCCCATAGTTGTCCGCAGGTCTGGCATCGTAGGAGCGCTGTCCAGTCCGCAGCATCAACGCGCTGGAAGCCGGGAAACAGTGCCGCCAAAGTCCCGTCAATTCTGCGTATTGCTGGCTGATCGTCGCAATCACATTTCATAGGCTTCCCGCAGCCGCTCAACGCTGAAGGAAGGTAACAGCGATAGCACGGATCAGGTCGTCAACCCTCGCCCGCTTCGCTTCGGAAATCTCTGTCCGGCAGTCGGCTCGTAATGCTCGTAGCGCTTCGTGCAGATCACCCCAATCGTCCGTCAGCCCGCTTGCCAGCGGCCACGCGCGAAGCAAGTGGCGTAAGGGACGTGCGGCGCGACGTTCGCACCAAATGTCGAAAAGTTCGGAACATCCAGCGTTGATGTCGTCAGGAAACATTGATAGGGTTTCGTCGGGTATCGTCAAGGAAGGTATCAATGATGCACCATTTCGAGTGACCGTTATGGAGCATATCGATCGTCCCTACCGGGTCGACAAGGGAAATTCATGCCGCAGCTGCGAAGGCGGTCGACGGAGAGTAGTTGAACGTCCGGGGGCAAGGAGGCGTCAGTCGGTGAGTCTGTCGTAGGTGCCGGTACGGCTGCCTCGCTCTATAGACGACCGGTCGAGCATCAGTAATGTGCGCGGTTCCATCGCCTGAGGCGGTCGCCAACCACCAGGACTCCGGCAACGAAAGGCTACCGCACGTTGTAGTTCGTCCGAAAGTGCGCGGTAGCAAGATCCACGATCAATTGACTACTCCCGAGAGCTTGCCGAACCGTCGACGTTGAACGGATACTGCCAGACTACCCGTCACCGGGAGCTTAGGCGACCCTCCGATCGGCGTCCGTTCCAGCTCTCGAGGGTGGGAAAGTCTCGGACGATGGAGGAACGCTACCGGGGTGTAGCTGCCTAGATCAACCCGCTGCAATTGCGGCCGGGAGCTCAAAATAGAAACGCGCGCCTCCATGCGCCGAATCGTTGTCCGCTTCGATGCGACCACCGTGAGCTTCGATGATCGAGCGGCAGATAGGCAGACCCATGCCCATGCCGTCAGGCTTCGTCGTGAAAAAACTTTCGAAGAGTCGGTTGAGGTCCTCTGAGACAATCCCCGGACCGCTGTCCTCGATGGAGCAACGCAGCGTCGTGAAATCCGGCATGAACGTGCGGATCGTGATTCTGCGATGGGGGCTGCGCGCCTGGTCCATCGCCTGCATGGCATTGACCGCAAGGTTGACGATCACCTGCTGCAATTGCACGCGATCAGCGAGCACCCGTGACGCTGCGAGAGCTCGCTCATGCGATACCGTGACGCCGCGCGTCTGTGCTTCGTGACGCAAGAACACCAATACTCCTTCGATGATTTCGTCGAGCCGAACCAGCCTGTGCTCGGGAGTTTGCCGGGTCGCCATGCCGCGAATACGGCTCACAATATCCGCTGCCCGGTGCGCGTCGGCAACCATGCTGGAGTTGGAGTTGCGCGCTTCTGCGATTTCAGGAACCGGCCGCCCGAGCCAGCGCTGCACCGCGTTGCCATTTGTTACGATGGCGGCAAGTGGCTGCTTCAATTCGTGAGCAATCGAAGCCGTCAGCTCGCCGAGCATGGATATACGCGCGGCGTGCGCAAAATCCGCCTGCAGGCGCTCCAGCATTTCTTGGGCGCGAAGGCGCTCGGTCAGGTCAACCAGACTGATCAACGCGATGCCCAGATCGTTAGTCACGCGGGGGCGCGCAACAGTGAACTGCACATCGATGATCCTTCCGTCGAGCGTTGGCATGCGCGTCGTCTCCTCGAAGTGCTCCTCGCCCCGATATCGGCTCTCTACAATCCGCCGGAAAGTTCCGGGACTAACGCGCCAGACCCATGACACATTGCCGAGTAACTCGCCGCGATCGCGCGCGCCGAACATCTTCACTGCGTAATTGTTTACCTCTTCTACAATCAGCAATTCCTGCGCGCGGCCGAGCCATTCCGGATGTTCATCGATGTAGGCCGACAGGTTCTCGACGCCTTGCGCCCGCAGTTCCATCATCATCGAAATCAGAGGCTGTGCTTCCGTCTGCCACAGGCCGACCGGCATGTTCCGAAAGAGGCTGCGGTAGCGATGCTCACTGCGTTCCAGCGCTGCGTGAGCCTGCTTGCGTACGGTGACATCCATTAGCGCACCCACCACTCGCAACGCTTCCGGTTCATCCAGCACAACGTGCGCCACGGCGTGCAGGTGTTTGACCGTCAGGTCCGGCATTAGCAACCGGTATTCGATATCAAAGCCCTGTCTCTCGTGCACGGCCCGAGCGATCGCCTTTTCGACCAGGGCGGTGTCCTCCGGATGAACCCGGGCGAGCAGCAACTCGACCGTGGGCCGGATGCCCGAATCGTATCCGAGGATTCGGAAGCTCTCCTCGGACCAGGAGATCTCCTCACTCGCGACGTGCCAGTCAAAGCTGCCCGTGTGGCTGAGCTGTTGTGCGTCCGCCAGAAGCCCCTCCGCGTGTTGGAGGTCGGCGTAGAGGCGCGCGTTCTCGAGAGAAATTGCCGCCTGTGAAGCTAGCAATCTAAGCACTGCAATTCGGGCTGGCGTGAAGACCTGAGCGGCTAGGCAGTTCTCGAGGTATAGGACACCGATGAGTGTTGTCTGCTTGATGAGAGGCAGGCACAGAACCGACTGACAACGGCGACGCCCAATGTACTCATCGCCGGAGAACGGGCTTGGGTCGGCAGCGTCGTCGAGCAGTACGCTGTCGCGGGTCCGGATGACGTAGCGCAAAACGGACTCGGGGAGGGCGCCGGGCATCAGACGAGTGCGCGGAAGGCGGACCTCGACAGCTTCCCGCACCGTGGTCGCTTCGGCCTCGATGCGCCAGCCGTCACCCCAAGGCAGAATTAGCAACCCCCTGTCGGCACCAGCATGCTCGAGAGCCAGAACCATTAGGGTGTGTAGCAGTTCATTCAGGTTTACACCACTGAATATCGCCTGCGATACCTTGACGACAGTGGTGAGATCCAGTTGCTCTGCGGAGGTCGCAACGGTGCTGTCTGGACGTGAGGATTCCCGGCGCAGTTGCGGGTTGGTCTGTTCGAGTTGACGGACCTTGCCATCCGCGCCCCAGCGGGCATAACACGACTGAGCGCTGCGCAGATAGGTTTCAGCGATCGCATCGAAGCCGCGCGCAGAGTAGAAGCGTGCGGCCAATTCATGTGCCAGGCCCTGATTCTGGATGAAGCCATGTTCTCGGGACGAACGTATGGCATCCTCATAAAAGTGCATTGCATCGAGGTCCCTGCCTTCGATGCGTGCGATCTCTGCGCATATTAACGCGTAGCGGTTACGATAGTTCTCGGGGCAGCTTTCGGCCCACCGTTCGTACTTCTTGACTGTGATCTGGAGACCAAGCGCATGGTCTTGTTGCTGTGCCGAGGAAGCGGTCGGATAGAGCGCTGCCAAAGTAAGCGCATGGAAAAAGTAATACGTCGCCTCGATTGGCATACCCATTGCGGGACCGAGCACGGCCTCTGCCCGGACAGCGCTGTCGAGCGCCTCGGCGCACCGGCCATCAAGGAAGGCGAGCACCAGCTTCATGATGTGATAGAAGACGATGCCGCAGCCGAAGCCCGCTTTGGTGATAACGTCGAAACACGCTACTTCGTCGAACGTGTCGTCGTCCAGGGTCAGCGTGGTCGTCACCCGGCCCTGAAGGCTGGCGACAAATTGCTGCTCGAGTCGCACCGTTTCGCAGACTGCCAGGTTCCGACTTTGCCGCGCGAACGCGGCGTACTTTGCCGACATTTCCTGTACATCCTGAAGCATCTCCCCCTTCTCAATCAACTGCCATAGCGTCTCGAATGCCAGATAACCGGTGAACACGAGGTCACCGACTTCGAGGCAGGCGTGGATAGCACGCTCCAGGATCGGTAGGTCAGTCGCAATGTGGCTGCGCCAGAAGTTGATATGGTCGCCGTGCAGGTGAAGCAGTTTCCCGCGCAAGCGCGAGTTGTTGAACTTCTCGTTCAGTAGCAGGGACATTTCGGAGAACTGGACTCCGCCGGTGATGTCGCCCACTAGGGAGACCAACATGACGGCATAGTTGCCGTACACATAGCTCGACTGGTCCGTATTGCCTTCTTGCAGCGAGAGGTTGACGGCCTTGAGTGTGATCAGCGGAAACAGCGCTGGCCACCCTATGTAGGCGCAGGGCATGGCTTCGACAAACAGATCGATAACTGCCCGCGTGGCCGGGTCTTGCGCCACCGGTGCATCGAGAAGTTCGGCAACTGCGCGCCCCGCAAGATTGATCGGAACGTCGCGGAACTCGGCCTCCACCGTCGCGCGAATCGCTTCGTCCGTTTCAGGAATGGTTACGCCGAAATCGCGAAGCGCATCGAGCGCAACGGCAAAGCTGTCATCATATTTTCCGGCTACCTGGTATAGCTTCATGCGTAGGCTGTAAACCTTGGCACGGTCGAGATTGGAGTAGGCTCTTCCCAGTATCCTGTCGAACAGCGCGTCCGCCGCTGCAAAATTGCCCACCAGATATTCACACTCGGAGAACGCGAGATAGAGATCGAGAGTCTCCGCATAGTGCCGTGTCCAGGCATCGGACGACAACAGCCCCGCCGCTTGCGCGAGATAGTTACGCGCGGAGCCGTATGCCGTCGAACTCATGGCCCGCTTTCCCGCGCGGAGATTCAGCGTGACGACCCGCTCTCTCTCCTCTTGCATCGTAATAAGCGTCGCACCGCGATTGAGATGGTTCACTATGTCGAAGATCGTCTCTTCGATTTCTTCAGGCGCCATTCTCGACGCGAGCAAGCGGCCAATCTGAAGATGCACGGTGGCGCGCTCGCCTTCAGGTATGAGGGCATAGGCGGCCTCCTGGATTCGATCGTGGACGAATGCGTAGGCATTCTCTATCCGAAAAACGAGGCCCGCCCGAACGGCTTCCCATAATTTCCCGTGAATTGCCTCCGCGAGTTCACCACTGACCAGTTTCAGTGTGGCGACCTCGGCGACGTTTCCCAGGCAGGCAAGCTGCCCCAGGGCAATCCGCGTTGTGTTGGCTAACCGGCTCAATTTTGCGGCCATGAGGTCAGCGACGTTTTCGGTGAATCCTTTCGCTCGGATACGTTGAAGATCCCAGACCCACGTCAGGGCATGATGGTCGAATGCGAGCAGCGCTTCCTCGGCCAGTGCCGTGAGGAACTGGATTGAGAAGAAGGGATTGCCGCCGGTCTTGTCATGTACGAGTTGCGCGAGCGGTTGGGCGCTCGCACGGCTGCAGTGAAGCGAATCGGCGACCAACTGTGCGAGATGTTCAGGCATGAGCGGTTCGAGCGACGCTTCCTGTACCTTTCCCCCGGCGTCGCGAATCAGCTTCAACGTTCGTGTGAGCGGGTGCGATGGACTGACCTCATTGTCCCGATACGCGCCGACTACAAGAAGATGCCGGACGTCTGGGTGCGTGACCAGGTGTTCGACGAGATCGAGCGTTGCCGTGTCCAGCCATTGCAGGTCGTCGACGAACAGTGCGAGCGGATGGTCTGGGCAGGCGAACACGCTGATGAATCTGCGGAATACGATCTGGAAGCGATTCTGTGCGTCCTGCGGCGGTAGCGTGGGAACGGCCGGCTGCTCGCCGATAATTAACGCCAGCTCTGGAATCAGGTTCACCATCAACTGGCCGTTCGGGCCCATCGCGTCCAACAAGGCTCGCCGCCACGACGCAACCTCGGCGTCGCTCTTACTCAGCAGATTGTGCACAAGCGACTGGAAAGCCTGTGCAAGCGTTACGTAAGGAATATCGCGCTTGTACTGATCGAACTTGCCCGCAGCAAACAGGCCTCGGGGAGGCACCAGCACCTTGTGCAGTTCATTTACGACCGAAGACTTGCCGATACCGGCATACCCGGAGATGAGCACCATTTCGGTTGTGCCGCTAGCGACCACGCGATCAAATGCGGCGACCAGTGCCTCTATCTGGGGCTCGCGTCCGTACAGCGTTTCCGGGATCATCAGTCGGTCGGATGCGTCTTGCGCCGCGAGCAGGAATGGGGCGACCCGTTGATGGGCCTGCCATGCTGCGAGACACGCGCGAAGATCCGCTTCGACGCCTGCGGCAGTCTGGTAACGACTTTCAGCGGTCTTGGCCAGGAGCTTCAGCACAATGCCCTCGACGGGCCGCGGAATTGCGCTGACGCGTTCGCTGGGCGGCGCTGGCTTTCGGGCAATGTGACAATGTATCCATTCCATCGCGTCCGTTGCGGTGAATGGAAGGGCCCCTGTAAGCATCTCGTACAACGTGACACCGAGTGAATAGAGATCGCTACGGGTGTCGATCGATCTGTTCATGCGCCCGGTCTGCTCGGGTGGCATATAGGCGAATGTGCCCGCCACAACTTCGGGGGGCGTGGGCTGCTGGCGTTCGTTGGGCAGCAGGGTCGCGATACCAAAGCCGGTCAGGCGGACGTTATCGTTACCGTCTACGAGAACATTCGCTGGCTTGATGTCTTTGTGTATCAGGCCGCGCCGATGCGCATGACCAATTGCGACCGCAAGGTTCGTGGCAAGACGTAAAAACCGCGCCATCTCAAGTGGCCGGCCAAGGTCGCGCGCCAGAGGCGTGCCGCCCCTGTCGTCTAGGACGAGCATGGGAGCCGCTTTGTGGCGATTGAGCGCCAGTGGCTGCGCCGCCCAACTGGGGTCAAGCAGCGCCGCTAGCGCATATTCGTGCTCGAGGCGGCCGATACACCGCGAGCTCGAGTTCGCCGCGACTAGCGCGAGCACGGAAACCGAACTGCCGGGCTGCCGTGCGCGATAGAGCGAAAAATCTCTGTCTTCGCGTAGCGGCTCGAATTCCCATGCAGTGATATCCATATTCAAGACCGTTTTTGCCGTGGCATAGCTCGCTCAGCGGCGATTTTGCCCGCTTTTGAGTTCGTTGGCTATTGCCTGGCCGCCGTTCGATAAGCGGGCTCGCGTAGGACGAAGTGCTGTCTTGCGAAATACCCCGATGGACTCGAAAGGCCATTCGAGCCAGCAGACAATCCTACTGACGATTCGAACTTTCGTATGAGTTGTGCAAACCGTCGCGCTATTGGCTCAACCGTTTGTAGAACTAGTTATACGCCGCTGGTTCGGATAACTTTGGATGACGGTGGCACCGTGCCTTTACCCGCCGGGATCGAGCGAGATTACCTCGACGACGCGCTACAGATGATCGAGAAAGCCACTCTTGATGAGGAGTCGGAAGATGCAGTTGAGTTCGAACTCGGCCGATGCATGGAAACAAACAATCGGCTTACTGTCGCTGATCGCGCCCCAATCTCCGACGCCAATTCACCGTCTTCCTTTGCCGCGAAACCTGGCAAGAATCGCTCCAATAAGGTGGCAAGAGGAGCGCATCGGGCGTCGGTAAAACTGCTCGACCGTCCCGACGCTTCAACCGCGACGATTGCCTGGCGGGACTCGACACATTGTTGTTACGGTGATCAGGTTTGGCGAGCGTCTCGTTCTCGCGTCAAAGGTGTTTGTGCGATGAGTGGCCGGGCGATTTTTCCCAACGACGAGGTGTTCAAGCCGCGTCGAGGCCGGGCCTCGCCTCTTAACGCACACGCTATGATTCTGGCCGTAGTGCTCGACGAGACCGGGTGAAGTCGAACCAATTCCGTTCAGAGGTTCGCATTTCAGATGAGGTCGGCTTCTCTTGCAAACATTTCCATTCGTCGCAAGATCCAGTCAAGCAGTTCTTGAGCGGCAGCGACGAGAGGCCGGCCGGACTTCACCAGCACCTTGGCCTTGATCCCACGGAAGACGGGATGATCTATACGTACGATGGCCAGATTCTCGGATACGATATCTCTACACGCGGCGAACTCGCCAATGAACGTCACGAAGTTTCCAGACGCTGCGAAACGTTTCAGACCAGTAAGAGAATTGGTAATCAAGGACGGCTGGATCTCAATGTTCTCGGTAAACGCCAGCATCTTTGTGAACTGTCCGATCCCGTACGTTGCAGGCATCAACGCAATCGGATAGGCCAGTACGTCGTCGATACTGGCGGGTGTTCCCCGCAGCGCTAGTGGATGAGTTTTCCGGACGAGCAAAACGACCGGTTGTGCGGAACTCGCGCGACACTCGACGCGCGGATGGGGCGGTGGGTTATAGGCTAGTCCTATATGCGCGCGACCTTCCGCAACTTCCTCCACGACGTCATCGACGGGAAGCATGGCAATGCTGATACGCAGCTTCGGATACTGCACACAGAACTGCGCGAGTACCTCTTCAATCAGTATGTCTACATAACCCTCACTTAGGGCCAGTTGAATACGGCCCTCCTGTAGTCCCTTTAAAGCCTGGAGCCGGTCTTCGAGCTGCTCCTGGTATGACCGGTAACCTCGCCAGAACTCCAGCAGGTGGTCGGCCGCTTCGGTTGGCTTGACGCCACGGGCTTCGCGGACGAATAGTGTCGAGCCAAGCTCGTCCTCGAGTAGCTTGATTTGCCGGGTGATCACCGAAGGAGAAGTATTGAGGCTCTCAGCTGCGCCGCGGATTGTCCCGTGTATCAGTACCGCGTGAAAGTAGCGCAAGCGCTGCTGATTGATCTCTCGCATGTCGCGTGTCTCATTGCCGGTGGGAAAGTGCGTTCAAGCCCTGACACGCTCGCGTGGCGCGAGCGCGTGTATCTGTTGGACTAGTGACCGGATTCACGCATGATCAGATTGTTTTTGACACTGCTTACACCGGCCACGCCGGCCGCAGCGTCGTTCGCTATCTGGATCTCGTCGTTGTCTGGCACGGTACCGTCGAGCGCCACCACGCCCCCTTTCGCAAGAACGGTGATGCCCGCGGAGTCGAGATCTTTCGTGTGCGTCAATGCGCGACGGACGGTCTTTTCAAGCTGGAAGTTTCGCGCTCGCAGTGCTTTCTTTGATGGTTGGATTGCGTTGTCGGCCGACCCGGCGCTGGTCTGGGCATTCACACACGTAGTGCCGACCAGGGCAGCCGCCGCTGCTAAGGCGATTGCAATTTCTTTTATCATTGTCATCGTAAACTCCATGAGGAAATAGAATCCGCTAGATCAGCCTGATCGCAACATTGATATTGCCGCGCGTAGCCTTGGAATACGGGCAGTTCTGATGTGCTGAGTCCACCAGGACCTGAGCGATATTGCGCTCCAGGCCGGGAAGGCTGACATTCATCCGGACCTGAAGGAAGAATGCGCCGTCCGTTGTGCCCAGATCTACTTCGGCGTCGACCGCAACGTCGGCAGGCAGCGCGAGTTTCATTTTCGCGGCCGCAAGTCCCATCGCACCGATAAAGCAGGCTGACCAGCCGGCGCCGAAGAGTTGCTCTGGATTGGTACCGCTGCGCGTACTTCCGGGCAACGAGAGCGCAATGTCGAGTCGGCCGTCGGAGCTGCGTGCTGCGCCATCTCGACCACCGGTCGTATGGGTTTTGCCTGTGTACAGGATTTTCTCGAGCTGGGTCATGATGGCTTCCATGTTGAAGACGCTGTGTCCTGCGACGCAGCTTGCTAACGAGAATATGCTGAGCATCGCATCAACTGCAACATATCTTCGCGTTGAGTCGGTATACAGGCGTATAAGAAATAATTGGCATTGCGAAATAGAATGCAGATTGAGGTAGTTTTTATACGCACGTATTAGGCGCTCACGCATAAGCAGTGGCCGCAGCACCGGTATGTATCATTTAAATTCCATCCTCCTGCACGTATTCTGATCTCGTCGCCAGCGCTTAGCTGTTGGCCATCAAACCTCTACAGGAGAGATATCAATGTCGGATCAGATCGACCCTAGCCGTCGCGGCTTTCTGGGCACCGCGGCGATGGCGCTGGCTGCCGCCCAGCTTGGCATGATGGGCTCTGCACATGCACAATCCGGTGCCAGCAAGCTCGCCAACCTGTCTGTTATAAAGCCGGGAACGAACACCTCGTTCTCCTCCTTGAAGCAGGTCAATGCTGGTGTGCTGAACGTCGGCTATGCCGAGGCCGGCCCTGCCGATGGACCGGTGGTGATACTTCTGCACGGCTGGCCGTACGATATCCACAGCTATGTCGACGTGGCCCCAATGCTCTCCTCGGCCGGTTATCGGGTCATCGTTCCGTATCTACGTGGCCATGGAACGACGCGGTTCCTGTCGGACGCGACGATGCGCAACGGACAGCAAGCGGCCGTTGCCGTCGACATCATCGCGATGATGGATGCGCTCAAGATCGATAAGGCGACCGTCGCAGGGTACGACTGGGGCGCGCGGACCGCCTGCATTCTGGCGGCGCTGTGGCCGGAGCGCTGCACAGGGCTGGTCTCTGTGAGTGGTTATCTGATCACCAATCTTGAAGTCACAGCGCAACCACTGCCGCCTAAGGCCGAGTATGCGTGGTGGTATCAGTACTACTTTGCTACTGAGCACGGGGAACTGGGCTACGCAAAATACAAGGACGACTTTGCCAAACTCATTTGGCAAATCGCTTCGCCGAAATGGGCTTTCGACGACGCCACGTTTGACCGCACCGCGAGCGCTTTCGACAACCCGGACTATGTCGCGATCGTGATTCACAACTACCGCTGGCGGCAGAGCCTCGCGCGGGGCGAGGCGAAGTACGACGATTTGGAAAAGAGGCTATTTGCCGGCCCTCTTATCAGCGTACCGACGATCACCATGGAAGGCGATGTCAACGGAGCGCCGCATCCCGATCCGGCATCGTATGCGAAGAAGTTCTCGGGGAAATACTCGCACCAGCTTGTCAAGGGTGCGGGCCACAATCTTCCCCAAGAGGCACCTCAGGCCTTTGCAGAAGCCGTTATTGAGGTGGCTGGCTAGTCCCGCCATTGATCCCAATCGTTTATATCCAGCGGAGCAACTTATGAGCCACCACGACGTCTACGCCAGGCTGAAAGAACTCAATATCGAATTGCCGGTCGCGGGTGCACCCGCCGCCGCGTATGTAATGAGTGCGCAAAGCGGCAATACGGTTTATCTGTCCGGTCATCTTGCCAGGAAGGACGGCAAGGTGTGGGCGGGCAAACTGGGGGAGGCGCTGACGACCGGAGAGGGGCAGCTCGCCGCGCGTGCCGCCGCCATCGATCTGTTCGCGACATTGCACGCCCACATTGGCGATCTTAATCGGGTAACCCGGATTGTGAAGGTGCTGAGCCTTGTCAATTCCACCAACGACTTCGTTGAGCAACATCTGGTAACGAACGGCGCATCGGAGCTGATCGCCGACGTATTCGGTAAGGCCGGCAAGCACGCGCGTTCGGCATTTGGCGTTGCGCAGATACCATTGGGCGCGTGTGTCGAGATCGAGATGGTGGTCGAGGTGAAGTGATATTTCCAGCCTTCTTTGAGTAGCGCGCGATGCCAGCCGGCTGTTCTGACGGCTGGCATTGTCGACATCGAGTATGGGAAACTTCGGACCTGCGGTGATCGTGGAGGACCGCTTCGAATGAAGCACTACCGAATTTTGACGTTACCCCGCACGCTCTTCATGCGCCTGACCCTGGTGATGATCGCAGGTGTCATAGCGGCGCAAGGCCTGGCGCTCTGGCTGACGATCGACTTGCCCGCCCCGCACGAGAGTGCGCTGGTTGGCCGGCTGCCTCTTGTTCTGTTGGCGCAACTCACGCTTCTCGCCGGATGTTGCTGGATTGCGGTCCGGGTCGCGACGCGCCCTCTGAACGAGCTGGCGAACGCAGCGAACACCCTGGGCCCCGACCTTAGCTTGCAACGCCTTCCCGAAGATGGCCCGGTTGAAATAGCCGGAGCAGCGCGAGCCTTCAATGCCATGCAGGAGCGCATCGGCGCCTGCTTGAAAGAGCGGATACAGATTCTGGCCGCCATTTCTCACGACCTGCAAACGCCGATCACCCGCATGCGCATCCGTGCAGACATGATGGACAACACGTCCGAGCGGGAGAAAATGCAGGATGACCTCAAGCAAATGGAATCTTTGGTGCGGGAGGGGGTTGCTTATGCTCGTACGTTACACGGAACCGCGGAGACGGCGATGCGCATCGACCCCGACGCGTTTCTGGAAAGTCTTGTCGGCGAGTATATCGACGCAGGTGGAGCGGTACGGCTGGTGGGGAGGATCGGAACGCCGATTCTTGCGCGGCCGCATGCGTTGCGCCGGGTGCTCGCAAACCTGGTCGACAATGCAATCAAGTTTTCGGGCTCGGCTGAGGTTAGGGTAGATTCGATGACGGGACAGCAAGTTTCCATCACAGTGCTTGATCGAGGCCCGGGAATTCCCGCTCATCAACTGGACGCGGTGTTCCAGCCTTTCTATCGCGTCGAATCGTCGCGCAATCGGCAAACAGGAGGTACCGGGTTGGGGCTAGCTATTGCGAAGCAATTGGCGGAATCCATGAACGCAAGCTTGGTGCTGCGAAATCGTGACGGTGGAGGCATTGAAGCGCGTCTCGCGCTCAAAGGCGCTGTCTGACCGCAAAGAAGGTATTGCACGCGACGACTAATGTCCGACCTTTGAACACGCTCTGCGGATTGCCAGATATGAATGGATTTCCGCCACGACCGCTGCACCGTCACCCACAGCTGCTGCAACACGCTTGGCCGACGATGAACGCACGTCGCCAATAGCAAACACGCCCGGTACTCTCGTCTGCAGAGTCGAAGGGGGGCCGTCCGCATGCACGCTTGCGTCCATGCGGGTTTTCACAAAGCCCTTCTCGTCGACTTCGACGCGACACGTACTCAGCCAACCGGTGTTGGGATCTGCTCCGGTAAACAAGAACAGATGCCGCAATTCCAATGTTTTGCGGCCGCTGGCTGTCTGGCATACGATTCTCGCCAAACCGTCCTCATTGCCCTCAACGGAGGCGACGGTCGTCATCGTATGCACCTCGACGTTGGAAAGCGATGTGACGCGTTCGACAAGGTAGCTAGACATGCTTTTATGAAGGTCGTTGCCGCGAATCAGAACATGGACGCGGCTCGCATACGACGAAAGGAACACGATCGCTTGTCCGGCCGAATTTCCACCACCCACGAGCGCAACCTCGTCCCCCGCGCAAAGTTTGGCCTCGATCGACGAAGCCCAATAATAGACGCCGCAACCGTTGATCCGATCAAGCCCTGCTATGGCAGGACGACGATATGCAGCGCCTGTCGCAATCACAACGGTATGTGACGAGACGCGCTGACCGTTGGTCAGTTCGAGTTCAAATGGTGTACGTTTGCAATCCAGAGCCTGGATACTGACGGGTATCGCAATTTTGGCCTCAAACTTTACAGCCTGGACAAACGCGCGTGCGGCCAATTCATGGCCCGTAATGCCGGCGGGAAAACCAAGGTAATTCTCGATCCGCGCACTTACCCCGGCCTGACCTCCGGGGCCGTGCTCATCGAAAACAATCACCGAAAGCCCTTCGGACGCAGCATAGACGGCAGTGGCGAGTCCCGCTGGACCGGCCCCCACGACAGCGATATCGTAGGTATGGGCAGTGCTGAATTCGGGTACGAGGCCCAGTTTCGCCGCTAACTGGCGTTCGTTGGGGCTGCGCATCACGGTACCGTCTGAGAGGATAACGATGGGCAAATCTTCTTTCCGCGTATCGAGCGCCTCGAGGAAGGCGCGGGCGTTCGGGTCACTTACTGCATCTACGACGGAGTGGGGATGATTGATTCGCTGCAAGAGCCCCTGCAGTGCGACGAGCCTCAGATTTTGCGCGGGGCCGATCAATACTGGACCACTGCCATTCTGAATCAGTCTGACACGGCGTAAGATGAACGACTGGATAATTTCCTCGCCTAGTTGGGCCTCCGCCACGAGCAACGCGCGGATGCCCTCGGGCGGAATTAAAAGCGCCTCGATGTCGGTCACCGCGTGGCCATCAGCTAAAGCAGGTGTGCCGGTCAATTGAGCCGTTTCTCCCAGAAATTGTCCCTCGCTCACTTCTACCAGAAGCTGTGAGCGGCCCAGACCATCGCGCTTTGTGAGTCTGGCCGTGCCCTTGATCAGAACCCGCATTCCTGATCCGGATTGGCCAGCCCTGAACATCACGTCGCCTGCTTTCCAATACTCGGTCGTTCCGAAGCGGCGAATTTTGTCCAATTGCGCAGCGGTAAACCGTGGATACATCTGATGGCCTTCGGACTCTTGATCTTTCGACATCTAGATAACCTGATGACAAGTCGGAGAGAGCAAAAGCCAACCACTTTAAGGCAGAGATGGGCAAACCGATCCGCGCAAGATAAGCTGGCTTGTAATAGTGATTCGTAGGTTAAGGCGGCGCGCGCCTCGTCACAACCCCACAAGCGGCTGTTATCGTCACACTCGAGAATAACCAGGTTATATGTTCGTATGAGCGCCATTCGGGCGGAGCAGAAATCAATGCGGTGGTATGTGGCTTTTGCTACGGTGAAGCGGTCCTAGAGGGTAACGCGCCGAGCAGTTGGCCATACGATCAACAAGAATGCGGCAGCCTTTGCTGCGCACTCTACGGCAGAAAGACAGAATCCCACGACAAAGAACCGATGCTCTGTCAGCAACCCAGAAGCGATAGAAAGTACGCTGACGCTGCAGCAAAAGGCAAAGATAGCTCTCGCCGCGCGACTACCGTGCAAGGTCCAAATCGATAAGGCTATCCAGATCAGCTTTGCGGCAATGCACGCTGCGCTTTCGAGGCCCGTCTGGCTGCTCAGCAGTTCAAGGGGCAATTCGCAGAGCGACCAGATCGCTGTGAGAAGCACGACCGATTGCGTCCATGTGCCCAACTCCGATGTGACCGCGAAAGCTGAATCGTGACCTTCGTAAATGCCGAGGCGAGGATTCCACGTAATGCGAGGAAAACGCTCCGAACGATGGTCAGTGATGCCAATGTCATCGCTGACCATCGCTGACCTCTCCGGCTCGCCCGATATAACGCTGTACGCGTCCGTTCCCTGAGGGGTCGATCTCGCAGCGCGGCCGGCGCGCGGTAACTGAAAGGGGTCACGCCAAAACATGGTGAACCTCGCCGATAAGATGCCGGGTGAGTCAACTTAGCGACACGCATCCCTGTTTCGGGGCGCGCGTCTCGCAGGCACTACTGCATGCAGATAGAACCGTAGTCCACGGTACGACGGATGATGTAGTGCCGGCGTAGTGGTTCGAGCCAAGGGTCCGTGCAGACAATCTCTAGGTAGCCGTTGGCCAGCAGTGTGATTGAAGTCGACATACGTTTCACCCTGAATCATTCGTTACTACGTTGCCCGGGTCTGTTTGAACACATCGCTAATCGGTCGTTTTGAGAGGTGTCTTATCAGACTATGTGCGTACGCTGTCATGTGGGTGCTGTGTCGTGTTCAGCATTTCGAGGGAACAACGGCTGCGTATCGCGTTGTATTGAAGGTACTTCCAAAGGCCGACATAAACAATGCTACGAGCGGATGCTGGAGCGCCATCTTGGTCTGAGCAATACATACCTTGGTGTGACCGGTCCCTATCGGCCAGGCGTGGCTAGCATGGCGCCGTGCCGGCAATCTCCGCAACGCGAGCCAAGAACCGGGCGTCGTCCAGCGGTTTCGTAAAAATTTCGATCGCACCGGCCATACTTGATCGCTCGCCCATGTTCGGGGTTGCATAGGCGGTAACAAAGATTGCCGGGACATCAGGTCTTCGCTCGACAAGCTTTTTGAGTAGCGCGAATCCGTCCATACCAGGCATCTGAACGTCGGCGATGACTAGACCGATGGCGTCCTCGTCGATCTTTGACAACAGGTCAGCACCGCAGGCATAAGTGCGTACAGTCCAGCCGCACGATCTCAGTAGACTGGCGGTCGCCAGCCGGACCGACTCATCGTCGTCGACCACAGCGATAACAGCGGGAAGCGAATGTGGTTTCATCGTGTAGGAAAGACCCACGCCGAAGAGGAATTTCGGCGACTACTTTGGCCCCGACCTAAACGTAGGTGCGCTTGGAGTCTGGAGCAATAATACGTTCGAGTTAGTTATGCAATGTGCGCTCGCGAGCGGGAGCTCGCTGAAAACTCGTTTTTCGGTGCTCATGAGACGTACGGGAATCTTCTGCAGCGGTAGTCTTGAGAGACGTGTCATGGCGACTTCGGTGGACGGTGATTGCGCAGGACAACGCGTTGAAGTTTCCTGACCAGGTCGGGCACCGACCGCGCCTCCATCTTTCTCATGGCTTGGGAGCGGTGAATCTTGACTGTTTCTTCGCTCACCCCCATGCGGCCTGCGATCTGCTTGTTCATCAAACCTTCGGCAACAAAGACGACGACCTCTTTCTCGCGAGGCGTCAGCGCGTCATATTTGCCTTGAATGTCCGCAACCATTCGCTCCTGGATTCGCAATTCGTGATCCATTGTGAGCGCAGCCGACACGGTATCTAGCATGTCCTGATCGTGAAATGGCTTGGTTAGGAAGTCGAATGCACCGGCCTTCATCGCTTTAACCGACATAGGAATGTCGCCGTGGGCTGTCAGAAAAATGATCGGGAGACGAATGCCTTCGCGAAGCGCCTCCTGTTGCAGGGTCAAGCCATTGGCACCCCGTAGGCGGATGTCCAGGATCAGGCAACTCGGCACATCTGCCATCTCAATGTTCAGAAAGCCTTCGGGAGAGCCGAATGTAAATACCTGGACCCCCTCCGAGCGCAGCAGACTCGAGAGACCGCTACAGATCGAAGGATCGTCGTCGACAACATATACAACCGCCTCAGATAGCAATATTTTGTTTGTTTTCATGTTGACCTCAACGAGTATTGGAAGCCGTAAAGACGCCTGATTGCGCGCTTTCGTCGGGGATATCCCTGATGTTCTTACCCGCTGAATTCCTCGCTGTGAAGAGTATCCCCCGCCATCCTTTATCTCAACATCTAAGAGGGGTAGAGAGGTAGTTCGTCTGGGTAGGCAGCCTACCTGTTCGTATGGTGGCGCGAAGATGAGTTGCCGTAGGGCAACCCGGCGAGAGAGTGGGAGCGGGGAGCGCCTGCAAACGTTGCTTTGTAGGCAACCATCCGTGAACTTAGTTGCTCTTGCTCTGTCTGGCCTGCTCGGAGAACATAGCCGGGCACGCCAGTCGGTGAGCATCACCACAGGTAATCCCGGTTACCGCGCGAGACTCTCGTGAGGTATTCAAACGCGATTCTCTAGACCGCTCTGACCCGTGAGAGGTGACATCGACTTCGGTCGAGATTTCCCCGCTATCAGACACGATATGTGCGCGACCTTAGTTTGCGGCGCGAAGGAGTACTGCGGATTGCTGCCACGGTTATCGATTTAAAGGAGACCGGATGGTAAGACATCGTCGTCCCCAGTACGATTGGCCAACGACGTGGCTGGCCTGGATGTTCGCGACACGATCCATGACGTTGTTGGGGAGTACATGCTGAGTACGTATTCAGAAGAAATCACGAGCTTAGCAGAGGCAAAGCTCACGCTCCTGCGCGGCAGCTCAGTACGGCTTTATCGGGCGGAAAAGTCGGGGGTGTCGGTACTCGCCGCAGTGCCTGCTTCCAGAGAGACGAGCGGTGCGTTGACCCAATTGCGATACGAATACGACATCAGAGCCGAGTTAAAGCTTGGCTTCGCGCTGCGGCCGGTTCGGTTCATTACCCACGACGATAGTCCGGCGATGCTGTTGCAAGACCCGTGCGGCGAGATGTTAAGCAATCTCCTTGATGTGACAATGCCTGTCCACCAGGTTCTGAATCTGGCTGTCGGGATCTCACTCGCACTGGCTTCAGCACATGCCCGAAATCTGGTCCACGGCGGTTTGACGCCGGGCAGCATCATGATTCACCCTGGACGTCGCCGTGCTTGGCTGACGGGATTTCGCTCGCTCACCATCGATGCGCGCAACGTATCAGCAGTGGACGGTTCCGTGTCGCACCTCGAGCCTGATCTCTTGCATTACATAGCACCGGAGGCGACGGGCCGGGTCAATCGACCGGTCGACTGCCGCACCGATCTGTACTCGCTGGGCTGCATCCTTTATCTGCTGCTGACAGGACGGGTACCATTTCCGGGCCTGGCGCCCGCCGAAGAGATCCATGCGCATATCGCTCGATGGCCCCCAGAGCATGTGGAACCGTCTGGAGCCGTTGCGCAGAGACTGGTGGCGATACTCTTCCGGCTGATGGCCAAGGAGCCCGAAGAGCGGTATCAATTGGCCGCGGACGTGGTGGCCGACCTCCTCACATGCGATGCAAAAGGAGGAAGCAACGGGTCTTCGACAAGAATACTTCACGCGAAATCGTTGCTTGGAACATCCGATGTGCTGCTAGGTCGTGACGGCGAACTCGAATCGCTTCGTAAAGCGGTGCACGAAGCTTCGATTGGCGAGTCGGCCCGAATGATTCCGCTCGAGGGGCCGGCAGGTATTGGGAAGACGGCCCTGATTCAACATCTGCGCAAGCAACTGCGCGAAGTTCCGCACGAGTTTGCAATGGGCAAGTGCGAACAAGCCGAGGGCGCCACGCCCTACGCAAGTCTGACTCGTGCGCTTCGCTACTGGCAACGAGGAATTCTCGGTTGTCCACCGCATGAATTCAAACTGATCCAGACGCGGATCAAGGATGCGCTAGCAGACGATGCATCGATTATCTCCGCGGTGTTTCCATCGTTCACGCCGCTTCTTGGTGTGTTTGAGCATTGCCGCGCAGTCTCAATTCACGCGGAGAGGCCGCGTTTTCTCAAGGCTATGGTCAAGCTGTTCGGGGCGCTTGCGACCCGCGGGCGCCCCCTGATCATGGTTCTGGACGATCTGCAGTGGGTCGACGAGGGTACACTCGAAGTGCTTGCATACGCCATGCGGCATTCGTCAAACAGATGTGTTCTATTTCTTGGCGCGATACGGTCAGGTGAAATGCAATTGGGGAACGCATGGGGACTTGCGTTTCCGAATGACGACTGTCTGCGTCGACTCTCGCTGACCTCCCTGCCGCAGGACGATGTCAAAAGGCTGCTAAAAAGCCTGCTGGCTGGCGATATTGCCGGAATTGACGATCTCGCCGCTTCTGTGCACGCGCGAACGGGAGGAAATCCGCTGTTTGTCATACAGCTATTACGCTCTCTTATCGACGAGAACGTCGTTGACTACGATGACGCTGCACGTGAATGGCGTGCGAACCTGACTGAGGTAGCGGATAAGAGAAGTGCCTCAAGCGTGGTCAAACTCCTCGAGGGCAAGCTTCATTCGTTTATGCCCGATGCTATCGACGTCCTTAGGTGTCTGGCCGTGCTCGCTGGACCTGCGTCTGCAAAAGCGTTGGCTGACGCAATGCAATTGTCGGAAACCAATATAAGAATCCGTCTGTGCGACGCTATGGATTCGCAGTTCGTCTGGACAGAGGATGGGCGATTCACCTTTTCGCACGATCGGTTTCGGGAAGCGGTTCTCAACGGCATGACCTATCGGGAACGTCTCGAAGGACACCTGCGCGTTGGTAGAAACTTGTTGGAAAGCAGCGCAAACGATGAATTGTCAGTGGGCGCGTTCGCTATCGTTCAACAATTGAACATGGCGATGCCCGTTGTGGACGGTCCAGATGAGCGTCGACGGATTGCGCTGCTCAACCTTGAGGCCGCACGGCTGGCCAAAGAGGCCACTGCTTATGCCTCGGCGAGATCGTATCTTTCGTGTGCACGGATGTTTGCGCAGGACGCGGACCAGCGTGAAACCATAGGCGCATTGATTGAACTTCGCCTTGGCGAATGTGAATTCCTGACGATGGAGATGAGCCGTGCAGAGAATCGCCTGAGTCGGTTGCGTGTTGACCTGCTGAACCATAAGAACAAGGCGGAACTGGCACGTCTGCGCGTCGCCCTGCACGTAGCGCTCGACCAACCGAAACTCGCACTCCAGGTCGGACTGCGCTATCTCGCCGAGGAAACAGGCATCGTTCTACCGTTGTCTCCAACCGATGAGGAAGTCGACGCGGAATACCTGGAATTCAGAACACTTTATTCGGACCGAAGCATCAATGATCTGGTGGCGGCGCCACTGAATCAGGACGAGAACGTGAGGTACGCGATGGACGTACTCGCTGACCTCAAACCGGCGGCTCTGTTCACCGATCTGAATCTCAAGGATACGGTCGTCTTGCGAATGAGTTCACTTAGTCTGAAATTTGGTAATTGTGATGCATCCTGCTATGCCTATGTCTGCCTCAGTCTTGTCGTAGGCGCCAGGTATGGCGACTACCGCACTGCATCCCAATTTGGCGAGCTCGCTATGCGTTTGTCGCCCGAGAGGGGGCTGTCCCGTTTCCAGGGGCGTGTTCAGATGTGTTACGGAACACTGAACCTGCCATGGACCGGTCCAGCAACAGTTGCGCGACAGCACATCCGTGAGTCGATCCGACTCACGACGCAACAAGGCGACTTGACCTTCGCGATCTACTCGAGGCGACATCTGGCGACAAATCTGCTCTTCTGCGGAGCGCCACTTTCCGACGCACAGTCAACGGTAGAGGAGGGCCTCGTCCTCGCGCGGCAGGCAAACTTTGCGATCGTAATCGACGCGTTTGTCGCGCAGGCGTGGTTTATTAATGCCATGCGCGGTGCTCCTGTTGACTTGGGAATTTCCGAGGACTGCCCTGACTACGCGGCGCTCTTGGAAAATAGTCTTGGTGGAAAGTTCTATCGCGACATCGCAGCCTTCGCATTCTGGACCTATCAACTACAGGTTGCCTATAATTTCCGGGATTTTGAAACCGCACTTCGTGCTGAGGAAAACGCAAATCGAATTGCGTGGTCGTCCCGCTCGTTTCTTGAGATTGCGGAATTCAATTTCTACAGCGCGCTCCTCAGATTGGCGATGGCTCGCCATTCGACTGTGGAGGAAAAGGAGGTGCATCTCCGTATCGCGAATGACCGCTTGTCGATCGTCACGAAGTGGTCGAGCAACTGCCCCAGCAATTTTTTATCTCGAGAGAAGCTGATTCAAGGCGAACTTGCCTATGTGGAAAACCGGATTCTTGATGCGCAAAGTCTCTACGAGGCGGCCATTCAATTGTCTACCGAGTCGGACGCTTTGCATCTTCAGGGGCTGTCGTGCGAGCTTGCTGCGCACTTTTGCGCGGCCCAGCGTTGGCATACCGCCGAGCAAGGTTACATGAAGCGGGCCTGGAATGCCTACGCGTGTTGGGGGGCCGATTCGATGCTTCGACGCATCGAACAGAAGTTCGCGTACCTTAAGCCAACGGCCGAAACGGCGGTAACGCCTGAACATCTGGTGCGAGGGTACCAGTTCGACGCGCGCGCGATGCTTCGCGCAGCACAGGCGTTGTCGAGTGAGATTTCTCTGGCCAGGCTGATTCACGTACTTCTTGAGAACGTGCAGCAATACGCAGGAGCCGACCGGGCGGTGTTGTGCCTTCTCATGGATGGGATCCTGACCGTCGCGGCACAGGCAACGTATTCCAGGAGCACGGCCGACGTCAGAATGGAGAGAGGCGTGGCGTCGCCCGAGATCTTGCCCACGGCGATCGCCTACTTCACGCTCAGGACGCAAGAATCGCTCGTGCTTCGAGACGCGAGAGAGGACCCTCATTATGGGGTTGACGTCTACATCATAGAGCGTCAGCCACGCTCGATCCTTTGCGTGCCGCTCGTCAAGCAAGGCAAGCTACTGGGGCTGCTCTACATGGAGAACAGTCTGATCGCAGGCATCTTCACCGTGGACAATGTACAGATGCTGGAGGTGCTCGCTTCACAGGCAGCAATTTCATTGGAGAATGTGCGGCTCTATGAAGACCTCCAAACGGAAAACCTTATGCGGGCTGCGACAGAAAGCAATCTTCGCGAGACGCAGGAAAGACTCGACAAAGTCGCCAAATTGACGGCGATGGGCGAACTGGTCGCTTCAATCGTTCACGAGGTTAGCCAGCCATTGAGTGCTATCGGTACCTGCTCTAGAGCCGCGCTGCGATGGCTTAATCGAGAGACACCGGATATTGGAGAGGTGCGCGGCATGCTGGACCAGATATCGGCCGATAGTATGCGGGCAGCCAATATTGTGACAAGCCTGCGCGCCATGACCAAACGGACGGCACCTCGGCTCGACACACTCGACGTGAACGAGGCGATACGGGAGGTGCTCGGACTGGTCCGCGGACAGCTGCGCAACGGAGGCATAGTCGTTCGTGGGAATTTTGATTCTGGAAGCCTGAACGTGCGAGGGGACCGGATCCTGCTGCAACAGGTGCTCATGAATCTGGTCGTCAACGCTTGCGAGGCAATGAGCGATACAGGGCAAAGGGAAAAGGTCATTGAAATCAAAACCCGGATGGACGAAGAGAATACGCTGTGGGTTGCAGTGTCAGATACCGGTCACGGCATCGCGGCCGAGTCGGCGCCGGCGCTCTTCGACTCGTTCTTCACAACGAAAGACTCAGGGATGGGCATGGGCTTGTCCATTTGCAAATCTATTGTCGAGGCTCACGGCGGTAGCATTGAGGCAGTTTCTGATGTTCTAGGCGGTGCCTGCTTTCAATTCTCTGTTCCCCAGTCTGCGGGGAATTAGTGGCCGACGTCACCCCGAAAAGCGTTGCCTTGATTTCCGATCTGCCCTTCACTGACGCGCGCTATTGGTCAATCTTCGGAGAAATAGGGCACTGTAGATAGGCCAATGGACCGCTTTTTTGCGACCTATAATCCTCACATTGGTTTGCTTGAATGGTAGCTCTTCACTGAACGGTCGAGCAGACCAAACATCTCGATGTCGGTTACAAACATCAGACAATAAATTCCGGCGTCTGGACGCTAGACGGACCGGAATTTTCTGCTGAAATTCGTTTGCACTACCGAGCTTGGCAACGCCATAATTGCGGGTATCGACGCCGGTGACTAATGGCTCCACGCGTCAAGGGTCGCGATTGTGAGGCCGACGTTGTCGCACAGCATTAACTGATCAAAGGGGTACGAGATGATTTCGGGAGCGCTTTCGACGCCGCTTCAAGGCAGCAATGCGAACATGTCTCCGGTGGTTTACATTTTGGATGACGATGAGTCTATGCGGAACGCGCTCGGTGCGCTTTTACGCTCCGTCGATTTACGTGCAGAGACATTTGCGTCGCCGAAGGAATTTCTAGCCTTTCCAAAATATGCTGGCCCGAGCTGTCTGATTCTCGATGTCAGGCTCCGCGGCGAGAGTGGCCTCACATTTCATCAGGAAATCGCAAAGAGCGGCTTGCAAATTCCTGTGCTATTCATTACAGGACATGGCGATATCGAAATGTCTGTCAGGGCGATGAAAGCAGGTGCGCGCGATTTTTTCCCGAAGCCATTTCGCGATCAGGACATGTTGGACGCTGTCGCCGAAGCGTTGAAATATGATGTCGAACGCATCTCAGCAGAACAATCTCTTGCTGCTGTGCGCAGCGCGTATGAATCCCTGACGCCCCGTGAACGGGATGTACTAGGTTATGTGTTAGCTGGCCTGATGAACAAGCAAATCGCCTCGGAAATGGAATTAAGCGAGATAACAGTAAAAATTCATCGTGGACAAATGATGAAGAAAATGGAGTCGCGCTCAGTAGCCGAACTGGTTAGAAAAGCCGAAGCTATCCACATCGCGCCAAGCCATCCTAAAGCCCATTAAGGCTGTTACCTCGGCGTAGGGTTCCTACGTCGCTGCCTGCTGGGGTAGCAGCCAACCGCAATGCACGTTCGCTCCGGCGCACTTGCCTCCTTGCCGAATATACCGAAGTATGAGTGATGCAAACTATGGTTTGGTCGCGGCACCCACTCGTAGCATGGCGTGGTGGAATTCTTCGGGATATTGTTGGTTAAACATTGCGCGCTTCCAACCAGCTTTACGCGCACAGTAACAAGTACGGGGAGCCACCTTCTGTTTTTCATTCCGCCCTGTATTCGCACAACTTCACACGAAGAGCGAGGTCCGTGGCGTGCGTATCGCTCAGATTATTTCCATCGTGGACGACGATGAAGCCGTCTGCGTAGCAACCTCCGCCCTGGTGCGCTCGCTAGGTTGGCAAGCAAACATATTCCCGTCGGCGCAGGCCTTTTTGCAGTCTGGAAAAATTGTCGACACTGCGTGCCTTATCTCCGATGTGAGAATGCCAAACATGTCTGGCGTCGAGATGCACCAAGATTTGGTGCGACTCGGCCATACTATACCCACCATTTTTGTCACCGCCTTTCCGACTGAGACTCTTCGCGCCACAGTCATTAACAATGGCGCGTTAGCGCTTCTCGAGAAGCCGGTCGATGCGGCCGTCCTCGAACACTATCTTAGTGCGGCCCTTGGTAAGCCGTAGTGCTTGAGTCTTCGCAAAGCTAGTCGTCTTCGTGCAGGTGTAGCGGACTAAACGGTATGGTTTGATCTCCGCTGGGTAGATCCGAGGAAGTCCACCCACCGCCCAATGCGCCTACCAGTGCAACCGCCGTTTGCAAGCGCCGGGTTTCCACCTGGACTTCGGCTATCTGCGCGGTCAATGTGGCTATCTGCGCGACTGTCACGTTCAGGTAGTTGTCGAGGCCGCCTGTATAGAGGTTCAGTGCGATGTCTTGTACCTTCGCCGCGGCCTGTAATGCCTGCCTCTGTTGTTCGGCCTCAGTGCTTAGCTTGTCGGTCAGAACCAGTTGGTCTTCCACCTGCCGGAAAGCATCAAGTACAACCGAGCGGTAGTGATCCGCGGTCTGGACATATATCGATCTGCTTTGCTGCAATTCAGCTCTGCGCAGTCCGCCCTCAAAGATCGGTAGCATTGCGGACGCGCCGACTGCCCAGAGGCTGTTGGGTAGCGATGCCAGTGCAAAGCCGGTATCTTCAAAACCCACCGAAGCGCTAAGACGAATGTTGGGATAGAACGCGGCGCGGGCCACGCCAATGGCGGCGTTGGCCGCTGCCATGGCACGCTCGGCCTGGGCTACATCGGGCCTCCGTTGAAGCAGGTCGGACGGTACCCCCACGGGTACCGTCGGGACCGCGGCCGACGCGTTCGTCAAAGCCGGCAGCGTGAAGGTCGACGGATTCACCCCCGCCAGCACAGCAACGGCATGCACCAGCACAGCGCGCTGCGCCTGGACGTCGGTGTCCGCAGCCTGAGCCGAAGCGAGCTGGTTCTGGGCACGTGCAACATCGAGGCCAGAAGAAATCTTGCCGGCGAGACGGAGCTGCACGATTCCCACTGCGTTCTGATAAAGCCGGATCGTTTGAACATAGACAGCGTGCTCGGTATCGAGACCGTGGATTGCCATGTAGTCATTTGCCAATTCCAGTTCGAGACTTAAGCGTGCGGATGCAACGTCTGCCGCCACGCCTTCTGCGTTCGCCTTCGCCTGTTTGACGCTGTTGTGGATCTGGTCCCAGAAGTCGGGTTCCCAGACTGCCGCCGCGCCATATCCATTCGAAGCCTGCTGCTCGGCGTTGCTACCGCTGTGGAACAACGCGTGAGCGGACTCCCTGTTACCAGACACGAAGGCTTGGGTAGTCAATTGTGGGAAGAGCCCCGAACGGGCTTCCGCTACAACATCGCGTGCCTGCGTATAAGATTGTTCGGCGGCCTGTAAATCAGGGTTCGACGCATCGAGCTGCGTCTCAAGCTGATCCAGTTGCGTGTCGCCGAACATCTGCCACCAGGGGCCGTGCGAGAGCTGATCCTGCGGGCTCGCAGTGACGAATGGACTCGTGCCCTGGTATCGTTCCGGTAGGAGTGTCTGCGGGGGTGTATAGACCGGCGCGAGATCGCAGCCGCCAAGCAGCGTTAGCGCTGCCCAGCAGGTGATCCGGAAAGAAGATCGAGCGCGCCCCATCATTGATCCCCGTTGTCGGTTGCGGCCTGAACCTTTGCGTGCTGCGTATCACTCATGGTGGCAGCGTCTGCCCCGGGGGGGCGGAACTTTGCATCAGGCGCAATGCCCGGCACACCAGCGGCGATGCGCACCTGTTCCCCTTCTAGCGTGCCAGCAGATGGATTGAGAATCAGCCGGTCTGAACGTTTCAGACCGCCTACGATCTCGACCGTCTGACCTAGATTGCGGCCAAGTTTGACACCTTGCAGATGTACTTTATTGCTGGCGTCGAGCAGTGCGACCTGCATCCCTTGCGCGCGAAACAGCAACGCCTGCTCGGGGACGATCAGCACACCATGATCGGATGGTGCGACGAAATGCACGTCTGCGTAGGTGCCCGGCCAAATCAGGTGATCTGGGTTAGGGATGAGCAATTCTGTCACCACAGTGCGCGTCTGCGGATTGAATGCGTTCGCTGTCGTGTCGAAAGATGCCTTGAACACCCGATCAGGATACTGCGGCAACGTAAGCGTGGCTGTGAGGCCGGGTTCGAGCATTCCGGAGTAATCCTGTGGCACGGAAACAAAGACTCGCATCTCGTGAATGTCCGCCACGCTGAACAATTCGTCATCCGAACCGCGTGCGCCGACGTCGCCACCGGCTCCGTTGACGTAGTTGCCCACGTCGGTATTCCGAGACGTGACTACACCGTCGAAAGGAGCAACGATCTTCTTGAAAGCCTCCAGTACCTTGAAGCGCGCGACCTTGTGCTCGGCTGCGTGGACTTGCGCCATCTGCACGGCAGCATCAGCGACCTTCACGTCTACTTCCTGTTGCGAAACCGCCTGGGTGCCGGCGAGCGAGCTCCAACGAGCCGCGGTGACCTTCGCGAGCTGGTAGTTCGTTTGCGCGACCTCGAGGTCTGCGAGGGCGCTTTCGTATTGCTCGTCCACAGCAGGTGCGTCGACGGTTGCAAGCAGTTCGCCGGCCTTCGCCGGAGCCCCGTAATCCTTGAACCACTTGGTCACATAGCCCGAGACTTGCGCATAGATCGGCGCATAAGACCACGCCTTGATCGTGCCAGGTAGCGTAATTGAGCGCGTTGCGGGCCCAGGCGCTGGTGAGATGATCTGTACTTGAGGGATCGATTCCTCAGAGGCGACATTCCGCAGGTCCGCCACATTGCTATAGCGTCGGGTGATGCCGAGGATGATGAATCCGGCTGCCAGCAGGGCAGCCAATGCTGCCAGCAGCCAGGCCGGCATACGGCGCGAGAGTGAAACTTCCTGATTCGCGTTCATGCGTGCGACTCCATGTTAGTGCTTCTGTCACGGTGCAAGAGTGCAAAAACACACGGCACAAACAGTAGCGTGGCGAAGGTCGCGCACAGCAGACCACCGATGACGGCGCGTCCTAGCGGTGCGTTCTGGGTATTGCTGAAGGACATTGGCAGCATGCCGATGATCATTGCGAGCGCGGTCATCAAAACCGGCCTGATCCGTGCAAATCCTGCCTCGATCGCCGCCTCTACAGCATTGCCGTGGGCGGCGAGACGCTCACGGGCGAACGAGACCACCAGAATCGAATTCGCAGTCGCAGTCCCCATGCACATGATGGCTCCGGTCAGCGCCGGCACGGATAGGGTGGTGTTGGTCAGAAAGAGACTCCAGACAATTCCGGCCAGCGCGGCGGGCAACGCGGTGATGATGATGAACGGGTCCAGCCATGACTGAAAGTTCACGACGATGACGAGATAGACGAGCAGGATCGACAGCGCCAGCCCGGCGAGCAATTGGGCATACGCGCTGCGCATGGTCTGGCCTTGACCGAGCAGGCGTACGCTGGCGCCGCGCGGGATTTCGTGCTTCATACCCGCGACGACGTGATCCACTGCATCCTGTACCGCACCGAGGTCGCGTTGCTGATTGCTGACGAAAATGTCGATCACCGGCAGGATGCTGTAGTGCGACGCAAGCAAGGGCGTACCGGTCTGGCTGATGCGGCTCAGTGCACCTAGAAGCTGCGGGCCATTACCACTTGTGCCATCGTTCGTCCCATCGATAGGAATGGTCTCGAGATCGTTAACCGAGCTCAACTCATCCTGTGGAGTTTGAAGGTTCACGAGGTGCGACACACCAGCTGAGGTATCGAGCCAGTAGGTCGGTGCGGTCTGGCCGCTACCGGACAGCGTAGCGAGCGCGTTGTTGGCAATGTCAGCCTCAGTCAGATTAATACCGGAAGCGAACGACCTCGACGCGGCGATCTTCAAGGTAGGCTGGTTGAGCGTTTGCTGGATATTGACGTCGGCGCTACCAGGAATGCGACGCAGATTTGCGGCCAAGGCTTGCGCATAGGCGAAATTGGCGTCTTGTGAGCTACCGGCTATCTGTACGTCAATTGGTGCTGGGAGTCCAAAGTTGAGAATCTTTGCCGTGATGTCGCCCGGCAGGAACGTGAAGGCCGTTCCTGGGAACAGTCTGGGAAGTTCGCGCCGCAGCTTGAAACGGTAGTCGTCGACGGGTGAGCGGTTGCTCTTCAGACTGATTGTGATATCGCAGTCTTGCGGGCCGATCGTGCCGGTCGAGTTATACGCCTCGTTAATGCCGCTTACGGGGAGGCCGCAATTGTCCAGAACGTTGGTGACCTCGCCAGGCAGGATTTTGCGGATCGATGCGTTGACGAGGACCGCAATCTCGGATGCGTCTTCAAGACGCGTACCGACCGGCGCCCTCATATGCATATCGATCTCTCCGGACTTGATACCCGGGAAGAAGTCACGTCCGAGAAAGCCAAGCAGGGCAAGTGACGCGAACGCTCCGATGGAGAATAGCGTCACAAAGCGCCGTCGCTGCATGACGACGCGCGTCAGCGTGCTGCGATACGCCACGCGAAACTGCGTGAAGCGATGCTCGAAACCGCGCTGAAAGCGCGTGAATATGCCCGAATGCTCCACCGGTCCCCGCTTGCGCTGCTCAACCTGGCCGCGTAACAGGTAGGCCGCCATGGTCGGCACCAATGTGCGCGAGAGAATGAATGACGCGATCATCGCGAAAATGATGGCTTCGGCGAGTGGCACGAACAAATAACCCGCGACGCCGCCGAGTTGGAATAGAGGCAGCCATACGATACAAATGCACAACGTGGCAACAAAAGTCGGAACAACGATCTGGTTCGCGGCGGTGATGATGCCCGGCTCAAGCTCAGCACCGGCTTCTAGGTGAGCGTCGATGTTTTCGATCATCACGGTTGCGTCGTCGACGAGAATGCCGACTGCAAGCGCAAGTCCACCAAGGGTCATGATATTGATAGTCTGTCCGCACCACGAGAGCGCCAGCACGGAGCAGAGGATGGCCAGCGGAATCGACGTAGCAACGATGAGGGTCGCACGCCAACTCCCGAGAAAAAGCAATACCGTGAGGCCGGTCAGGATGGCAGCGGTGATCATCTCCTGGACCACTTCTTTCACCGAGTCGCGCACGAAGCCAGATGCGTCGTTCAAAGTAGTGATCTGCACACCTGGTGGCAGGGTGCGGATGATGCCTGGCAGCACTTTCTTGATCCCGCTTACGACTTGCAGCGTCGAGGCATTGCCGCTCTTGAGGATCTGGATAAGCACCGCTTGCTTGCCTTTCACCAGAACCGCATTAGTCTGCGGTGGTGAGCCGCTGTGGACATAGGCCACATCGCGCAGATACACCGTCACGCCGTTGACGGTCTTGACCGGCAGGTTGTTGAATGTCGCCACTTCCACCGGACTGGCGTTCGTTTCGACCAGAAAATCCAGCGCACCAATTTTCTGGTCGCCGGCGGGAAGCACGACATTCTGTGACTTCAACGCATTGCCGACGTCTACGGCGGAAAGTCCGTGAGCCATCAGCTTGGTTTGGTCAAGATCGATTTCTACGTTGAGGGCCGCGCCACCGTATGGCGCAGGAATGGCGGCGCCTGGCACGGCAACCAGTTGCGGGCGGATCAGGTTCGACGCCAGGTCGTATACTTGGGCGGCGGTCAATCCTTGCGCTGACACTTGCAGATCGAGAACCGGAACGTCGGAAGCGCTATACGATAAGACTTGTGGTGGGGTAATGCCGTCAGGCAACTGCTTTAACACCGTTTGTGATATCGAAGTAATCTGCGCCTGTGCGGCGGCTATGTCGGTTCCGGGCTGGAAAAAAATCTTGACGATACCGCGCCCGTAGAGCGATTGACTTTCAATGTGTTCGATATTGTCGACCGTCGCAGTCAGGGCGCGTTCGTAGTAGTAGATAACGCGGCCCGACATGTCCTGTGGCGACAGGCCGTTGTAGGTCCACACCACGGCGACAACCGGAATCTTGATGTCGGGAAAAATGTCTGTTGGGGTCTTGCGTACGGCCGTTGCGCCGAACAACAGGATCAGGATGCCCATTACGACAAAAGTCAGTGGGCGGCGCAGTGCGATCAGGACAATGGCGTTCATGACTTTTGTAGGAGTTCTGCGAAACAGCGGAAAGGGACAAAGGCTGTGACTGCGTGGCGCTCACTTGAGCATGTAACCAGCACCTCGGAAAGTATGAATATGCGGCCCCGTATCCTGCGCGGCCAGCTTCCTTCTCAACTTTCCGACGTGGACGTCGATGCGGTTCGTGTGCGGATCGAAGTGGCAATTCCACACGTCTTCGAAAATCATCGTGCGCGTCACGATCTGATCGGCGCGGCGCATCAGACATTCGAGCACTTTCAACTCGGTGGGTCTCAGATCCAGGGTATGGCCGTTATGCGTTGCCTTCCTCTTTAAGAGGTCGAGTTCGAGCGCCCCAATGCGCAAGGCGGTTTCAATCGCAGCATCGGAGTGTTTAGTGCGCGGTATCTGATTGCCGAGATCATTTGATTCTCGAATGCGCTCTTCCACCATCGACATTACGTCTGCATCCAGCACAAGCGAATCAACGCCGACGCTGCGAATGGCGGATAGCACTGCATGCCCGATAGCCGCAGCAGAAATCTGATCTAGCGCGATAAACGCCTGGAGGTTAGACATGCTATCAACCGGTGTTGAGGCGCGTGTGCTCCGCACTTCCGTATTGAGACCACGTTGATTTAGCAGAGCGTCATCATCGACGGAAGGTATCGTAAGCATGATTTATACGTCCAATGAGGGCAATTTCCTTACGCCGAGTAACGTGATGGCTGATGGAATGGATTGCGTTTTTACGGATGTGGCTAAAGGCAGCGTCGGCCATGCTTCAAGATAACTGCTCTGATTTCGTGAGGCCAGCATACAAACCGATGCCGGTGATTGCACGTGTATATCGGCGTTTCATACTCGGGTATGGCTTTGAAACCGATAAGTTATTTGTCAGGATTCAGGTCCAGGCCCAGCGGCAACAGCCACGCGAAATCGATCCAGCGTACTGCTTGGCTCGGACATACGTATGTATGAACTCCGCACGCGTGAGCAGGGGCGATCGCACCGATTCGTATGATTTTGTTTTTGTGTATCTGCACGTATCTTGATTTCATGTCAGCACGTCTTGTGCTGTTCCGAATGGCCGTGTGCAACCAATCGACTTGCTCGAATCCGGGTATTTCTTCACATCGCCTGACCGATGTTGCGTCGGTCGCACTTTATAGATGAGTCAGAGTATGAACAAGCTGGAAGCTATCCGTGTCTTCATGCGTGTTGCTGAACTCAGTAGCTTTTCTCTTGCTGGTAAGCAATTGAACAAGTCACCGGCCGCAATCACGCGCAACGTCGCGATGCTGGAGGCGCAACTCAATATGCGTCTGATGAACCGCTCGACGCGCAGTCTGTCACTTACCGAGGCGGGCAAGGTTTACCTCGATGGGTGCCGCGCCGTCACCCGGGCTCTCGATGAGGTCGAGTCGGGCCTGGTTCGTACCGCACACGACCACTGCGGTGTACTTCGTATTGCTTCGCCGGCAGTGTTTGCTACGACTGGTCTTGCGTCGTTGCTGGCGTCATATCGCACAATTGCCCCTCGAGTAGATTTCGAGGTAACGACGTCCGATGGGCCGATCGACGTGATCGAAGGGGGCTTCGACGTGTGCTTTTCCACAGACCGCTATCCAATCAGTTCTTCACTCGTCTGCCGCCCGCTGATAACAATCAAGGAGATCCTAGTCGCTGCCCCGGCATATCTGGCGCGGCGGGGGGAGCCTACCAGTCCGTTCAGCCTTCAGCAGCATGATCTGCTAACGGAGCGCGACGGAGCCCGCTCGTGGGAGTTCGCTGACGGGACTGGAGTACAGAAAATCACGGTGAGCAGCATCCTCAGTGCTACCAGTAGTGCTGCGGTTCGTTCTGCGGCTTTGGCCAACATGGGTATCGCGTTGCTGCCCATTCCGCTTGTCGCAGATGACATCGCAAAGGCAAGGTTGGTGCCGCTACTCGATCGCTACCAGATAAACGGCGGTCCGCAACACATCGCGCTCGTCTACTACGAACGCAGATGTCTTACCGCGAAGGTGAGCAGCTTTATCGACTTCGTGCTCGACCGATTCAGCAAGCCGCCTATCCAGGAGTCGGCAGCCACTTTGCGTGTGGTGGCATAGCCCTCAGCGGCATGCACCGCATACAGCTCTCGCGTAGGCGAGGCGCCCTTTTTGATTTGTAACCCTCGGAAACGACGATGCTGCTCACTGTCATTGCCTACTTCGGTGGCGCGCTCGCTATTCTCAGCCTGTGCATCTTGCCGGTGCTGCCCTTCCTGTTTTCGCGAAACAGACAACGGTTCGCTGCAAGGATGTTGCCAATACTCATCGGAGCGGCGTCGACAGTCGCGATCGTAGCGACGCTGACAATCGTTGGTGGCCGCGAGCAGAGGCCCCCAGATCGCTTGTCCCCTGAAAAGGATTCGATTGGCCTAGCTCCCTCAATTGGGTCTGGTCGTCGGCTTGGCGGCGGGATAACCGAGCTGGCTCATTGGAACCTGTCGGGTGGAGTGATGAAGGTATCGGACCACAGTACGGGCGCATACAAAGCACTGTTGCCTGTGGAGGGAGCGTTGCCTCCGCTGGGCGGCTCCGTCCAGTGGTTGAATTCGCCGCCTCTGACGGATCAGAACCTGCGTGGCAAGGTGGTTGTGATCAACATATGGACGTACTCGTGCATCAACTGCCTGCGCTCGCTTCCGTATGTAAAAGCTTGGGCAGACAAATATAAAAGTCAGGGACTGGTGGTTATCGGGGTGCATGCGCCTGAGTTCGCGTTCGAGCGCAATATTGACAATGTCAAGAGGGCGACGCATGAACTTGGCGTCGATTACCCGGTGGCTATCGACAACAATTATGCGATCTGGCGTGGTCTCGACAACGAGTATTGGCCCGCACAGTATTTTATTGATGCTCGCGGACAGATTCGGCACCACAATTTTGGCGAAGGCAACTACGCCAAATCAGAGAAGGTGATTCAGATTCTGTTGGCGGAAGCGGGGAGTTCTGATGCGACGAAGAAAGTTTCAAGTGCCGCGAACGCTGTTACGCCGGGGATAGAACTGCCTGCGGACGTCGCTGACCTGCAGTCGCCTGAGACATACATCGGTTACGCACAGGCGGATAATTTTGCATCACCAGGCGGCGAGGCGCAGGACGAGATTCACACCTATGTTGCGCCCACCCAGCCCACTGTCAATGACTGGGGTCTTGCGGGCAAATGGGACGTTGAAAAGGACCGCGCAACGCTTGCCGCAGCGTCGGGAAGCATCGTCTACCGCTTTCATGCGCGGGATCTCCACCTGGTACTGGGTCCGGGCAAGGACGGCAAACCCGTCCGCTTTCGAGTCAGTATCGATGGCGGTGCACCCGGTGATGCACACGGCACCGACGTCGCCGATGACGGCAGCGGCACCGTAACGGAGCATCGGTTGTATCAACTGGTCCGACAGAAGCACGACGTTGGCGATCACACCTTTTCTATTCAGTTTCTCGACCCCGGCGTCGAAGCGTACGCCATCACATTTGGTTGAACACGAGAGCATCAACCCGCCATAAGAGGGCGGTTTTTGAGATCGAGAAAGCCGCTCCCCGAATTTGAAGCGGCTTGCGATTTTCCAATTTTTTCAGGAGTAAACCATGGGCAAACAGACTATCGCCGATTATCTGGCAAAAACCCTTGCCGCCGCTGGCGTAGAACGAATCTGGGGCGTAACAGGTGACAGTCTGAACGGACTCGCCTTTAGCCTTGAAGAGCTCGGTTCGATTCGCTGGATGCACACGCGTCACGAGGAAAGTGCCGCGTTTGCCGCGGGAGCAGACGCAGCATCGACCGGACGGCTAGCCGTCTGCGCGGGCAGCTGCGGTCCGGGCAATCTTCATTTGATCAACGGATTGTTCGACTGCCATCGCAATCATCAGCCCGTGCTTGCAATTGCCGCACACATTCCGTCGTCGGAAATCGGTTTAGGCTATTTTCAGGAGACGCATCCTCAGGAGTTGTTCCGGGAATGCAGCCATTTCGCCGAGCTCGTGACGAATCCGGAACAGTTCCCACGAGTGCTCGAACGAGCAATGCGCACGGCCATTGAGGAGCACGGCGTCGCTGTCATCGTTTTGCCCGGAGACGTCGCACTGAAAGAGTGTCCGCACCCGGTCGGCCTGTGGAGCGAAATATCCCCAGCGGCGATTATTCCCGCGACTGCCGATATTGACCGTCTGGCGGATCTACTCAATTCATCGAAAGATGTCACGTTACTGTGCGGTAGTGGTACGGCGGGCGCGCATGACGAAGTGGTTGCGCTGGCGCAAGCGCTTAAGGCACCGGTGGTCCATGCCCTGCGCGGCAAGCAGTTCGTCGAATGGGACAATCCGTACGACGTTGGCATGACTGGCCTGATTGGCTTTAGCTCTGGATATCATGCGATGGAGTCGTGTGACACGCTAGTGATGCTGGGTACGGATTTCCCGTACCGCGCGTTCTATCCGGGCAACGCGAAGATCGTGCAGATCGACTGGAAGGGCTCGAAGCTCGGCCATCGGGCACCGCTTACGCTCGGGCTCGTGGGGACGGTCAAGGATACGATCAGAGCGGTCCTGCCGCTTTTACAGCACAAGGATGAGCGGCGCTTTCTGGACAATGCGATCGCGCACTACACCACGGCGAGAATGGATCTCGAGGATCTTGCGGTTGCGTCTGAACCTGATAGACCCATTCATCCGCAGTATCTGACACGGCTAATCGACGAAGCGGCCGCCGACGATGCGATCTTTACCGCGGATGTCGGAACGCCCACGCTCTGGGCGGCGCGGTACCTGAGCATGAATGGCAGGCGTCAGCTGCATGGTTCATTCAATCACGGGTCCATGGCGAACGCCATGCCACAAGCGCTTGGCGCGCAGGGAGCCAACCCGGGGCGGCAAGTTGTCTCTTTGTCCGGGGACGGCGGTCTGTCAATGCTGCTCGGGGATCTGTTGACGGCACGGCAACTCGATCTTCCTATCAAAGTCGTGGTGTTCAACAACAGTCTGCTGGGATTCGTTTCCATGGAGTTGAAGGCCGGCGGCTATCTCGACACCAACGTAGATCTGAGCAAGACGGATTTCGCCGCCATTGCGAAAGCGGCCGGGATTTTCAGCATTAGGGTCGAAGAGTCCGAAGACATTGCTGCAGCCTTGAAAGCCGCCTTCGAACACCCCGGCCCGGCGCTCGTCGACGTGGTGACTTCAAAACACGAACTCGCTATGCCGCCGAAGATCGAGTTCGAACAAGCAAAGGGTTTCAGCCTGTATATGTTGCGCGCCATCCTTAACGGACGAGGGGACGAAATCGTCGAGCTTGCGAGAACCAACCTTCGCTAAGGTGTATTGAAAGCGTGATGGGATGGCCTGCAGCGCAAGAAATCGCACCGCAGGCCACCAGAGTTGGCGAGCTTCACCAAGGGGACCGACATGAATCCGAACGCACTCGATCTTTCGCGAATACAGTTTGCTTTCACTATATCGTTCCACATAATTTTTCCGGCCTTGAGCATCGGCCTGGCGAGCTTTTTAGCCGTACTTGAAGCAGTGTGGCTGCGGACGGGTAAACGTCACTACAAAGAGCTCTGCGTTTACTGGTCTAAGATTTTCGCGATCGGATTCGGCATGGGCGTCGTGTCCGGTGTGGTGATGGCGTACGAGTTTGGAACGAACTGGTCGGGGTTCGCAAAGTTCGCAGGTCCCGTCACGGGCCCTCTTCTGACGTACGAAGTCATGACCGCATTTTTCCTTGAAGCGGGCTTTCTCGGAATCATGCTGTTTGGTTGGGAAAAAGTAGGGCCGCGTGCACATTTCGGCGCCACGCTGATGGTCGCGATCGGCACTTTAATCTCGACGTTCTGGATCCTTGCGTCAAATAGCTGGATGCAGACGCCCCAAGGTATCAAGATCGAGAACGGCCATGTCGTTCCGCTCGACTGGTTCAAGATTATCTTTAACCCTTCCTTTCCGTTCAGGCTTGCACACATGACTCTCGCAGCGTTCATTGTCGCGGCCCTCGTCGTTGCGGCTACAGGTGCGTGGCATTTACTGAAGGGCCGGAGGGATCCAGCGGTCAAGACGATGTTTTCGATGGCGCTCTGGCTATTGCTGGTCCTTACGCCGGTTCAGGCGATTGTTGGTGACCAGCACGGCCTGAATACGCGCAAATATCAGCCGGCCAAGATCGCAGCCATTGAGGGGCTTTGGGAAACCGAAAAAGGCGGAACCGCGCTGAACCTGATTGGCTTTCCCGACATGAACTCGGAGGTGACCCGTCACGCCGTGCAGGTTCCGCATCTAGGTAGCCTGATCCTGACGCATAGCTGGACCGGTGAAATTCGCGGTCTCAAGGAATTTCCCCCGGGAGACCGTCCTGACTCGTCGATCATCTTCTGGACCTTCCGCGTTATGGCAGGCCTTGGCATGTTGATGATTCTGATGGCGCTCATCGGGGTAATGCTGCGGCGACGGGGGCGAATTTTCGAAAGCAGGACGTATCAGCGCTTCGTTCTTTTTATGGGCCCCACGGGGTTTATCTCGCTACTGGCAGGATGGATCACCACTGAGGTGGGGCGACAGCCCTGGGTTGTCTATGGGGTGCTACGAACCGCGCAAGCGGTTTCGCCGGTCACGTCGCAGAGTGTTGGGATCTCTCTCATGGTTCTCGTCATTGCCTACTGTGTTGTGTTCGGAACCGGCATCTACTACGTCGTGCGTTTCCTGCGGGAAGGGCCGGTTGTGCCTGATGAAGTGGGAAAGCCTATTGGACGCCCGACCCTGGAGATAGGCCGCACTGGGCGCAGGCCGCTAGCCGTAGCTGAGCTGCGCAGTGCTGCTCAACATAGCCTCGAAAGGAGTGGGAAATGAACGTGACATTTGCGTGGGCTGCGGTCATTGCGCTGGGTCTTTTCATGTACGTGATGCTCGATGGATTCGATCTGGGGGTGGGGCTGATTTTCCCGTTCTTTCCTGACGAGAGCGAGCGCGACCTGATGATGCATGCGATCGCACCCGTTTGGGACGGCAACGAGACCTGGCTGGTGCTGGGAGGCGCGGCGTTGTTTGCAGCTTTCCCGCTGGTGTATTCGGTCGCGCTGTCCGCGCTCTATCTCCCGATCATCACAATGCTGGTTTGCCTTATTTTTCGCGGCGTTTCCTTCGAACTCCGCGGCAAGGCGGATCGCACAAAGAACCTATGGAACCTTGCTTTTATTGGTGGCTCCGCAGGCGCATCGTTCTTTCAGGGAGTGATTCTCGGTGCTTACTTGAAAGGCATTCCGATTGCCAACAACGCTTTCGCCGGCGATGCGTTCTTCTGGCTTGAGCCTTTTAGTCTACTCTCGGGCTTGGGGCTGATGGCGACCTACGCCTTATTGGGCGCATGCTGGCTCGTCATCAAGACCGAAGGTGAGTTGCAACGCCGGCTCCATCTTCTCATCACGCCGCTGACGGCTTTACTGCTGCTCTTCATGATCGCTGTGTCCGTATGGACGCCGCTCTCCGATCCACGGATTGCAGAACGCTGGTTTGAAGCGGGCATGCTGTCACGCCTTTTGCCAGTGCCGTTGCTTGTTGCGGTCGGTGCATGGTTTATGTTCTCGGCGGCCAGAAAGCGGCTGCACGTGATGCCGTTCATCCTGGCACTCGCGCTGGTACTACTGGGCTACATAGGCTTGCTCGTCAGCGTTTGGCCTTATGCGATTCCCTATTCGCTGACCCTCGTTGACGCAGCTGCGCCAAGGGCTAGCCAGACTTTCGCTCTCGCTGGCGCTCTCGTGGTTCTGCCGGTAATCCTCGTGTACACAACGGCAGGGTACTGGGTGTTCAGAGGGAAGTTGGTACCCGGCACCAAATATGACTAGGAGCGGTGCGATGCACACTGGAATCGCGCAGACGTGCGACATTAAAGTTCGACGCATGCTGTGGCTCGTGGGGCTGTGGAGTCTCGGAGTCAGTGGCGCGCTTTTGCTCGCGCTGCCGTTCGAGATCCTGATTCATCTGGCGATGCGCTAAGGGCTATCGTTTGACGAAACGCGGATCCAGCGGCGTCACGCCTGGTGACAACCGGTCGATCAGTTTCTGTTCGATTCCACTTCTAGAGACGGTCGACACTCGTGCGAGGATGCCGGTGTCGAGACCGAACGCGATCGCTGCCACGCCGCACAAGATCGCCGCGCCGATCCCACGGCGAATCCATTCTCCCGCGCCGAGCGAACGCTTCATTGCAGCAAACACGCGGCCACCGATCAGCAACGCCGCTCCAAGTGAGGTGGCCGCGCCGGCCGCATACGCGACGAGTAGAAGCGTCGTGCCGACACTGGCGCCGCGCAGCGCCGCACCTGTCAGTACCAGGCCGAGAATAGGCCCGGCACATGGGGCCCACAACAGACCCGTGGCGATACCCAACAGCAACGCCGACCCTACGCGAGCGCCTTGTCCGTCCCTTTGGGCGAAGTTCGACAGGCGATTGCCGGCGCTTACCAGAGGGCGCATCAGATGATCGGCGAAGCGAGGAAACAGCAGAATCAGTCCGAAGACGGCGAGCAGAGTCGTAGCGAGCCATCGCCCATACTCGTTGGCCTGAGTCACCCATCCGCCGCCGACGGCCGCAAGCGTTGCTACGAGGGCGAAAGTGAGCGCCATACCGGCAAGCAGCGGCAGACCACTGCGCACGAATGGTTGATCGGCGCGCGCAAAGACGAACGGTAGCACTGGCAGGATGCACGGACTGAGAATAGTCAGGGCGCCACCAAGGTAGGCGAGAACGATGAGGAGCATGGCTTTTCCAGGCATGGATGAGAAATGCGGTCCGCCCGTATGGCTGTCGAATCGTGTGCGTGACGAGGCGGACCAAGCCATTGTTCGGCGCGATTGCATCGTCGATGTCGTCATTCGAATCTTGGGGCGGTCATGTGAGTGCCGTTAGGCACGGCGGGGGATGGTCGTAGTCGTTTCAGTGACCAGGATCTGCATGGGCTCCCGATGCCGAGATGCTGCCGACAGCACCGCCAACGCTGTTGGTCTTGCCATTTTTTGCCGCCACACGCGTCTCGGCCGCCTGGATGTCGGCGGGATAATTCGGATCCACCCCTTCGGCGGGGCGGTAACCAGCCTGTTCAAGCTGGATTAGCTCGACAAGGATCTGCGCGCGGGTCAAAGGCTCCTCTGCCTGTGCGAAGCAAGCGATCGGCGTGGCGATAGCGATAGCTAGAACGACGGCTTGAATGAGTAACTTCATGGCGACTACCTCCGGAGTTTGTCTTGGCTAACAGGGGCGTTGCCAGATGCGAGAGGCCCGGAAACGCAGTCCGACGGCGTTTGCAGAGTCGGCCTCCTTTCCATGCGTCCGGCGTAGATGCATTAAAGGCCGCCGAGTTATCTAGGTTGTGTCGGGAAGGCTGGTCAAGTGCATGCGTATGTGTCCCGTTCATCTATGGATACATTGCGATACGAATCTCGACCGAGGCGGCGGGCCGGCTCGGGACGGGCACGATGCCTTTTCAGCTTGCCTATACGACAGGATCGATTGGAGACGGCGGCGTGCCGCGAGCTTCGATCGCTTTGCCTGCAAGTAGACACAGATCTTCCCGATAGTGACCGGCGACGATCTGTACGCCTACAGGTACCGAACCAACGAGGCCTGTGGAGACAACGAGGCCCGGTAACCCCATAGCAGGCAGAGCTCTCATCGTTAGTTGCGCTTCCCACACGCGCTCGAAAGCTTCGTTGCCGCGCATGTCGAGGTTGTCTGGGAACGGCAGCTCCGCCGATACAGGCAGCAATAGCACTGGATATGTGGTCAGGAATTGACGCCATTGGCGTGTCAAGGTGGTGCGTCGTACCAGCTCACGACTTATCACATCGGCGGGCAGCGTTGCGACCTTGGCGCGCGAGGCTTCGACCACCGCATGCGCGCCGGGATCGCCGTCGCGCGCAACGGCGTCGACCAATCCTGCGAACCCGTCGCCAAGCCACAGCCGTTCCTGCACCTGAGCCGCCTCGCGGATTGACGGCGTATCCTCGATTTCTTCCACCGTCCAACCGGCGTCTGCAAGCCTGCGTCCTGCGTCCAGCAGTGCTGCTTCGACCTCCTTGCTAATCTGTAGTCCGCCTGGGCGAAGACAGATAGCTGCATGGCGCGGCATGGCAGTACCTGCGATGGGCACCGGCACCCACCAGGGATCGCGAAGATCGCGAGCCGACATCGCGAGGAGCCCAGCTTGAAGATCGTTGATCGTGCGGGCGATCGGGCCGGTCGCGGACATCAATTGGGCACCGATTGCGCGCTCCGGCGAGGATGCGTTGAAGGCCGGGACACGTCCGAACGTAGGGCGTATTCCGTGGATTCCGCAGGCATAGGCCGGATAGCGGATCGAGCCTCCGATGTCGGTGCCGAGTGCCAGATGACCAATGCCGGCGGCGACGGCGGCTGCCGCACCGCCCGAAGAGCCACCTGGCGTCAACGACGGATCGCGCGGATTGCGCGTGGCGCCGTGAACGAGATTGCTGGTAAACCAGCGCAAGGCGAAGGTCGGTGCATTGCTGCGGCCGAGCAGCACCGCCCCGGCTCGCTGGAGATTATCGACCGCTGGACTGTTGGCCTGCGCCACCAGATCCTCCTGTAGTCGTGTGCCGTTGGTCGTAGCGAACCCTGCCTGATCTGTGTTGATCTTCACAGTGACCGGAACACCAGCCAACGGACCAGGGTCCTCGCCGCGGGCCAATAATCTGTCGACCTGGTCGGCCTGTTCGCGCACCCAGTCGGGCCGGTGCGCGACGACCGCATTGATCTGCGGGTTGACCGCGTTAAGCCTTTGAAGTGCGGCCTCAGCTGCTTCCCTCGCAGAGACTTTGCGAGTGCGAATGAGATGAGCAAGTTCAGTTGCGGACAAACGCCATAGATCCGACACGATGCCTCCTGGAGAGGGTTAATTTTGGGGGGGCGCCCCTGCTTGACCTTGGGGCGTACAGTCTGTCTCAATGTATGCGGCAACTTATGAGCATTCCGTAGACCCTAATCTATCGTTGGTAATAGCGAAGCACCATCGTATCTAGGGATAACGGCTCTCTTACCATCGAGTGACTCGCTCATACAGATGGTTGGTTTCCGTGGACCAGTCTGTTTTGAAAAACTGGAGGTGCCGGTAGGTCCGTGCTTTATCTAGGCTAGCGTTATGGATTTACTCGTCATAGGCTGAATATGATTCGCACGGCTGTTACTGAAGACCTGCAATTGCGAGTTCCGCGCGCGCGTCGGCCTCATAACGCAGATGAGTTCGCGTTGATACAAGGCACAGTCGTGCAAATCGAACGTTGCGTACCCGGCGTCACGATACTCAGAATCCGCGTGGAAGAAGGGTGCACGTTTGCTTATACGTCTGGTCAGTATATTGAGGTGAAGGCCTCTGATGGGCGATACAGGTGTTTCTCACTGGCGACGTCGTGTCTCCATGAAGGATGCATCGAACTTCACGTCCGACGCGTTGTTGATGGCCTCTTCAGTGACCACACCTTGAGGCGGATCGAATGCGGTGACGTACTGTCCTGGAGAGGTCCATTCGGCGACTTCGGACTACACAGCGATACGGTTTCCAAATCTGCGCTCTTTCTTTGCACGGGTACGGGTTTCGCACCTGTGCGTGCGATCGTGGAGGAAGCGTTCTCCAAGGGATGGACGCGGCCCATGTCGCTTTACTGGGGAGGTCGGACAGAAGACGACCTGTATATGTGCGACCTGGTCCACTCGTGGACTCGCATCCACGATAACTTCCGGTTCATCCCCGTATTCTCGCGTGTTGGCGCCGATGCGGATACGCCGCGCGGCACTCGCGTTCATGAGGCCGTCCTCCACGACTTTGCCTCGCTCGCCGACGTCGACGTCTACGCGTGCGGCGCGCCTGCGATGGTTGCGACAGCGCATGAGGCCTTGAGCTCAAAACGTGGGCTACGTGCTGAGGCATTCTTCGCCGACCCGTTTGGGGCAACGGTCCCCGCTTGCGGCACGGCAAGCGACAACATGGATGTGGTTCAGATCAAGGTCAATGGCATTGTTTATGCTGTGCCTTTGAACGAGTCGCTGCTTGGCGCGTTGCGCCGTCTGGGTGTTGCGGTCCCCAGCGTATGCGGGGGCCGAGGGGCGTGCGGGACGTGCTTGGTCGAGATTGATGCGGCGTCGTGCGCGAGATTGCCGCCACCTGGCCGTGACGAGCGAGAATTGCTCGAGTGCCTACCCGAAGCGACGGGCCATTCGCGTCTTGCTTGCCAGATACGGGTCGATGCCTCAACGAGCGGTCTTGCCCTCTCTATTCCCTGAAGTCAGACGTTGTTCGGCTTCAACTTCAACCGCAAGACAAAAGTACGGAGCATTTCCTCATGAGTACACTCGCCCTGACCGATCTTGAGCGCGTCGGCACCGCATTTGCTGCGGATACCATGCTCTCGGTTCGTGACAAGACCCGCGCCGCTATCCACGCCATCGCCGCGCAATGCCGCCCTGGAATGGTCGAGGAGGATGCTGTCGAGATGGCGAAAGACGTTCTCAAGGCCGCCGGCATGCGACGTGGATGGCACGATGTGTACGTGCGCTTCGGCTCGAATACCACGAAGACCTTTGGGGCACCGTCCGATCCCGGTATTGTGCTTGGTGAGGAGGACATCTTTCTGATAGACATCGGTCCCGTTTGGGAAAAATGGGAAGGCGACGGCGGTGATACGTTTATCACGGGTGCGGATGCCGAAATGACTCGCTGTGCGCGTGACGCAAAAGCGCTTTTCCACGAAGTGCGCGCGAAATGGCGTGATGACAAGTTTACGGGTCAGACGCTCTACGAATTCGCCGAGCGCCGCGCGACCGAACTCGGGTGGAAACTAAATCTCGATTTATCTGGCCATCGTATCTCGGACTTTCCACATGCGGTGGTGTACGAGGGGCCCCTCGCCGAAGTGCCTTTTCATCCTGCGCCGCTGCTATGGGTTTTGGAGATTCATATCCGTCACCCGGAGAAAGCCTACGGAGCCTTTTTCGAGGATATGTTGCTTGGGGACGAGTTCTTTGAGTCGGAAAGCTGACGTTTCGCTGGTTGACGAAAGGCGTTGAATCACGTCCTACCTGCGCTGGGCAACCTACCAGCGCAGCCTCCCTATGCGTCCCCTAGGCCGAGGCGTTGCCAGCTCGACGCAAGCCTTGAGACCGCTTCCGTGAGTTCGCGTTCGTTCAGGCTTGCGAAGCCGAGTCTAAGACCCGAAGTCGGTTCGCCGGACATCGAATAGGTCGCCCCAGGCAGGATTTTCACGCCATGACGGGCGGCGCTTAAGACAAGCTCGCCAACGTCTACGTTCTCCGCGAATCGTACCCAGAAAGCAAGCCCTCCATCGGGCAGCTCGAAGTCGATGGCTGAGCCGAAGTGGCGCTTTAGCAGATCGGCGAACAACATTCGTCTGTCATCATAGATGCGCAGCACCTTACGCGCATGACGCCGGATCTCGCCAGCTTCCATCATTTCGGCCACCGCTAGCTCTGTTGCCGGATCGCCCTGTCGGTCAATTAGCAGAATCTCTTCCGCAACCCGGTCGACGAACCGTTTGGCGCCGACAATGTAACCGCTCCGCAAGCTTGGCGTAAGCAGTTTGGAGAGCGAGCCGATATACGCGACCTTGCCCCATTGATCGGCGCTAGCGAGCGGCAGCATCGGACGGTGCGAGAAATGAAAGTCGTGGTCATAGTCATCCTCGATTATTGCAAAGCCAAACTGGTCGGCGAGCGCGAGTAGCCGCAAGCGCCGTTCAGGCGGCAACAGGACCGTGGTCGGAAACTGATGGTGCGGCGTCAGGTAGACACACCGCACACGCTTGTTCCGGCAAAGCTTCTCAAGATCGTCAAGGCGCATACCCTTCTCGTCGACGCGTGCCGTCACTACCTCGACGCCGTTTGCGAGAAACGCTTCTCTTGCAGGGGGATAGCTCAGCGACTCCAGCACAGCTGTGTCGCCAGCCTGTGTGAGCACTCGCGCAGCGATGAAGATGGCCATCTGGCTCCCGCGGGTCAGGCAGATGGTGTCAGCGGTTGTGTTGAGACCGCGGTCCGCATTGAGCATCGCTGAGATCGACCGCCGCAGCGCCCGCGCGCCGCGGGGATCACCGTACCCTAGCAGGTTGTCGCGACTTAGCGAAAGCAGGCTGCGGCGATACGCACGTGCCATTTCATTGACAGGCACGAGGCGGGTGTCGGGCGCGCCATCGTCGAACATCAGTACTCCCGGCTCCGGCAGCAATATGTCGACACGGGTCTTTTGTCCGGGAAGGCGGAAATCGGGCTCCTGAGGCATCGGCGCCGTTTCGACAGGCCGAAAGGCGAAGGCCGCCGGCTGGGCAGTCGGCAGACGCGGCGACACGAACGTCCCCCGTGCGCGCTCCGGGGTCAGCCAACCTTGTGCGGTGAGCTCGTCATAGGCAAGGATCACCGTTTTGCGGTTGACACCTAATTGCTCGGCGAGGTCCCTCGTACCGGGCAACGCGCCTCCCGGCTGAAGCCTGCCGCGGCGAATTTCTTCGATGATGGCGAGGGCAATCTGCAGGTAAGGAGGCATCTTTTGGTCCTTGTCCACCTTGATGCCCATCTCCGACGGTCTCAGCATGCTGGTCCACCCTGCTTTAATTTTCTGGAGGATTCACCTGGTCCAAGGCGATCGTACCATCGGCTTACTGATTACGGAGCCCGAATCTTGTTCGCGGCAAACGAGTTCGTCGTCATCGACCTAAAGGTGCAATCCATGGAAACGAATCCCCTACGAGCGAATTGTTTGAGCTTTTCGGAGTTGCTGGGTCAAGCCGTTGCACTGATTTCCCCGACCATGACCGCCGCGCTGATCATTCCCGTGATGTTCTCCAATACGGGCAATATGAGTTGGTTGGCGTATGCGCTGGGTACCGTAATGCTGCTGTTCGTTGCCTTCAATCTCAACCAGTTTGCACGCCGCTCGGCAGGGGTCGGGTCGATGTATGCCTATACCTGCAGAGGACTTGGGCTCACCGCAGGTGGGGTCGCAGGTTGGTCGCTCGTTTGGGCCTATCTGGGAATCGCCATGGCGGGCATGACGGGGTTCGCCGTGTTCGCGGGCAAGCTGACCCAGATGGCGGGGCACAGCGTCTCTCCGCTGGTTTTCTTTGTCGTCTGCGCCGTCACTGCGTGGTATTGCGCGTGGAGAAACGTGCAGCTCTCTGCGGTACTGATGCTAATTCTTGAGGGCGCCTCGATGCTATTAATCCTGGGGCTTTGCTTCATCGTGCTTCAGTCGCGTCATTTCGCCATCGACACAAAACAACTTGGCCTGAGCGATACGCCGCTCTCAAGTATGGGGCTCGGCGTGGTGGTCGCGATTTTCAGCTTGGTTGGCTTCGAGTGTGCGACTGCGTTCGGTACGGAAGCGAAAGATCCGCTGAAGTCGATTCCACGTGCGGTGATCTGGAGCCTGATCGTGTCCGGCGTATTCTTCGTCTTCGTCACCTATGTGATGGTTGATGGCTTCACCGGCTACGCAATCACGCTCGATAAGATCGATGCGCCGCTGAACATTTTGGCCGAACTTGCGCACGTCAAGTTTCTGCAGGTGCCGCTATCGCTCGGTGCAATGTTCACGTTCTTTTCGCTGACCCTTTCGTGCATCAATGCAGGGGCGCGGGTGATCTTTGCAATGGGACGGCATGGCCTTTTTCATGAGGCAACAGCAGACGCCCATTCGACGAACGAAACCCCGCACGTCGCGGTTTCGCTGATGGCGATCATCGCTTTTCTCGTTCCGGCGATACTTTTCGCGGCCCACAATGCCCCTCTCGATATATTCAACTGGGTCGGCACGTTGGCCGCGTTTGGCTTCCTCGTGCCGTACTTCTTGATCACGATCGCAGCACCCGTGTACCTCTCCCGGCTCGGACAACTGCGCCGGCGCGACGTTGGCTACTGTGTTGCGGCGCTGTTGCTACTCATGATCCCCGCCATCGGCAGCGTCTATCCGCTGCCGCCCGCGCCGGTTGTCTACTTCCCCTATATCTTTTTCGCTTACCTGGCAGCAGGCGCCGGGTGGATTGTTTCCCTCCATCGTCGAGAGCCGGCAGCGCGCACGCGCATCCGGGAGGAACTCGCGTCGACGCACGAGCAATATCAACTCGCAGCAACGCAAGCTGTCAACGAGGTTTAAGCAATGAAGCATGTCCTAGCCATTCGTCACGTGCCGTTCGAAGATCTGGGTGCCTTCGAACCGGCGTTCATTGAAGCAGGGTGTCGGATTGAGTACGTTGAGGCGCCTACGGGGAACCTGCGGGACCTCGATATCCGCGCACCCGACGTCGTGGTGATTCTCGGTGGACCGATCGGCGCGTACGAGGAAGGCAGATATCCGTTTCTGTGCCATGAACTGTCACTGATCGAACAACGACTGAACATGGAAATGCCGCTGTTGGGGATTTGCCTCGGGGCGCAACTGATCGCAAGAGCATGCGGTGCAAAGGTCTACCCGGGAGCAGTAAAGGAGATCGGTTGGGGGAGGGTGATGTTAACGGCCGCCGGGAAGGAGTCGGTGCTTGCACCTCTATCGGCGGATGTGCCGGTCCTGCATTGGCATGGCGATACGTTCGATTTGCCAGCGGACGCTGAGCGGCTGGCTTCCACCGAGCTTTACCCGAACCAGGCATTTTCGATCGGCACGCATGTGCTTGGTCTGCAATTTCACCTCGAAGCTTCGGCTGCCGCCATCGAGAGTTGGCTCGTCGGGCATGCGTTCGAATTGGCGCACGCGGGCGTGGATATAAGATCTTTGCGCGAGACCGCGCTGCCTCCATCGCCCTGCAGCGGCGAGGTGCTACGCGATTGGTTGGCCCGCGCCGAAGCGTTAGCTCGTCCTTAATGCCGTGAGTTGCACCCGCAGCCCAATGACCGAACCGTTCAGAGAGCCTCTCGCGGGGTATGGCGTCAAGTAGCGCGCCCGCCCGGCCGCCGCCGGTCGGGCTATCAGCTTGCTTAACCCCCTTGTTCCTGCAGAGTCAGTTTACTGGTCACCGAGGAGACACCTTGAACTTTGCCAACGGCAGCTGTAGCAATGTGATCCTGGTCCTCAGTCAGGATGAACCCCGATAGCGTCACCTGCCCTGTCTTGGCCTTCGCGAAGACGACGATGTCAGAGTCCTCGAGACCCTTGGTCTTGTAGAGGGTCTGCCTGATCCGCTTAGCGAAAGCCCGATTCGCCGCACGCTCGGCCTTTTTTGTCGACTGCCCTTGGTCGAGTGCGGCGGAATTGGCATTCGAGTCATTACTCATCGAGCTTACTGCCGGAGTTTGCGCATAAGCTGCCGTGCACAGCACGACGGCTGTTACGACGCCAATTGCTACATTTTTCGAGATCATATATTCACCTGTCATTGATGAGGTTAGCGAAATATTTTAAAAATACTGTGGATGAACGCGACGATAACGACGTGTAAATATTGTCGTATGGAAAATTTGAAGTTTGACCGATAGTAGTTCGGTCGCCCGGCCGTCAGGCGCCTACCTTCTCCAACTTTTCAGGCTTCAGAATAATTGGCTCGGACGCGGAGTGCTATAGAACTCATGGTTCTCAATTCAATCATCTCGGATGACGAACGCATACTTATGTATGCTCGTCCGGTGCCTTGCACTTCCCCCGAATTGCGGCTTCTCTTGCTCATGCGGCTATCCGGCGGCGGAGAAGACCTACAAGGGGAACTGCGCAGCGATATCGATCATCATCAGCATGCCTATCAGGCATACGGCCGGCAGGAGTGCGGCCGCGTTTCCCATCGTGTGTGTCGCAAAGGCGCCTACTACTGCGCCCAGGGCGAATCCAGTACAGATTGCCGCAAATGCGCGGGCTCGAGGCGAATTACCTACAGCGGGCGCAACACCGACGGACAGGGTGAATATTGAGTCGGCAAGTTGCCTCAGGTTGCCGGTCGCCGCGATCGACGTATACGTCCATCCTTCGATGTTCGCGAATGCAGACCATTGCAGCGCCGCGGCGAATGAAATAGACACAGTGCTCAGATAATCGTTTATGTCGGCCGGCAGCGCGGCGTTGCCAAGCAATACAAGTGCCTCGACTGCAAGACAGACGGTGGCGGATCGCAGTCCCAGACGTGGGCTGATCAGTTGAACTGCTCGGACGAAGAAGGTCCCAACAAAGAGGGCGATGATTGGCGGAATATGGCGAATCGCTAAAGACCACTGCGCGTTGACAATTGCCAGCGCCGCTAACAGAACGTTACCGCTCTGGGCGTTCGCAAACACCATTCCATGACCGACATATGTATAGGCGTCGAGGAACCCGCCTATCGCACTCAACAGTGCGCCTGCGGCAAGTGTGGATTCTGGCGCAGGCTGTGCGGTGACAGGTGCGTTGCTCATAAAGTTTCTGCGCAGGCGAATGGTGAACGGGGGAGGACATCGGTCCGGCTTCGCCGCGAGGCTCTATACCGGGCAACAGCGTGCTTACGAAGTTCTTCCCCAACTAAAGATACTGCGGATCCAGAGGGGTAGACAGCCTACTTGACGGTACCGCCGCTCGTACTTGAGTCGCCGCGCGACATACGCGCGTATATGCTGGTGAGCGATTCTTGCCAGGGCGCTGAGGCAACATGCGTTCGTATAGGTTCCGTCATACATCGGTTGCGTGTAGGCACCCGCAGAGACGATTTCCTCTGCGGGGCGGTCGGGAATATCTTGGTTTTATCGCATCGCCGCTTCACGGCGGCGCCTCATCCATCGATCGATGGTCCTGTCGTGCGCGGCGCCGCGCAGTCACTCTATGGATATGACACGTGCCTGAACTCAATCTGCTTATTCCCTCCGTCCTTGAGCGCGCGCTAAAAGTTGAAATGACGAGAACCGGGACCAGTGCGTCGTCCATCGTCGCGGCGGCGCTGGCGGAATACTTTCATACGCCTTTGCATACGCTCTTCCAGGTTTCAACCTCAGGTGCTCTGGTGGAAGGGGTGTACACCGGCGCAATCTCGTCGAAGGTAATCCTGAAGCACGGCGACTTCGGTCTGGGGACGTTCGAAAACCTTGACGGAGAGATGGTCGTGCTTGACGGCCTTATCTACCGGGCGCGTGGTGATGGGACGGTCTCGGAGGCGCCTGTGGATGCCTGCGCGCCGTTCGCGGTCGTCACGCGCTTTACACCCGACGTCGATGTTTCAATCGGGCCGGCAGACTCACTCGATGTCCTGATGCAACAGTGCGACGCGTACCGAAGATCGAACAACATCTTCTATGCGATACGACTCGACGGCGAATTCCACCATGCCCATATGCGCGCGGTGAGTCCCCCTCAGAGCGGTGCCCGGTTGATTGACGCAGCTAAAGCGCAGGCCGAGTTCGAACTGAGTGCGATTCGGGGTACGCTCGTGGGGCTATGGTCGCCGGGATTTTCCAGCGCGTTCAGTATCGCCGGATATCACTTTCACTTTCTATCCGAGGACCGCAAACATGGCGGTCATCTGCTGGCATGTTCGAGCGCCCCCTTGCGGCTTCGCATCGAAGCGCTGACGGATTTCCATCTCGCGTTGCCAGAAAACGAATCGTTCCTCAAGGCGGATCTGAGCAAGAACTCCGCCGGTGAACTCGCGTACGCCGAACAGGCCCATTAGGAGATAAACGATGTCTAGCAAAATTGACAACTCAGCCCGAACGGGAGCCGAACTTGTCGTCCGCACACTGGAAGATCAAGGTGTTGAATACGTATTTGGCATTCCAGGCGCAAAGATCGATGCCGTGTTTAACACCTTGGTCGATTCGAAGATACGGACAGTCGTGTGCCGGCACGAGCAGAATGCAGCCTTCATAGCGGGCGGGATCGGTCGCATGACGGGTAAAGCCGGCGTCTGCATCGCCACGTCGGGACCTGGCGTCTCGAATCTCGTCACAGGTCTTGCGACAGCAAACTCCGAAGGTGATCCGGTCGTCGCGCTAGGTGGCGCGGTTGCAACCGACGAAGCATTGAAGCATCTTCATCAGACTATGGACTCGGTATCGATCTGCAAGCCCGTCACCAAGTTCAGCGCGGCCGTCGGCGCTCCGCAAGCCGTTGCCGAAGTAGTCAGCAATGCGTTCCGTGCGGCGGAGTCAGGTCGTCCCGGTGCGGCGTTCGTCAGCCTGCCGCGAGACATCATGTCGGCGCCGGCCGAAGGCAAGCTGCTTGTCACCCCGGGGTTCTCAGGGCAGGGGCCTGCTGACGGTGCCGCCATAGCGGAAGCGGCGCGTCTGATCAACGCGGCGCAAACGCCTGTCGTGCTGCTTGGGTTGCTGGCGAGCAAACCTGCCAATGCAAGTGCTGTGCGCCAGTTGATCGCCGCGAACCACTTGCCCGTGGTGGGTACGTTCCAGTCGGCTGGTGCGATAGCGGCACATCTGTTGGCAGACTTCGGCGGGCGCGTCGGACAGCTTGCCAATCAGCCGGCCGACCGGCTGCTTGAGGCCGCCGATCTCGTGATTACGGTCGGCTACGACCCTGTGGAATATTGGCCCTCTCTCTGGAACAAAGAGTGCAACCGCAAGATCATTCACATCGACGTGCTTCCCGCAGATCTTGACTCGTACTATTGTCCGGCCGTGGAGTTGATTGGCGATATCGATCAGACTCTTTCGGCTCTGACGTTGGTGACCGAGCGTAAAGAGCAATCGCCGATTTCCTCGGCCATCCTCCGCGCGATCAGGGAAGAACGAGCTCATCTCAGCGACGAAGCTGCGCGGCTCGGGGGAGCTCCGGTCCATCCGCTGAGGATCGTGCATGAGCTACAGAAATTCCTCGATCCCGATGTAACGCTCTGTCTGGATATGGGATCGTTCCATCTATGGTTTGCCCGCTACCTTTACAGCTTCAGATCACGCCAGGTTTTGATTTCGAATGGTCAGCAGACGCTTGGTGTCGCGCTGCCCTGGGCAATTGCCGCGACTTTGGTGCGACCTACGGAGAAGGTCATCTCGATCTCCGGTGACGGCGGCTTCCTGTTTTCAAGCATGGAGCTCGAAACGGCGGTCCGGCTCAAGTCGAACCTCGTTCATATGGTCTTGATCGATGGTACGTACGACATGGTAGCGGTACAGGAGATCGCCAAATATGGCCGTCCATCGGGGATCGCGTTCGGACCGGTGGATCCGGTGAAGTATGCGGAGGCCTTCGGTGCGGTGGGTCTCATGATCCGGACGGCAGATGACATCGCTTCAGTCATGAAGACGGCACTCGACACGCCGGGTCCCGTTATTGTCGGCGTTCACGTGGACTACCGGGACAATCACAAGCTGTTCGAAATGGCTCACGACAGCGCGTTTCACTGACGCGGCTTGCGCACATCTGTTGACCAATAGCGAACGGTATGTGACGTAAATTGATCTTGATTGATTGGAACGACTCAGCGAGCATCAGCGCTCGAGGGCAGGAGTAGCCAGGTATCGAGGCGGGTCGGTGAGAGGCCGCCACCGGTAGTGCCGGGCAACGACCTGCCTCGTAAACAGAGCCGACAGCTTACCTATACCGACTTCACGATCGATATTGGAGTCGAACATGTCAATCAACGCTATCACTAACAACGCCGGCGTGAGTCTACGACAAGCACACGCGAAATCTGCACCTTGTAGCACATCCTCAATCAATGGTGTAGCCGATGCGGACAACTCCGCGTCGACCTCTACGATATGGCTTCTGGAGTTTGATTCGTCGACACAATTGACGCTAAGCTCCGACGCTCAGATTCTTGCTCAGCTCCAGGCGATTGGCTCGACTTGACAGGAGACTCCACGAAGAACCCGAAGTTTCCTCAACAGTCGAGGATATCTAAACAGCAAGCGGGGAGCGCCATCTCGCGATCATCTGCTCAAACTCTCGCGTCTCGATCCGTGCATGGATCGTGGAGCAAGCATTAGCAAGGTGTTTAATCGCGGGTGAGCACCTGCTTCCCGCGCAACGTTCACGTCTCTCAGGGGACGTCCTCGCACTCGGGAGCGGTGGCCGCGCCTGAAGGCAGTCATCCGATGGCTGGCACGTCAGACGACTGAGACGGGTCGACTTGAGCCGGCCGTTGGCCGACTCAGTGCGGCCACAAGCGGTCAATGGACACGACGGCCTAGCGCTGCGTGATGATGACGGGCTGTCCCTGCGAGGACGCCCACCCTCTAAGTGCCGCCTGCGGATCGTCATCGGTGCGATAGGCCTTCACGCGTGCGATTCGCCGAGCGTCGTTCGTCGACACGGACTCCGCAACCCACCAACTGTTATCGGGGCGGATAAAAGCCGTGAATTCCTTTCCGCCTGCCGTCACCAGCCAGTAACCGGTCATCGCATCGCGCGCGAGGCGGAGCGCCTCCGACACGGCATTCGCCGCCTCCGTCATGGCCACGAACGCCGTGCCGGGTATATCTTGGCGGGTCGTGCCGTTGACCGTGAGGGTGACCCGCAACTCGTCCAAATGTTCGATCCAGCCGATCCCGAGCCCATCAAGGCCCCGCTGTCCATGGGTTTCCAGTGCGCGTCGGCAAGGGCCGGCAGCAGCGCGTACAGTTCCACGGCCGAGACCATCTGTCCGTCGCGCAGGGTGTCCAGCGTCGCCGACGGACGATCGGGATCCGCAAGGCAGAGCACAAGCGAGGCAGGCGTACCCGGAATTGCCAGATAGAAAGAGTCCCCGTTGGGACTGGTCTGGACGGGGCCAAAAGCAGTAAGGGTCATGGTCTGGGGCAACTGGGGGTAGAGGTTTCATTATCTGCTACGCGAACGGCCGCTCTGCGCAAATCTGAAGGTCCCCTGTGGGTCGACTTATGCCTTTCACATATTCGCTGCAATCAGCGATTGATCGAGGTCTGCGTCGGACCGGGCTCGGCCAGGAGCAGACCATGCCAACGCACCGCCCAATGTCCGATTCGTGGAATGACGCGGCCCGCGAGAGGAATTGGAACACGCATCGATGAACGGAATCCGGAGAAATTGAGAGCATAAGGAAACACGATTTGCTCGGCCGTAGACTGCTTGTCTCACAGCATCCGCAATCTCCGGGGCAGCCGTCTGCATCAACGTTGAGTGGCGTCTAACGACCTGTCAAAGAGGCCGACTTGCGCCATCACACTCTCGTCGAGGCCGCTGATCGCGTGGGGAATGTCGTTCAAGAGCGAAGCAAACGTGCCATAGCTATATGGATCCGAGAACTTCTGCCAATAGACTCGTTGCCGAAGGACAGATTCGTGCGTATCTCCCTTGAACATGACGATTTCGCCGACCACCATACGTGCATACGAATTTAACGGCCCCGGTGCGACGTACTGTGGCGAAACGCTAATGACAAGTACGGCATCGCTATCTCGATACGCGGGGCCACTTGCATGCAGCAGGTTATGGTCGTCCCGGGTAAATTTTGGCAATCCCGGCGCAGATGCGTCGACCTCGCTAACAACGTAACCATGGGTTCGCAGTGCTGCTTCAATGCCGTCAGTGAATTGGCGATTGAGTTTTGTGTCCCCAAGTTTTGCCGTCACCAGGTCGTCAAAGGTGGCTGGGGCTTTGCTGACGCTAGCGTTGGCGGCACCCGTTACAGCGCCCGCAATTGCCGCGCCGAGTAAGCCGCCGCCAGGAACCAGAAGTGGCATTGATGCAGTCCCGCCAGCGTAGACCGCCTTCCCGGGATAAACGACCGTTACCGTATGAACGGTACTAAATTTCCCGGCATCTACTTCTGGGCTCGGACCTGCTGCGCAACCCGCCAAGGTCGCGGCTACGCCAAGGGCCGAGAGTTTCGACATGAAGCGCATAAGTTTCTCCATCGAAGATGAACGTTATTAACCGGTTATTCAGCCAGCTTGTGTCTTATCGGAGCGTTTGCGAAAAACTTGAGCGCGCACCTCATGCAAGAACTGGTCGCAATGCGATTCACTCATTTGAGGTCCTTGTGCGAAACCGCAGAGCGTTGCGAGGCAGCTAATAAACTGCCAGAGTCAACGACCTGCGGCGGGTCCGATCTCAAAGTCTGCTTGAGATCGGGTTCTGGTGGTTCATACTGGGCAATCGGACGTCCGAGAAGGGTCGCATGCCGTCGAGTAAGCTCAACGAAAGAACCGGGGAACCATTCGGTTTGCATGGGACAGTGACCGGCCAGGTAGGGACGTTCGAACGTCGGCTCCGCCCCTGTCAACGGACCTTCGTGCGCCGATCATGACTATCGCAGTCGAAATGGCGCGCCGTCTGTTGGCATGGTCGACCATGCGTGATCGGGAATACGGTTCGCCGGCACGATGGACGCTATGTGCGCGACTTGCTGGTCAGCACCATCGCGATACCACCAAGAATCGTTGCGGAAGCCGCAGCCAGGCGCGGCGTGATCGCTTCCGAAAGGAACGCCACTCCGCCAAATGCAGCGATCAGCGGCACCGACAACTGTACAGTGGCGGCTCGCATGGCGGTAAGCTTGCTCAGCGCCGCATACCAGATGACATACCCGATGCCGGACGTGAGCGCGCCGGAGGCAATCGCCAGGGCGACCCCGGCCCCGTTCGCGTAAACGCGGGCGTTGGCGATGAAAAGCACGCTCAGCAAGAGGGCAAGCGGAGCCGCCCGCGCGAAGTTTCCCGCCGTCGCTGCGAGCGGGTCGGCCACTCCGCGGCCACGCAACGAGTACACGCCCCATGCGACGCCCGCTATCGCCATCAACGCCGCACCGACGAGCGGCGGCGCGGCGATCCCCGGCGACACCAGGTAGACAAGCCCTGCGACAGCCAGTGCGAGACCGAGCCATGCGACGGATCCGAACTTCTCGCCGGAGCGCAGACCCACGCTGAACATCGTCAATTGAACTGCCCCGAACAGAATCAATGCGCCCGTGCCTGCGGACAAGGTGAGATACGCGAAGGAGAAGAAGGCGACGTAAACAAACAGCATGGCAGCGGCGAGCCAGTCGGCATGGCCGGGCGCGGGCCGTTCTGACCTGAACCGCACGATGACGGCGAGCACGATCGCTCCCGAAACCAACCTGATGCCGGCGAAGCTGACCGGATCGATTTCCCCGCGCTGCAGCGCGAGCCGGCACAGCAGTGAATTAGCCGCGAAGGCGAGCATCGCCACCGCAGTGAGCACGATCGTCTGCAAAATGAGCAGGCCACCGCGCGCGTCATGCATGGGTCACCACCAGAACGACTGCCCACGACAAAAGCGCCACGCCGAGGGGCGTGCTAAGACGCTTGCCCCAGCGAACGTTCTTTTCGATCGCCATCACGGCGGCAAGCAGGAGCATCCAGCCGAGGCTGCCGGTACCGAGCGCGAACATCAATAGCATCAACGCCCAGCAGCAACCGACACAGAACAGGCCGTGCTGCGCGCCGAGCGCAAACGCGTTCCGGGCCTGCGCGTGCCCACGCCAGTGCTCGATGACGAAGCTCAAGGGCGTGCGGCATTTTTCAAGGCACCGGTACTTGAGCTTGCTGAACTGAAATGCGCCAGCCACCGCAATGACTGCGACGCCGATCAGCCAGCCGTGCCATGCCAGCGTGGGTACGCTGGCGAGCAGGGACAGCAATGCACTGTGAAGTGCATGCGCCAAAAGTCCGAAGGCTGCCCACACCGTCATGTAGCCCAGGCCGAGCAACATAAGAAGGTACCAATGGTCAGGGCGACTCGCCGTCAACCGGTCGAAGGCATTGAACAACGGTAACGTGGTCGGCAGCATCATGGCCGCTGTCATAAGGATCCATGCGACTGCGTAGAGCACCACGGGCACGACCACGTAGCCCGCAGGAACAACACGGCACAGAAATGCCGCCGGTCCCGACGCTGTCCAGTCACCGTGCTCGAGATAGCGTCCGTATGGACTGCGCGCCCACGCCCATAACACTACCCACGCGAGCGCAATCAGCGCAACCAGGACCGGCATGAACACGTGAACATGGCGCGAGGCGTGGGCCGACGTTGGGCCGGCCATCGGGCTCATGCATCGAAGACAAACGTGCTCTGCAGGGCGTTGTGATTTTTGATGTCGAGGTCGATGCCGAGTGCGGGGTTCTTCGATCGATAGGTCGGGGCCTTGCCGACAAACACCGGAGCGCCGGGCACTGTCGAGAACACGGTGTCGGACAGCGTGGTCTGGCCCCCGGTCGCGCCGAGATAGGGTTCGAGTTCGGCGTAGTAGTTCGTGCCGATCTCGAGTTCGCCTTTGCCTGCAACCACGGTAAAGCGGATCGGCGCTCGCTCTACGGATACGACCTGGCCAATGAGCTTGGCGAGGTCGGCGACCGGTCCGCCGGCCTGGCCGGTATAGACCTTCAGTAGTGCCTCTTCCTGCGCCTTTGAGGCCTGGTCGTCGACATAGATCGCGGCAGTCCAGTTGCCTTGCAGGATGTTGCCGGGCACATGGGCGACGGCCGCGATGGTATTGCCGGCCACATCGACGCCGTCGACCGTTCCCTTGTCTATACGCCACGCGACAATGGTGTCGCAGGTACCGTTGTCAGGGTCCTCGCCGATCCAGCAGGGGCAAAGCACCTTGCAGTTGCAAACTTCGAGTAGACGACCTTCCAGGTGATAACTCATACGAACCTCCATTGAAGGCACGCGAACACCGACTTGTCGCCGCGGGGCGCGGCTGCAAGAACTCCTAATTTTCCCGCTGCGGGTTGCGACAAGTCAAGTTCGATGACGTCCAGGCCGTTCGATAACGGTCAGCCCAGCGGTTGTGCGAGGTCATTGCGTCGTTCAACCCGGGTGACGAGAGAGCTCTTCGATGTCCGCGCGGGGTCTCGTCATCGAAGACAGGTTTTGTCGGCATCAGCATTTTGGAGGCGAGTAGCCTCGCTTGCCGGCCAGTACGTAGACGGTGACCGCTGGAATCCAACAAGCCGCCGCTGATCTGGGGGCAGGACCAAACGGCGGGAGTGGGTGGACTGAGCCGCTCGTCGTAGGGCTCAGTGCGGCCAGTTTCGGTCGCCTATCGTCTGCGGCCGAGCGGCCGCTGTCGAACTGGTTTGAGCCGGTCACCCATTGAACGGATAACGCCACGACGGGCCGCTGTGTTCCCGGCCCGTCGTGGCGTTAGATACGCACCATTGCTGAAAAGCTGCGGAAGCGCTGTGCTTTCGATTACGCTGCCTTGATGAGCCCAAGTTGTTGCAGCGCTGTTACGCCGTCGTCCAGCCCGATTTCCTCGACGATCTTGCCACCATTGAGCCGTAACACGGTCGTGCCGGTGAAGCGCATTTTCCGTCCTGTCGCAGCAGGCAACGATCCAATGAGGAAGTCGCTGAATGCCGGACCGGTGTGTGTGCCTCCACCCTCCCAGCGGCCGACTACATAGTCCCCCTCGGCGATGAGATCAGCGGCGCCCCAGAAGTTGAGATCCGGGAACGCTTCGCGGAAACCGGTCATGAATGCCTTGATGTCCTCGCGGCCACGGCGCGTCTCGTGCAGCGAGTATTGAAGAAGCATGTCAGGAGCAGCAAGTTCGTCGACGATGTCGAGGTTGCATGCCTTGCCCCAGAAATCGGTGAACCAGCGGCCCACGACGGCCTTGTTGTCATCTTCCCTGGACATGGTGAATTCCTCATTGACTGTGGCTGAAAGAGGGAAACGCAATCGCCTCCCTCTGCCTGAACAATATCGGCGCCAGCAGTCAGCCGCCCCCCGTTTCTTGCTCCAATACTCGATGAACCAACACGCGTCTCGTGGTGGCGACGATCACTACATGCGTCGTTCGTAAGCGACGGCGTCTGGACGCGTAGCAACGTGAAATAGACAGCAAGAATCGGGGTGTCTGTGCCGACCTACTGCCATAACCTGTCCATGCGATCGCACAGTAACCAAGGCCGGCGGACGAAGGGCGGTGCGCTCGAATCGCAGGCATCTTGCGGGCCCGGAGCACCAATGCCGTCATCGGCGTAGCGCTTGCCTGTCCCCCCTTTGAAAGGAGTTCGACCATGTTGCCATTTCTCTCGTTTCACGCGCTCGCAGCCCACCGCGGCGATGGACTGCGCCCTGAACTTCTAGCCCTATTTGAACGCCATGCGCGATCAGTGACTGGTCTCGCTGCCATTATCGAACCTGTCGAAACAGAGCCGCTTTCCCTAGTCGCGGGTGCCGTCTCCGAAGGTCCTGTGAAGGAGTGACGGGCCGACGAGGTGTTGGCCAACGTCTCGTGCCCCAGTTGGAGCGGACATTAGGTCACGGGTTCTGAGCGACTCAAACGGGTCGACTGCTGCCGATTGTCGGTTCGTTCAGCGCTCACCATACAAAGCGCTGTTTTTGCATTCATATGGGAGCCGCGCGATGGTGAGCCTTTTGGCTTTCCGCTGTTAGACCATACTGCTTTCGCCGACAGCGGATACCCGTCACATCTCCATACATTTCTCGGTGCTGAAACAATTGCCATCGACGTTTCTCGCACTATTATTGTTGTGAAGATTGTGCGGACGCCAAGCCTGCCATCAGATGAATCCCGGCGGACGCGGAAAATCCTGGGCCAAAGTGTTCAGTTAGTTTCTCATTTATTAATAGGTTATCCTGCATAAGCGACCAAAAATGTAACCTCAACCCGTGTGGATAAGCTGCCGTCCAGGAGAGGAGCGATCGATGAAAGGCATTCCCATTATCCTGGCCACGCTTGCTGCGTCGACCATCGCTGGTTGCGAGTCATCGTGCAGTTCAAGCACCGCGGGGACTGGCACGTCTGTCAGCAGTTCTTCTGCGCCGGATCGCAGCGAAGCAACACTCGTTGGGACGCAGGGAAGGGCTCGCGTCGGCAATGACATCGTTGAACTGAAGAATGGCTCCGTTTTCGTAAATGGCGAATCGTATGGCAGCGTCACGGCGACGCAGAAAGTGCAATACATCGTCACGGCCGAGAAGCGCATGCTGCTGGTAGACGGCGAGGTTCGTGCGCCCGTCAGATAGTTTGGCGCAAACGGGTGCACCGTTCGTTGCGATCGTGTCGACAATGGCGTTGGACTCGCGTTGGTGCCGGATAAGCTAAAGCACGCCGACGTGCGAATGACCCAAAAGCAATCCTTAGCCACTTGATCAACGCCGATATTCGAATGATGGCAATGACCGAAGCGTGCGCATAAGCTATCCCGGCAAGTTCCGGAGCCCTACTGTCGCTTCGGTTGCGAGGGCGAGCCATGCGCACATGTACCGCAAAAGCGCTCTAAAGAATACTGTCCAACGCCTTGGCGAGCCTGGCGACTGCGCCTTCGACGTCATGCAGTTTGTCCAGGCCAAATAATCCGACGCGGAAGGTCTTGAAGTCTTCAGGCTCGTCGCATTGAAGGGGAACGCCGGGCGCGATCTGCAAGCCGGCGTCGGCGAATTTCTTGCCGGATCGTATGCCGTCATCGTCCGTGTAGCAGACTACGACGCCCGGAGACTGAAAACCTTCGGCCGCCACGCTTTTGAAACCTTTGCTACTCAAGAGTGAGCGAATGCGCTTGCCGAGTTCAAGCTGCTCCGCTCTTACTTTGTCGAAGCCATATGCCTCGGTTTCCTTCATGACGTCGCGCAGCGTCGCGAGACCGTCCGTAGGCATCGTAGCGTGGTACGCGAACCCGCCGTTCTCGTAGGCTTCCATGATCTGCAGCCACTTGCGAAGATCGCACGCGAAACTGGTGCTGGTTGTTGCGTCGATTCTTTCGCGGGCGAGAGGACTGAGCATGACCAGTGCGCAGCAGGGTGACGCGCTCCATCCTTTTTGCGGTGCGCTGATCAGGACATCGACGCCACTGGCCTGCATGTCCACCCAGATCGTACCGGAGGCGATGCAATCCAGTACAAACATGCCGCCGACCGCATGAACAGCGTCGGACACGGCACGCAAATAGGCATCAGGCAACATCATCCCGGATGCAGTTTCGACATGCGGCGCAAAGACCAGATCCGGCTTGTTTTCCTTGATCGCAGCGACCACTTCTTCGATCGGAGCCGGTGCATAGGCGGCCTGCCTTCCTTGTTCGACCGGACGCGCCTTCAACACCGTCGATTCAGATGGAATATCGCCCATGTCGAAAATCTGCGACCAGCGGAAACTGAACCAGCCATTGCGGATGACCAGACACTTCCTGTTCGTCGCGAACTGCCGGGCGACGGCCTCCATGCCGAAAGTCCCGCTGCCCGGGACGACAACAGCCGACTTCGCGTTGTAGACTTTTTTCAGGGCGCCGGAAATATCGCGTACGACTCCTTGAAAGAGCTGCGACATGTGATTGATTGATCGGTCGGTGTAAACGACCGAATATTCGAGGAGTCCCTCGCGGTCGACATGGGGAAGTAATCCTGGCACGTTCGCCTCCGGTTATAGACGAATAAAAGAATCGAAAACAAATTCTAACGAAAGCCACCTGCAACGGCATCGGACGATAGCGCCCGTTATCCATCCGGCAAGTTTCGACATGGACCAGCCGTCGAGCCACACCAGTTGGCAATGCTGCAGTGGCAACAATCGGCACTATTGTGAACCTTCGCCGGAGCGTGGTCGAAAAATGAAACTCCCAACTTTCTTGTGGGAGTTTGCCATGAGGAGAGAACAATCCCGTGATGCATGGAACAACACCCTGCAAAGCCGTCACCCGATGACGGCAGCGCATCGGCGATCCGCCCGATAACCGTCGAGTGGAGTTCGGCCGGAGCCGTCGTTCGGGTACCACCGTTGGTCAGGCAGCTTCTGGTTGCTTTTCTGTGATTCGCGACTCGACGACTGCGAATTGCCGTTCACACAGTAAGCAGATGCGTACTTGCGTGTCGGCTGCGCCTTCGACGAGGAACTGCCTGAACTCCGGCTCTTCACGTCCGGCAATCGCAATGCAAGCAGCTATTACGCCCCGAAACGCCTCGTCGGCCTACGCTGCGGCGCCGGTCCGCGTGCTCGCCCATCAGCTTGTGCCCGACCAGCATCGCCTCTTCGGCGCGCGAAACTCCTTTTTCAGGTTGGCGTCCCGATGCAGCTTCTTATTGCTGTGCTAAATCGGAAATTTGATTAATTCGATCGACCGGTGTTTCGTTTTTAACATTGTGAATGTCTCGCGGCTTTAGTTCTTGTAGGAACTCTCGTCCTTTTTCTATTGCAGGACAACGAACGAGAAACGATCTCAATGAGCTCGGCTACTGTCGGCGGAAGAATGGCAAGCCGCGTTCGCCGACTGCTCCGGTAGCCCGTTCGAACTGAAAGGTGCCGCGATGAAACTTTCACAGATTTTCAAGCAAGGTGTCCGGTTCGTCGCCACAGCTGGCGGCGTGTTCGTGCGCGCCGTGCAGTCCGGTTTTCGCGGACTCGGCTACCTGCAAAAAGGGCTCGTTGCGATTGGAGTGATCGCCGCTGTAGGCATTGGGCTGGTCTATACGAGTTCAGGCTTGCGCTCGGTCACGATAATTGAGCCGATCGCAACGCCGAGCGATCTTGTCGCAAGCGGATTCACCGCGTCCACGAGTCAAAGCAGGTTCAGCGAAGACATGCTTTCGATGATCAATTCTGCGTCTTCAGTCATGCCTACCGAGATCCACGATACGCTCGAAGAAGAAGGAACAAAGGACCTGCATCTTGAGGTTCCGGGAACCGGAATGTCGGTCCAGGACGTGGTGACCGCGATCAAGGACATTACCCGGCGTGACGGTCATATCACCGCGGAAATCGTCTGGGACGGTGGGGCGCTGCGGCTCTTCGGACGCGTGGTTAGACCCGGAGGCGAAGCGTATCTGTTTGATGCTTACAGTCAGCGCGGCGACGTAGATGAAGTGATTTCTCGGGGAGCAAGGGCTGCGATGCAGATTTACAGCCCTTACATACTTGCTTCGTCTGTCTTCGACCAGGCACAAAAAGAATGCGAGGAAGGGACGTCTTGCCAATACACCGATGCAGCAAATGAATTTGAAAAGGTTCTGAAAAATGGGTCACCCAAGGATCAGGAGAAGCTCGCCATGTGGGCGAATCTTGGACTGTCCAAGATTGCGGAAAACAATCTCGATTACCTGACAGAGATCGAGCGCGCACGGCAGGCGATAAGGATCGATCGAAAGTTCTCGTGGGCTCGCTATAACTGGGGCATCGCACTGGAAAACATGGGTTGCGATAAGGAGGCACTCGAAAAATATCAACGGGTAGCAGTCGACCGCGACTTTTTCGCCGCCGGGCATAATGCGCTCGGACGCGAGTACCTTAAAATTGCGAGCCACGAATATATACCGACGGACTCATCGCTTCGACTGCACGCCCAGCCAGCCGAGTTAGCCCAACGCGAGTTCGAATCGGCCATTCGACACGATCCTCGCTATGCCGAGGCTTATGTCAATCTGGGCGAAGCGCTGGAGCTACAGGGAAAGCATACTGAGGCGCTGGACAAGCTGCGCGCGGCAATCGCGCTGGACGACGAATATACAAGCAAGGCGTACAAAGAGGTCGCGAAGATCGAGACCCGACTCAGAGAACCGGAAAGGGCTGCAACCGCACTGGAGGAGGCCATGATTAGCGAAAAGCGCCATCCGCAGTGCCGCGGCAATTCGGAATCGGCCGACGCCGACGCGTGGCGCAGTTGTCTCGCCGACCTGTCAAAGGATGAGCTGCCGAAATTTGGCCGGCACACGGTGAATTGGCCAACGGCGCATTTCGAAACCGCGGATTGCCGGAGGTACGCAATCGAAAACTGGCCTTGAGTCGGCGAACCACGTGGACGGTGATTGCCATGGTGCCCGGTTCCGGGGCGCTAGCGTGAGTGTGTCGAACGGGGAGCGCCTGACCGTCGCCCCATACTTCGAATGAGCGTTCATCCGCTGAACTGAAACTGTTGTCCGGGCCGTTCAGCTGGCTTTGACATAGAGTAGCCGCTCTCCTGGAGCAGTCGAAAAATCTGTCGCTTGAATGAATTGCCCGCCGGCCCCATTCTGCTCAGTGCCTTCGCAGCATCTTGGTGTGCAACATCACTCTCGACCGCCAAGCTGCGATTCTCCAAATCCCCTCCGCAATTCAAAGTAATATTGCCGCATCGAACCTCGACACCAAGAGCATAAACACCCGGAGGCCCCGCTTGAGTACAACCATCAAGGCATTTACGCTCGCCATCATCATCTTTCCGGTAATGTGTTCCGCTCAGACAAGCGGCTGCGATGCGAAACGCAACTCGGTGGAGCAAGAGGTGACGTACGCAAAGGCCGACGGCAAGAGTGCCAGGAAAATTGCCGAGCGGCAGCGCAAGGTCGATGAGGCGCATGCGGAACTCGAGAGATTTCAGACAGAAGCGGCGCAATAATCACCTTTGCCGTGACGGCTTCGGTGCAGCGCTTCGGGAAGCATGCTCCGCAGGTCTTAACCATTCGATACCCGCGCTAGCCGCACAGTTTTTTCACGCAGCGGCACACCAGACACCAAACGACTAACCCACGCGAACGCGACGAACCGGAAGATCCTCTGACCATGAAAGGAAAGGAGAGACCTCATGCAGAGCCATGAGCGAGCGCGTCTGGCCATGCTTGTCGACTCTGTCTGGCGCATGGCGCTTCGCCTCGGATTCCGGCTCGCTCGCGCCTGGTGGCACCTTCGACGGCCTCGCCACGAGGGCGCGCTAGTCGCAATCTATGTCGGGCAGGCGCTGTTGCTGGTGCACTCATCGTACCGCGACGAGTGGAATTTTCCCGGCGGTAGTCTCGAGCCTGGCGAGGCGCCCGAAGCAGCGGCGCACCGCGAAATGGAAGAGGAGCTCGGTCTCCCGCCGCACCCATTACGCCCCGCGGGCAGCGTGTACGGCATTTGGGACGGGCGAAGAGACCGGGTGCATTTCTTTGAACTGCACCTCGATCGCTTGCCCGAGCTGCGGCTTGATAATCGTGAGATTGTCGCCACGCATCTGGCATCGCCTGAGGAGTTGCAGGGCATGGCGCTGACAGGGGCAGTCACCGCGTATCTCAGCAGTCGATCGCCGGTCGATAGCGCCTGAAGCGATATCGGGCCGCAGGTCGACTGCAAGCGGTTGCCTCAGTTTCTTCCGGTGACAAGGCCGTGTCGCCCGATTGTCTCCCGATTCGTTTATTCGTTCATCCGCTGGAGATGGTCTCGGCCCACGCCTTGAAGCAATTCAGCCGTGCGCGCGTTTGTCGCCGGTACCAGAGACCGGCAATCGGCTCCATCACCCAGCGAAGCCAGATCGGCGACGTCCTGAAGTTGTACGTGAACGTGACCTTGCAGTGCGTGGGGGATATCTGGCGGAATTTCCATCCGCCGCTGAAGCTGGCCAAGAGACGTGGGCCGTCGATCATCGAGACCGCGGCCACACGGGGTGGCTGGAAGGACACATAACGCGACACCATGACCAGACCGCCGGCACTTTCGATGTATTCATCGACGCCGACCGCGGGCGCCGCCGCCCCGTTGAGCAATGCAGAGCGTGTCGCAAACGGGTCCCACTCGACTCTACGGGAGTAGTCCTGGGAGAGCGCGAAGAGCCTATCGGAGCTCCCCGCCACCACATTGCTGACAGCAAATTTCATTGCATCGTTCCGGATGCGCGCAATAGCACCTGCGCCCAGTATGGATGTTCCGGGACGCGTGCCTTCGGTGGGGCACATGCCATCCGGACATAAGCGTTTTGCCGATGATACATCTCACGGACGTGCCGCCCCATCGTCTGAATAGCCAAATCCATCCCCCAGCCACGCGCGGTTTGCTATCATATACTGTACAAACATACAGTCCATTGATCGTCCCGTGGTGACCGATGTTTCCTGACGCGCCCTCCGTCGCTACTATCGATGTTCCTTCCGCTGCCCCTGTCGGCCAGGCAGGGGAGAGCTCGCCGCCGCCCTGGGCGCTTTACTACCTGCTGAATTTCGAACGTGCGCTCGCATGGCTCGCCGAGCGCTACGCCGACGTGCTCGGCCCCGACGAGCGCAGCTTTCTCACGGAGTTCAGCCGCTTGCCACAGGCATCGCGGGCGCTGCTCGTGCGCATGCTGATGCGCAAAGGCACGCTTTTCAAAGCCAGCCGCCTGATCTACGACGAAATCGGCTGCCCACTGCTCGCAGCCACGCCATTGATTGCGCTTGGCTGGATCGACGCTACACCTCATCTAAGCCTCGACGAGCTATTCGCGCTGGCGACCCGCCCGGAGCTGCAGCAGATTTTTACCGACGTCCCGGCACGCAAAGGGCTCCGCATGTCGGATCTGCTCGACGCCTTGCGTGCGACCGGTCACGACGCCAAACCCTACGACGTCTGGAATCCGCAAACCTCCGACCGTGTGTTTCATGTCACCGTCGGGCCGTTGTGCGAACGTCTGAGGCTGATGTTCTTCGGCAATCTGCAGCAGGACTGGTCGGAGTTCGTGCTCGCGGATCTCGGCGTGTTCCAGTACGAGACGGTGGCGTTTTCTCCGTCGTCACGGGCGTTTCAACAGCGCGCGGATGTGGATAGATATCTCGCCTTGCACGCCTGTCGTGAAGCGCTCGAGACACTGAGCGCAGATGAGCCCGTTGACCCGCTGCTCGACGAAATCGCTGCTATCGAAATCGGTAACCCGTGGCTCGAAGCGCGTCGTGCCAAGCTGCTCTTTCGTATCGGACAGCATTGCGAACGCCAGCAGCAGTGGGACGCGGCGCTGAGCGTCTATATACGCTGCACCTGGCCGGGGGCACGTCATCGGCGCATGCGGGTGCTCGAGCGCTGTGGCCGTTTCGAGGCGGCGTTCGCCCTGGCGCAGGAAGCGGCCGAAGGGCCGGAAAGCGAAGAGGAACGTCAGCGTCTCGCTCGCATGTTGCCGCGACTGCAACGCCGTCTGGGTCTACACGTAGCGAGGGGCACGGGGGCTCGTCCCATCGAGCGCAGTACGCTGGTTTTGCCTCGGCCCGCTGCGCCTCTCGCGGTGGAATACGTCGCGCGCGATCATCTGGGTTGTCCGCACGCGCCGGTTCACTATGTCGAGAATGCGCTGATCAATTCGCTGTTCGGTTTGCTGTGCTGGGAACCTGTGTTCGCGGCGATCCCCGGTGCGTTTTTCCATCCTTTCCAGCGCGGCCCAGCTGATCTGCATGCGCCCGATTTCCACGCGCGCCGCGCCGCGCAGTTCGAAGTTTGCCTCGCGCAACTCGACAGTGGCGCGTATCGCGAGACGATACTGCGGCATCTCGAGAGCAAGGCAGGGTTGCAGTCTCCGTTCGTGTTCTGGAGTGTTTTGACGCCCGAGCTCGTCACCCAGGCACTCGATTGTCTGCCGGCCGCGCATCTGAAACTCTGGTTCGAACGGCTCCTGCGCGACATTCGCAGCAACCGTTCCGGCCTGCCGGATCTCGTGCGCTTCTGGCCTGCCGAGCGGCGCTATGAGCTGATCGAAGTAAAGGGGCCCGGCGATCGTCTGCAGGACAACCAGATCCGCTGGCTCGAATACTGTGCGCAGCACGGCATGCCGGTGCGTGTGCTCGACGTACGCTGGGCCGACGACGAACTTGCCATCGACGCCGGGGTGGACGCATGACCTACGTTGTGGCCGTGCGGGCGTTGTGCGAGTTCACGGCGAAACGCGGCGATCTCGATCTGCGTTTTACGCCCGCGCCCACGGCTGCGGAGGGCATCGCGGGACATGCCACCGTAGCGGGGCGGCGGGCTGACGATTACGAGGCGGAGATTACGCTGACCGGTGTACATCGCAGCCTCACCGTGCGCGGCCGGGCGGACGGGTATGACCCCGTGCTCAATCGGATCGAAGAGGTCAAGACCTATCGTGGCGACCTCGCGGCGATGCGGGACAATCACCGCGCATTGCATTGGGCTCAGGCACTGGTTTATGGTCATCTGCTGTGTCACTCGCGCGGTCTGACCGAGGTGCATGTGGCGCTGGTCTACTTCGACATTGCGAGCCAGAAGGAGACCGTGCTGTCCCAGTTGCACACGGCGGCCTCTCTGGAAGCATTTTTTGTCGAGCAGTGCGAGCGGTTTATCGGCTGGGCCACTCAAGAGGAGGCGCACCGTAACGCACGCAATGCGGCATTAGGCACGTTGGCGTTTCCGCATGCTGAGTTTCGCAGCGGACAGCGCGAACTGGCGGTATCGGTTTACCGCGCTGCACGCGACGGACAGACTTTGATGGCGCAGGCGCCTACCGGCATCGGCAAGACGCTCGCGACCATTTTTCCGCTGCTCAAGGCCTGCGCGGCCGATCAGGTGGAACGGATCTTTTTTCTGACCGCCAAGACGCCGGGGCGAGCGCTTGCGCTGGATGCCGTCGACGTGTTGCATGCCGGCGCAGAGGCCAATGGCAACGTGAACGCGTTGCCATTGCGCACACTCGAACTGGTGGCGCGCGACAAAGCCTGCGAGCATCCAGACAAGGCTTGCCATGGCGACTCCTGTCCGCTCGCGCGAGGTTTCTATGACCGCCTCGACGAGGCGCGCAGAACGGCACTTGCTCATCGCCGTCTCGAACGCGCGACTGTGCGATCAGCGGCGCTCGCGCACGACGTCTGTCCGTACTATCTCGCGCAGGAACTGGTGCGCTGGAGCGACATCGTAGTAGGCGACTACAACTACTACTACGACAGCAGTGCGTTGCTCTACGCGCTAACCCAGTTGAACCAGTGGCGCATAGCGGTGCTGGTCGACGAAGCGCACAACCTGCTCGACCGGGCGCGCCGGATGTACACGGCTTCACTCGAGCAAAGCGCATTCCGCGCTGCGCGCAAGAGCGCCCCCATCGCGCTGCGCAAACCGCTCGAACGGCTCAATCGCGAGTGGAATGCGTTGAATCGCGCGCAGACCGAGGGCTACCAGGTGCATTCCGAAGTGCCGCCGCGCCTGTTGAGCGCCGCGCAAAATCTGATCGGTGCGGTGACCGAGCAAGTGGCGGAGGCGCCGTTGTCGATCGATGAAACGCAGCTGCGTTTTTATTTCGATGCAATGCATTTCGTGTCATTGGCTGAACAGTTCGGCGAGCATTCGGTGTTCGACACGACGCTCGTTTCTGGCGCTTCCGCTACGCGTGCCTCGACGCTGTGTGTGCGCAACGTGATCCCCGCGCCATTTCTCGTCCCGCGTTACGCGGCGGCGCGCACCACCGTGATGTTCTCGGGCACGCTGAGTCCGCATCATTTCTATCGGGACACGCTCGGCCTTCCGGAAGAAACCCGTTGGCTCGACGTCGAGGGGCCGTTTCGGGCGGAGCAACTGAAGGTGCATGTCGCGAGCCACGTATCGACACGCTGGCGCGATCGCGAACGCTCTCTCGCGCCGATCGTCGAACTGATCGCGCAGCAATACGCGGTGCAGCCCGGCAACTACCTTGGCTTTCTAAGCAGCTTCGATTATCTGCAACGGGTCGTGGCGTTGATGCGCGAGCGCTATCCCGAGGTCCCGGTGTGGATGCAGGAGCAGGGCATGGACGAAGCCGCGCGTGAAGCTTTTCTCGCGCGCTTCCGGGCCATGGGTCAAGGCGTGGGTTTCGCGGTGTTGGGCGGGGCGTTCTCGGAGGGCGTCGACCTGGTGGGTGAGCAGCTTATCGGCGCGTTTGTTGCGACGCTCGGCCTGCCGCAGATCAACGACGTCAACGAGCAGATGCGCCGCACCATGGAGGCGAAGTTCGGCAACGGCTACGACTACATGTACCTGTATCCAGGGCTGCAGAAGGTAGTGCAGGCCGCCGGGCGGGTGATCCGCACCGAGCAGGACACCGGTGTCGTGCATCTGATCGATGACCGCTACCGGCGTCCCGAGGTGCGTCGCCTGCTGCCGCGCTGGTGGCAGGTGCCTTGAGGAGGCGCGGGCTCAGGTTCAGGAGCCCGAGCGCCTCGCCGGATCGGGCCGTGCTTCGCCTGCCGCTTGCGTTGATGCCTGTGCTGGCGGCTGCGTGGGTGTCTGCGCTGTGCCTTGCACTGGCGGTTGCGCTTCCGGCGCAGTCACCTCGGCCGAACCCCCTGTAGCCTCATCCGCCGCTTCAGGAGGCGTCGCTCCATCGCCCCGTACGAACACCGTGCGCTGCGGATTCGCAATCTGGATGCCGCGTTCCTGAAACAATTGGGCCACGCGCCGGTTGAATTCGCGCTGTACGCCCCAGCGCCCGCTATCGCGGCACTGGATCTGACCGGACATCGTTATCGCCGAGCCGTCGACGGAGTCGATCCCCCAGTACGCGAAGTCGGACAGGATGCCGTCCTTGAACTGTGGATCCTCGCGCAGAGACGCACCAATCTCCTTGAGCGTGGCGATCGCGAGGTCGACGTCCTGACCATAGATGATGCTGACCTTCACGGCAGCATTGCCGAGGCCGCGATTGGTATTGTTGACCGTCGACACCGAACTGAACGGCACCGTGTACAGCGAGCCGTCGCCGCCGCGCAGACGCACCGTGCGGATCGACAGATATTCGACGGTGCCCGACACGCCAGCGAGCGTGACCCAGTCGCCGACCTGCATGGCGTTTTCCATCAGCAGGAAAATGCCCGTGATGAAGTCCTGCACCAGCTTTTGCGAACCGAAGCCGAGCGCCACGCCGAAGATGCTGGCGCCGGCCAGCAGCGGTCCGATATTCACACCGAGTTCGCTGAGCCCGGTGAGGACCACGACGAGGGCAATCACGACGAACAGCAGGCTGCGCAGCATCGGCAGCAAGGTGCGCAGGCGGGCGGCGCGCACGAGGTCACCCGCAGTGGTCCACTGGTGCAGACGCCGTTCGACGGTGACGTTGGCCGCTTCCCACACGAACAGCGCAACGCCCGCGGCGATGGCAATCGTCACCAGCGCGGAAGCGAGCCGGTGGCCGATGGTGCCGCTCTCGAACAGCACTGCCACGTTGGCGCCCCACACCTGGAACAGCACCAGCACGGTGATCACGCCGACCACCGACGAGACGACGTGGCGCAGCAGCGGGTAATAGCGGTAGGCGTGCTGATGAACGAGAGAGTCGTTGGTCTGGCCGTTCTGCGAGTCGAACATCCGCGCGAGTGCGCCGAAGATCACGATAGACACGACCCGCGCGCCTACCAGCACCGCGATCGAAATGCCGCCCAGATGCACCAGCGTGTGATAGCCGTTGCGAACATCAAGCGCCCACACGAACCACAGCGCCATCACGACGAACACGCTGATCGTGGCCCACGAATCGGCGAGCGCGTTGCCGAATACCGCCAGCGACCGGCTGGCGGCGCAGCGTACCCGGATGCGCGCGGCGACCGGCCGGCGGCATTGCAGGATCAGCAGCGAGATCATGACGTGGCCGATCAGCGCGACCACTTTCATCAGCGCGGTGTGTGCGTCGTCGTTCAGCCCAAGCGCCACTGCGGTCTCGGCGAGCGCCGAGCCCGCGCCGACCACGCTGACGATCATCACCACCCAGCGCTGCGTAAACGCTGCCCATCTGCTGCCCATCTGCAGGAGCCGCAGACGTGGCGCGTCGGGTTGCAGAAAGAAGCCGCTGACGATCACGATCACGCGGCTCAGCACATAGATATCGATGATCGAATCGAGGGCATGGTCTTGCGGAGTGCCGTCCTCGGAGAGGACTGACATCAGCAGGCTTGCTACGCCAATGAAGACGGCGAGCGGAACGCATCGAACCACCATGCGCAGCGCGGCACGCGGCAGACGGCGCATCAGCGAGTAGTGGACCGCGGCGTGCCGCTGGCCAGATGTAGCGTTCGCGTCTGGCGTGGCCGGGGCAGGAGCGGGGGCAGGGGCGGAGGTAGGGGCAGCACCGGCAGCCGCCAGTTCGGCGTCGGACTCGGCAAGGGCATCGCCGTCGCTCGAGACGGTTTGCGCAGGTGGGGTTGCAGCAAGGGTTGCGTCGGCGGCCGGAGCAGTGCTGTCGGCATCTGCGACCACCTCCGGCGGTTCGTCGAGAAACATCTCGCGCGGGTCCATATTGCGGCGGTTCGCCAGCGCCGTGAGCGCCTTGCGCAGCAGGCGGCGCGTCAGCCATTCAAAGGCAAGCGCGGGGATCAGTGCGCCGAGCAGCGTGAGGACAATGGTGCCCAGTTCGCCGCGCTGCTGCGGGTCGTTCATCAACGCGATCCACCATACGCGCACGGACGTCACGTCGAGCAGGGCCGCCAGCGAGCGGCGCAGCGCACCCGCCACCTGTACGGCGCCATGGGCGCCCTCGCGGGCCAATTGTGAGGCGAGACCGTTCGATTCGAACGCGGCGCGTACGGTGGCCGCCGCGCCGCTTGCCGCCGAGGCTGGAGCCGGCGCAGAGGCAGCCGTGGACGCCGAGGCCGGTGGTGCGCTAAGCGCGCCGGCTGCGGCGATTGCGTGCAGCGTGTCGACGATCTGGGCCCGCTGTTTGGGGTCGTTGAGGACCACCAGCGCTTGCCGGGCCTGAGCAGGCGTCAGCGTGACGGGCGGAGTGGCCGTGGAGGCCGGCGCTGGCGCGGCAGCGAAGGCGGGCGCAGCGAACAGGATCAACAACCAGACGATGAGTAGTTTGCGCATAGGGGATAAGCGGGACGGCCGCGATGATCGGCGCCGTCCGGGTACGGGCCAATTCGGCCGGATTGACTGAAATATAAAACGACAGCGGCTTGGCTACGCAAGTTCCGCACGATGGGGACCGATCGACGATAAACCGGCCTTGCGTCGAGCGCGTCGGTGAATCGTAAGCTAAGACTGTGCAACGATTATGCACGCCTGCGGCCGCGGGCGTGTGTCAGCCAGACGCTAGACGCCTGGCTGCTCGGCAGATACGTCATTTGCGGCGCTGCACGGTAGCGGCTGCGAGGGCCGCTGCGGCCAGCGCGCAAGCAGCCGAGGCCAGCGCGACTGCGCGCAGCGCTGCGCCGAGCGCGTCCGCCTGTGCGCGGGCAAGCGCGGGTGAATCTGGCGAAGCTGCGGACGCAGACGCCGGTAACGGTTGCGCCGCCCTCGGTGCCGCGTCGTGCGCGCCGGAAGCGCTCGGCGCTGACGAGCCTGCTAAATCCGCACCCGGCTCCAGCAACTGCCCCGCGCGCTGCGCCTCCTGCGGCACATGCAACTGAACCAGCCGCGCTGCTAGCGCCGTGTTATGCGACCACACAAACACAATTCCGAGTACGGCGATCGCCAGCAGACTCGCCACCCGGGCGACCGCGTTGTTGATGCCGGAGGCAACCCCGGTCCGCTCAGCCGATACCGCCGCCATGACCGTCGTCGTCAGCGGCGCAACGGTGATGGTCAGGCCTAGCCCGAGCACGATCATCGCAGGAAAGAAGCCGCTCCAATACTCGCCGCGCACCCACGGCAACGCCAGCATGGCGAAGCCGGCCGCAGCGACGCAGGGTCCCACTGTCAGCAGCGCTCGCGCGCCGTAACGGCGGGTCAGATCGCCGGTGAAGCGCGACAGCAGCCCGATCGTCACCGGCAACGGCAGCAACGCGCCGCCGGCTGCAGTGGCGCTGTATCCGTAAGCGCGAATCAGCGTGAACGGCAGGAAAAACAGCACACCGCCCAGGCCGAAGTACAGCAGCAGCGTCACGAGGTTCGCGCCGACGAAATCGCGCGATTGGAACACGTCGAGCGGCATCATGGGGTTGCGGCTCCTCGCCTCGATCATGACGAAGGCGATCAGCACCACCACGCCCGCGCCGATCAGGCCAAGCACCCGGCGATCCGCGAGCCCGCGCGTGGAGGCTATCGTCAGACCGTAGGTCAGCGCGGCGAGCCCCGCTGCAGCGGCCGCCGCGCCGAGCCAGTCGAGCAGTTTCGGCGCGTCGGTCTTATGACTGTTGGGCACCGCCACAAGCGCGAGTGCCACTGTCGCGCAGGCAATCGGCAGATTCAGAAAGAAGATCGCCCGCCACGAAAACGCGTCGACCAGCCAGCCGCCCGCCACCGGCCCCACCGCCGAGGTGATGGCACCCACCCCCGCCCAGGTGCCGATAGCCTTGCCGCGCTCGTCTACATCGAAGACCGCGCCGATAATCGCCAGACTGCTGGGCACCAGCAACGCTGCGCCGATGCCTTGCACCGCGCGTGCGGCGATCAATGTGGCCGCGTTCGGCGCGAATCCACAGCCGGCCGAGGCCAGCGTAAAAATGACGATACCGGTGATGAAGATGGTGCGCCGTCCGAGCTTGTCACCGAGCGAGCCGCCCACCAGCACGAGCGAACCGAGAAACAGCAGATAGGCATTGACGACCCACTGGATGGCCGCCACGCTCGCTCCGAGTTCCGCCTGGATGGAGGGCAGGGCGACGTTGACCACCGAGCCGTCGATAAACGCCATGCTCGATCCGAGGATGGTGGCCGCCAGAGCGAGCCGCTTGTAGCGGCATGGGCGCCCGGGCGCGGGCGGCTGCGCGCCGATGACGAGTTCGTCGCATGGGCTCGCCTGAGCGGCGACGGGGTGGGCGGTCCGCGCGGGTGTCCGGGAGAGCTGCGGACCGGTCAAGCGGACTCCTGAGAGAATGATCTGCTAGCAGCATAGCAACGCAATGCCGCGGGCGCCAGGCGCCTTGCTCATGTCGCCTGTGAGCGCGACCGCCGGCTCGGGCAGGAGTATTCGTCAGGCGGTTCCGGGCCGACTTCGTTTCATTGCTTGCTGACATGTACGCGTGCCATGATGGTCCTCAACCGGTGCGCGCGGGATCTGTCTTCCTACACCGTTCTACGCCGCCACCAGCAGTTGAAGGCTCGCGTCCTGCGAACCCGTTCGAATGTCCGACCGCCCCATGTGGGTCGTTACACTTCACAAACGGAGAAGCACCATGGCCAAGCAAGCACCGAGTCACGCTCCCGGAGACTCGCCGGAACCGTCGCACGGCGAGGATATCGCCGGCCAGATCGTCCTTGTGCTGCAGGGCGGCGGCGCGCTGGGCGCCTATCAGGCCGGTGTGTACGAAGCACTGCATGAAGCGCACGTCGAACCCGGCTGGGTGATCGGCACTTCGATCGGCGCGATCAACGGCGCGATCATTGCAGGCAATCCGCGCGAGCAACGCATCGACCGGCTCAAGCAGTTCTGGGAGCAGGTGGCCTATCGTGGCAGCGCGACTTCCGGCTGGCTGCCCGTGTTCGACGAGTGGCTGCGCAACCTGTCGATCATGACGCGCGGTATTCCGGCGTTCTTCGCACCGAGTCCGGCCGCGATGTTCGGCATCCACCCCGCGGGCATCATGGAGCCGGCGGCAATCTATTCGACCGTGCCGTTGCGGGAGACGCTCCTCTCGCTGATCGATTTTTCCTACCTGAACAGCAAGGAAACGCGTCTGACGGTCGGCGCCGTAAGCGTCGGCAGCGGACGCATGCGCTATTTCACGAATCGCGATGCGCCGCTCGATGTCGATCATGTGATGGCCTCCGCGGCGTTTCCGCCGGGCTTTCCGTCGGTGCGGCTGGAAGGGGAGAGCTGGTGGGATGGCGGCATCTACTCCAACACACCGCTTGAGGCGGTGCTCGACGACCATCCCCGCAGCGACTCGGTGATTTTCGCCGTGCAGTTGTGGCCGGCACACGGCCGGGAGCCGAAGTCGGTCTGGCAGGCGATGAGCCGGCAACGCGATATCCAGTATTCCAGCCGGTCTGAAAGCCACCTCGAGCGGCAAAAGCAGATTCACCGGCTGCGGCACGTCATTCGTGAACTGGAGCAGTACATCCCCGCCGATCAGCGCGATACCCCGGAGGTCAGAGAACTGCTCGGCTGGGGCTGCGGGACCACCATGCAGGTGATCGAGCTCGACGCGCCGCGTCTCGCGGGCGACGATCTGCACAAGGACATCGATTTCTCAACGAGCGGCATCCAGCGACGCTGGGCCGCCGGCTATGAAAACACCGTCCGGATGCTGGAGAAGGCGCCATGGCGCGAAGCGCCTGACCCGATGGAAGGGATCGCTGTGTACCGCTCCGATCCCGAAGCCGGCCCTGACACGCACTGAAATGCGCGCCGACTACAGCGCAGCGATTCACCCAGACGATTCAATGACTCGAAACCGTGAGCGAGCGCAGTAGGTCCCGCTCACTGTCTTCGTCGTCCTGCGCCGGGGATGCGTCCACGGAGCGCGCGGTGCCATCCTGATTGATGCGGTTGGCGTGCATCAGACGGTACAGCGTGGCGCGCGAGACGCCGAGGTCCGCGGCCGCTTCGGTCAGCTTGTAGCCGTGGCGTTGCAGCGCCTGCACGATCGCATCCTTTTCCGCCTTGCTGCGAATCTCGGCGAGTGTCACAGCCGGCACGTTCGCCGTCTGCGGCAGGCCCAGGTCTGCCGCGGTAATGAAACGGCCCTCGCTCATCACGACCGCCCGGCGTACGCAATTGATCAGCTCGCGGACATTGCCGGGCCATCCATAGCGCGACATGGCCACTACCGCATCGCTCGAAAAACCGCGAATCTTGCGTGCGCCATCCTGCCGGTACATGCTGAGCGCGTAGTTGGCGAGCAGCTTGATGTCGTTGCCACGCTCGCGCAGCGGCGGTTCGATCAGCCGCAGCACACACAGGCGGTGATACAGGTCGGAACGGAAGCGACCGTCTTCGACCGCCTTTTCCAGATCGACGTGGGTCGCCGAGATCACCCGCACGTCCACCTTGATTTCGTTGCTGCCGCCCAGGCGCTCGATGGTGCCTTCCTGCAGGAAGCGCAGCAGCACGGCCTGGCACTCGTGAGGCATGTCGCCGATCTCGTCGAGAAAGAGCGTGCCTTGATGCGCGCTTTCGATCCGGCCGATCTTGCGCTGCACCGCGCCGGTGAAGGCGCCGCGTTCATGGCCGAACAGTTCGGCCTGCAGAAGAGTAGGCGGAATAGCCGCGCAGTTGATCGCGACGAAGGACTGGGCCGAGCGCGGCGAGCGTACGTGGATGGCGCGCGCCGTCAGTTCCTTGCCGGTGCCCGACTCGCCCGCGACAAACACCGGCGCATCGGTAACGGCGCATTTGTCGATGTGGCGGTAGAGCTGCTGCATGGCTTCGCACTGGCCGACCATTTCGTGACGGCCCAGCGAAGCCTCGGGCGTCACGCGCGCCTTGCGCAGGCTCGACAGGCCATGGGCGTGGCCCAACGCGAAAATGAGCCGTTCGTTCAGGCACGGAGTGGTGACAAAATCGAAACAATAATCGAGGATGAAACGGCTGACCGGCTCGTGATCGGCCTGGCCCGGCGCGATCTGCGCGACCCAGTTGGTCTCCACCCGGCGCATGCATGCCTCGAGCGCCGACAAATATTGCGTCGAGCAATCTTCTGGCAGTTCGATCAGGCCGACCTTGATGTTGTCGCGCTCGATCACGCGCTCTGCAAGCGCGGTCGTCTTGGCGTGCACCACCTGCCAGCCGCAGGCGGCCAGAAACCTGGTGAGAATTTCGTCGGGTTTGCTGGAAACGCAGAGCACCGTACGGTCTGCGTCATGCGGCGTTTCAGTCTTGGTCATGTTAACCCCGGTTCGATGCGGCGCTCGCGGTTGCTGGGTCATGCAAGCATGCTTCAGGCCGGATCACCGGCCCGGACAGACCCGTCCCCACGGGACTCTGGATCGCGCGTTGCACTCCACGCGAGGCCGCCAACGAGGCTGGCCGTGCTGACTGGTTGTGGGCGCATCCAAAGGGATCGTGCCCGCAAGCGTCCTGGCGGCTCATTGAGAAATCAATGGCACGCCGATTATTTTGTTCATACGAACGTTTATTGTTCATTTCATTCCCCGGTGATTCGACTGTCGACGTGTTTTCGTCGGTCTCTCTGTATTGCGCTCTATGCGACGCATGGGCCAAAGATAGATCAAAACAATTGCACTTGCCATACGCGCAAATCTGGATACGGCAATTGGGCCGCATCCTTCGACGTGCCATTCGCAGCCCGCGCCGTGGTGCACCAGGCAGCAGGGTCTGCAGATGTCGCGGAAGGCCAGTATAGGCGGCTAGTTGCGAGTTGTGTATCAATTCTGTCTCATTCCTGAGAAAGCCGGAAAGCCTATTCTTGAGAAATTGTTAATTCGTTATGCGGAATGTTTGACCGGACAAATACTTTTATGACCGATCACCTGTTCAATTCGATTACCCGTCAAATCGCGCAAACCTTTGCGCGGTAGAAACTCCCCCGTACCGGTCTGTTTGCCTGGGCCAGTATTGCCGATTGGTTTAAACGGCGAAAAGGCGTGAACGCCTTGATAGAGGCCGTTCCCACGACTTCTTTCAGGCAGGTGGCGCTCGCGCGGGCGAGTCGCCCGAAATGGGTGGAGCTTTGGCGCTTCGCGTCACGCGAAGTGATCGGCCTGTCACGGACCATCCAACGGACAGTGCCTGGAACGCTCCATTCAGGCAAATTGGACCGTTCGGTTAACAGCTTACCCCGCCCGGCGACTGTCTCACAATTGAGACACTTTGGACTTCGTGCGGTACCGCACATAACGGCCGCCGATCGCGTTTTGTGAATCGCCTGTGACGATCCCAGTAAGCGCTGCATGGCCTGTACCAAGCGTTGCAGCGCAACCGCCGTGCGCGGCAGTCAGGGCTTACCGATGCGGCGACGCGCACTCCGCAAATTTTGCGTTGCTGGCGAGTCGCAGCACTGAAACAGTTTCGGCGCGGACCTCCTCAAAGCGGCCATGCCAGTTGGATGCGCCGCCCGCCAGGCCAGTTGGCATAACGCTTTGCGAACCTCTGGCACGGTAGTCGCTATATGTCCTGCGCCGGACCGCAACGCAGCAGCAGGAAGATCAGGCGGCACGGTGCAGAACAGGTGGCGCGGGGAAGCACAGGCACGGCGCAGAGAGGACCGGCAGTGCGAGAAAAATAAAGCAGGGTGAAGCAGCAGGCAGCGTGAAGACGCACAGGGAAGACAACAAAAACAGGCGGTACGGCCGACCCCCGATCAACAGGGGGCGGCGCAGTAAAAGTAGCAGGACGCGATGGGGCCAACCAGAAAAAACAAGCCTTCATAGAAAGGCTTTATAAGCTGGGTTTTACTACGGGCGGATCAACAGCCTGATCGGCAGTCACCGGATGGGGGCGGGTGTTCCCCCGCCGGTGCAGACCGGTTGCATCGACGCTCCGCGGGGACGGCAATTGCCGGGCGGCAGATCGGATCAACACGATCGCTGTGGGGGAACGGAGCGTTTGATTGCGGTGCGATTCGACGCCGGCGTTGATACTTGCTCATCTTTCTTTTTTTCAGCGGACATCGCAGTGTGATGACGGCGCTTCCGCCTGATTCCGCCTGGTGTTCCTGTTTGTTCGAGTGTGGCTAGCGCAATCCTGCCAGGCGGCAACATAAGGAGTGCGACATGAAAAATACAAAATGGATGGGGACATTGGCAATTGCCGCTGCCGGCGCGCTTTTTGGTGCGCTCTGTGCAGTGCGCGGGATGCCCTCGCAAGCCGCGCCAGCAGCAAAAATCGCCGTGGCCGCGGTAGATATCGACGTCGGGCAGCGTCTTGCGCCGCGTTATATCAAACTGGTCGATTCGCCCACGGGCAAGATCCCGGTCGGCTCGTTTAGCGACCCAAACAAACTCGATGGCCGTATCCTCGCCGAAAGCATGGAGCGGGGCGAATCGCTGATTGAACGGCGGCTTCAACCCGCCCGTTAACCTCTCCTTATTCCCGACCTTCTTCAATCGTCCATAGCGGATCCCACTGTGGCTTGCACATGATGTAAGAACTCTTATATCATGTTCGAACTCATACATCTTGTGGGTGGGCTGGCAGCTTGGCTGGTTCGCCGCATCGTTAATCCAGGGAGATTCCCGCTATGGCCGATTGTCTCTTTCTGGCCGGTGCGACCGGGGCGATCGGGCGCCGCGTCGCGCCGCTGTTCGTCGCCGCCGGCTGGCGCGTCGTGGGCACCACGCGCTCGTCGGACAAGGCGCCCATGCTGCGCGAGTGGGGGGTGGAACCGGTTGTCGTCGATGTGTTCGACGCGGCCGCGTTGCGCGCCGCGCTCGAGGCCGTTCGGCCCCAGGTCGTCATGCATCAGCTTACCGACCTCCCGCCTGGTCTCGACCCGGCCAGAATGGCCGAGGCGTCGCAGCGCAACGCCCGCATCCGCGATGAAGGCACACGCAACCTGGTCGCCGCGGCAGTCGCGGCGGACGTCCGGCGCATCGTCGCGCAGAGTATCGGCTTCGCCTATGCGGTTGGCCCGTTGCCACACAGCGAGGACGATCCGCTGGACAGTGACTTCGACGGTCCACGCGGCGTCTCGCTGCGTGGCGTCGCCAGCCTCGAGCGGCAGGTGCTGCAGGCGCCGCTGGAAGCCGTCGTGCTGCGCTACGGCCGGCTTTACGGCCCTGGCACCGGATTCGATGCGGCGGCGGGCGGCGCTCCCGTCCACGTCGACGCAGCAGCACGCGCCGCCGAGCTGGCCGTGTTGCGCGGGAAGACCGGCATCTACAACATTGCCGAAGACGACGGCATGCTCGCCTGCGACAGGGCGAAACGCGAGCTGGGATGGAGCGCCGACTGGAGGGGCGGACAATGACAACGGAACCCGGGCAGCGTGACCCAAACCTGGAAATCCGCTACGTGGATGACCCGGAAGACGCGGCGGCATGCTACGCATTGATGCTTGAATTGCGGCCGCACCTCGCATCCTGCGAAGAATTCCTCGAGCGCTGGCGGCGTCAGGTGGCCGTCGGTTATCGTCTGCTTGCACTGTGGCAAGGCGCAAAGCCGGTGGCGTTGGCCGGTTTTCGGGTGCAGGACAATCTGGTCCACGGTCCGCATTTTTACGTGGACGATCTGGTGACGGAAGCAGCAGCGCGCAGCGCGGGATACGGCGAGTTGCTGATGGATCGTCTGAAGGCTGAAGGCCGTGCGCTGGGTTGCTCAAAGCTGGTACTGGATACGCCGCTCACCAATACACTCGGCCATCGTTTCTATTACCGTCAGGGGCTGCTCGCCACGGCGTTGCGCTTCAATACCGCGCTTTGAGGGGAACAGTATCAATGAGTGTTCTGTTGCACATCAGTGCGAGTCCGCGTGGACTTGCATCGCATAGCCGCAGAGTGGGGCGGCAGTTTATCGGGCATTTGCAAACCATGGATGGACCGCCGCTGCAGATCGTCGAGCGCGATCTGGCGGCGCAGCCGTTGCCATATCCGGATTGCTCGTTCGTCGATGCCATGCTGACTCCTGAAATGCAACGCACCGCTGATCAAACGCAGGCGTTATCACTTTCGGAGAAGCTGATTGATGAGTTGGAGTGTGCCGATACGCTGCTCATCGACACGCCCATGCATAACTTCACGGTGCCCGCTGCGCTCAAGACGTGGATCGATCATGTGGTGCGGATTGGCCGAACCTTTCGCAGCACGCGCGAAGGGAAGGTGGGACTGCTACGCGATCGGCCCGTGTTTATCGTGATTGCTTGCGGTGGTCCTGTACCGGAACCGCCCACTGCAACCGGTCAGGTGGATTTCCTTACCCCTTATCTGCGCTATGTGCTGGCAACGATCGGACTACGAAACGTGTCGGTATTGCGTTTGACCGGCCTCTCGCGCGGTGAAACAGCACTTGCGCAGGCCGATGCGGACGCCGCCGGGTGGATTGAGGCGGCGACTGCCGACTGGAAGCGCACGACATGGAGTGCCGCGACATAAAGCGGAGCGATTCAACGCTGGCGTCGGGAAATATGACGCCACCCGCTACGCGATATCTGCAAATTCTGCCGCTTTATGTCGCCGATTTGAATTGCATGTGAATCTCGTACGGCGAACGTGCGGGGCGCCCCGCTTAAACCCCGGAAAATCGAACAAATACTATACACGGCCGGTCGCGCTCATTTAAAATCCGCTCATTCGTGAATATGAGCGGCACATAATGCTTATGCAATTCACATAAATTTAACGATTCATCGGGCGGCGTGAAATCGTTATCTTTCTGCTTCAGATAAATCCGTGCTGGACAAGGGTGCGCATCGGCAGGATGCCTTCGCGCAGGGGCTGATTTGGCTGTAGGACGCAGGTATGGCAGCGCATGCGGGTGAATGCCGCCACTGGCGTATGAATCCGCCGGAGTTCGGCCACCGCCTGCAGTGTTTGAGAAATCCCTGAAAGTCAGACCTGGCGGCAATATTTTTATGGGCATGTGCGCCCAGAGTGGGCTAACGCGTGGCCAATGCAGGTATGAAGACAGCTTATGCAGGATTCGATTATTTGATCGGGTTTTAAACAAGGAGTAGCGATGAGTTGGCGTGATCGTTTTAATCATAATGAAGCCACGGAGCAATTGGCTCTGCCAGGTTTGCGTCAATTGGCTGCCGTGATGGCCGCGTGTTTCGTGCTGGCGGCTTGCAGCACCACCAACGATTCTGCCAGCGAGGCCGCTGCGAAGGCCGCAGCCGCGTCGGTCGGAGAACTGGCGAAGGGCACGGTGATTCCGGTCGGCAATGTGCCGGCGGGTCTCGACATCAGCGCCGACAGCAAATGGCTTTACGCAACCAGCAATGGCGACAACACGCTGGCGGTGGTCGATCTGGCTAACCGCAACGTGGCGAAGACCATCGACGGCCATGCGCCCGCCAAGACCTCGGACGATTGCCAGGATAACTTCTGCCGCGGCGTCGGCGCGGTTGGGGTTGCCGTGGACGCGAATGGCCGCCGTGCTTATGTGACCTCGTTGCGTCCCGACTCGCTGGTGTTCGTCGATCTGGAGAAAGGCCGCATCGTGCGCACGGTCCGCGCCCAGCGCTTTCCGCAGAATATCGTGCTCTCCGCGGATGGTCGCCGCGCGTATGTGTTCAATGTCGTCTCCAATACGGTTTCGGCGTTCGAGACCGCTAACGGCCGCCCGTTCGGCCGCTTCGATCTGAAGGGCGGCGACGCGCGTGACGAGCCGTTCGGTCGGCCGGTGGGTCTGGTGCTGTCCGCGGACGGCAAGCGCCTGTTCGCGACCGACGGCGTGGCGGGCACGGTCGAAGTATTCAGCACGGTGAACCGCAAGCTGATCGGCACCATCGATGCGTCCAGCCCGCTTGATCTGCAAATCGACCCGCACAGCGGCAATCTGCTGGTGCTGTCACGCGACGGCATTGTCGAATACGACGCGCAAACGCTGAAGCCGGCGAACACGCTGCATTTTTGCGGCACGCCGACGGCTTATCATTTCGCGCTGAGCCCGGACGGCAGCACGCTGGCAGTGTCGTTTCCGCAAGACGGCGCGGTGGCGACTATTGCGCGTGATAGCGGCAAGGTGAGCGGCGGCTACGCAACGGGCAACAATCCGGAAGCGTTGCGCTACACACCGGACGGCGCGACGCTGGCGGTCGTCTCGGACGGTGGTGTGGTGCTGTTCGACGCCTCGGATCGCAGTGGTGCGCGAGCGTATGTCGCCAAGCACGGCGAACTGTTCTGCCCGGCTGCGGCTGGCTAAGTCAGGTTAAGGCAGGTTAAGCCACGTTAAGGCAGGACACTGTCTCGCTATGATTGCGGCGTGATCACCTGTTGATCACGTCGCAAACGAGTTCTCAGAAGATCACCATACCGACACACCCGCCGCAGCAATCGCAAAGCGGTGCTGCGTACCCTGATGCAACCGTGTGTCTTCGCTAGCGATATTGAAATACGCCCCGCCAATCTCCACGCGGATATAGCGCTCGCCGCGGCGCAGTTCGATGGCGTCCACGTTGCCAATGTGGGGACCGTCGGGCGTCGCCACCAGCGCGTGCGACGACACGCGCCACATCACCCGCCGGCCCGCTTCGATCGAGCGCTCGTTCGTTTTCACCGCAAGGCCGTCGCCAATTTCGAGCACACCCGCTTCGCGCATGATCCCTTCGCCCACGTTGTGCAGACCGAGCAGTTCGGCCACGCGCATCGTCGCCGGCTGTTCATAGACCGCATCGAGTGCGCCCGCCTGTAGCACACGTCCCTGCTCGATCACGAGGACTTCGTCGGCAAGCAGCGCAGCCTCGTCGGGATCGTGTGTGACGATGACCGTCACCGCCGCAATCTCCCGCTGCAACGCACGCAGCGACTGTTGCAAACGCCGGCGGCGCGGCGTGTCGAGCGCGGCGAACGGTTCGTCGAACAGCAGCAACTGGCTGTGGCGCGTCAAGGCCCTTGCGAGTGCCACACGTTGACGCTGACCGAACGACAGTTGATGCGGCAGCCGCCCAACCAGCGCGGCAAGACCCAGATGCTCGAGCCAGTAGCGGGCGCTGGCGGCGTCGGCATCGACGGGAAAGGCCAGTTGTTGGGCCACCGTCATATGCGGGAACAGACCGTAGTCCTGCGGCATATAGCCAATCTGGCGCTGCTCTGGCGGCAACGCGTCCAGTTCCGCCGTGCCGAGGCGCACCGTGCCGCGCTCGTTGCGCTCGAGTCCCGCTATCAATCGCAGCGCAAGAGACTTCCCGGAACCCGACGGGCCGATGACGGCAAGGCGCCGGGTCACCGGTGTCCATGCAATGTCGAGATCGAACGTGCCGAGATGGCGTTTCAGTTCGAAGGCGAGTTGAAGCGGAGCGGCTTCGGCAGCCGGCATTGAAGTCACGGGATGAAGCGCGGCTTCGTCGCCGCTTTCCGCTCGTGGATCGATGCCGTTTTGCCGCCTGCTGTACAGCGACAGCGCGGCGCATACAACCGCAATCGTCAAGGTGGGCAAGAGGAGCGGCATCATGGCCGGCAGCCCCTGGCCGCCGAATACCACATAGGTATAGACCGGCAACGAATAGGGGTGATACGCCACCATCACGGTGGCGCCGAATTCACCGAACGCCCGCAGCCACGACAGCGCAAGACCCGCGCGAATCGCCGGCCACGCCACTGGCAGCGTGACGCGGAAAAAGCGGCTGCCGGCGTGATGGCCGAGCGTCGCGGCGACGTCGTCGAAGACCGGATCGACGGCAGCAAATGCGGACTTGGCAGCGATGATCAGGAACGGCGCAGCGACGAAAGTCTCCGCGAGCACGATGCCGGTAAACGAATCGGTCAAGGCGCCGCCGGTCAGACTGCCGACCCAGCTATACGGTCCAAGCAGGAACAGCAGCAGCACGCCGCTCGTGAGCGGCGGCAGCGCGAGCGGCAATTGCACGATGAAGCCGAGCACCGCCGCCTTGCGCGAGTTCGAGCGGGCGAGAAAGTAACCCAGCGGCACCCCGCCGATCAGGATCACGAGCGCGGCGACGCTGGCGCTCCCCGCGGAAATCGCCACCGCCGACCACGTGGCATGCCAGTCGACGCTGGCCCAGTCGGCTGCGCCGAGCTGGGGCACACTGGCGACGAACGGTGCGCAAAGATAGACGGCCAGCAGCGCAGCCAGCCAGACAAGCGGCTTGGCCGCGACGCGCTTCATCGCGACGTTATTGCGCCGCGTCGATCACGGCTTGCACCGACGGCGGGATAGCCTGGCCATTGCCGGTCACAGCGGGTTTGATCACATCGACGCCATGCTGCTTCAGCAACGCGCGGCCTTCGGCGCTCAGCAGGAAGTCGACAAAACGCACGGCGCCTGCGCTGTTCGGGGCGTCGTTCAGGATGGTCAGCGTGTAGGCTGCTTTCGCCTTCAACTCGGGAGCCGGCTGGAACGCGGGAATCTTCAGATCCGACGTTTCGGTCGAGTAGAAGAAGCCGGCGTCGAGCTGGCCCGATTGCAGCCGGCCGACGAGCGTTTCCTCAGGCAATACCTGCTCGGGATTGTCCGGCGCACCGAGCGTCTTCTCGACGAGGTCCGGTTGATGGTACAGATCCGCGGCCTTGGTCATCATCTCGACCGTGAACGCACCCTTCGGATCGAGCTTCGGATCCGTGCGGCCGATGCGGATACCCGGCTCCTGCAGCACCTGGTCCCAGCGCTTCGTCTTGAAGTCGGCGGCGAACTTGCTCTTCGGGTTGTAGCCGATCATCAGCGGCGACTCGGCGAAATTGACGTACCAGCTCACGTGGTCGCCGTTATCGGCGCCCATCAGGCTCTGATTGACCTTGGGACTCGCGCTGATAAACACATCACCGCGGCGCAGCTTGCCCTTGATTTCATTGGCGATCTTGTTCGAGCCCGCCGCGTAGCCGCGAAACTGCAGGCCGGTGGATTTCTCGAAGGCGGGGCCGACGCTGCGCTCCATCAGGTTGACCAGCGAACCTGCGTATAGCACGTTGACGGTGTTGTCCTGGGCGAAGCTGGGGGTGGCGGCCGCCAGGCCGGCGACTACCGTGAACGATGCAAGCAGCTTGCGAATCATGCCATTTCCCGTAGCGTTATGAAGATCGCTATATTACGACGCGACGGCGCGCCGTGGATTGAAACCCCCACTAGCGGAGCATAGACCGCGCGATATATCCGGTATGCCGTGGGGCCAACTGCCGCGCTGGGCGGCCTGCGGCGTAATATATGCGAAAATATTGCGCTTCGGGTGTTTCAACCACTTGACGCGGCGTGCGGCGAATCGCTGCATCTTTGCCTGGCTGCGCGGCCCAATTCGTTGCGGAGGATCTGCAAGCATGGACTCGATGAATCTGACTGTAGAGCTTCCGGAACAGGCGCTTGCCAGCGTTTTCGCGCTGACCGGTCACGTGCTGCAGCCGTTGTCGTTGACGCTCGAGCAACTCAGAAGCTACGACAGCATGCTGGCCGCGCCTTTCGATCTACGCTGCTTTACGACCAACCGCTATATTCGCCGCGTTGGCCGCTATCGGGGTGTCAGTCTGACCGCGCTTATCAAGCAGGCCTGTCTGCGCAACGATTCGCCCGGCGATTTCAAGCGGATGGTGTTCGTCGCGGCGGCGCAGGACGGTTACGCCGTGACCTTCTCGTGGCATGAACTGTTCAACACGCCGGTGGGCGAGAGCGCGCTGATCGCGTATGAATGCGACGGTGAACCGCTGAGTGCTGAAGACGGTGCGCCGATCCTGTTTTCCGGCGCCGACATCATGGCGGCGCCGCGACACGTCAAGCGGCTCAAACGGATTGATGTGCAGTTGCTGCGTCCGTTGTAATGGTTTGGAAAGCTGTGCGGATGCATCAATGGCTCGAGGCGGCGATCGACCCACGTTCTTTCGATGCCCGTCTGTTCGCCAAACTGATCGCTGCCCGCGAAGTGCGTGGGGAGTGGGCGCTGCTAGGCCTCTCTCCGGCACAGTGGAGCGGGCTCATTGGCCGTCACTTCCGGTTCACGCCGGTCGCGCCCGATCTGACCGGTTTAAGCCGGTTCTCCGGCGTTGCCGCAGCGGTCGCTGTCGCCGCATTAGCAGTGGACACCCACGAGCATGTCGAATTTGCCACCGCAATGCGCGCATTGATGCTGCAGTACGCGAGCCCAGCCGTGCTGCCCGACGATGCCCAATGTCTCGCAACGATCATCGCGCACGCATGCTTGCGACCCGATCACCTGTGGCGCGACCTCGGACTGACTGGGCGCGACGAAGTCTCGGCGATGCTCGAGCGGTATTTCCCGTCGCTGGCCGCGCTCAATGTGGAGAATCTGCGCTGGAAAAAATTTCTGGCCCAGCAACTTGCCTTGTCGCTTGGACAGGAGCCCGGTCCTGCACCGGGTTGTCCCGGTTGCGAGGATTACCGGTTTTGCTTTCCTCGCGCGTCTTGAGGTCATCCCCTGGCTGGACAGATGCGGCTCTATCCCGATGCCGCTTCGCAATCGGCTTCGTGTATGCTTTCGCGCATGGCTGAATCTGCTAAAAATCCTTCTATGCCGGCGAAAACGACCGGTATAAAACCCGGCGCTAAAGCCGCCACAAGGGCGGGTAGCCGGGCCGGCACTCGCGTGGCCTCCAAGGCTGACTCCAAAGCCGGCGCCAAGGCCGGCACCCAGGTCCGCAACAAGGCACGGCCCGAGGTTCGCTTCCGGATGCGCATTCGCAAGGGCGAGACCGTCGCACTTGGACCGGGCAAAGTCGAACTGCTTGAAGCGGTGCGCGAACACGGCTCGATCTCGGCCGCGGCGCGCAGCCTCGATATGTCATACCGGCGCGCCTGGCTGCTGATCGACGAGCTGAACCGGTCGCTGAAGTCTCCCGCAACGGTTTCAGAGCAGGGCGGCCAAAGCGGCGGCGGTTGTGTCCTCACCGAGGTCGGCGAGAGCATCGTGCGCCTCTATCGCGATGTCGAAGCGCAAGCCGAACAGGCCTGCGCCACGCAGATCGGCGATCTGATCCGCTTGATGCGACTTTGAATTGCCGAAGTGGCGTGGAGTCTTCCTTGGGGCGCCGGCTAACACGCTCCGGCTAACCCATCTTCAGCCATGCCGCAGGCAAAACGCCGAAGGCGGGCGTGAGTTCGGTGCCGCGCTTTGCAGGTCACCGCGGTCGGTATGCAGACGCGTAATCAGGTCGATAAAACTGGCAACGCTCGCCGTTCGCAGCGGGTGGTAGTCCACCTGATGACGCTCGCACACGCGCTTGAGCATGTTCATCGAATCGTGATCGATGCAATCCACCGGAAACACCACGAGGTCGGCGCCCGGCAATGCCGCGGCGAGCAGACCCTTGCGATCTTCCACCCCACCGTCGTGCACGACGAGTTCGCCACCCGCGGAGCTCACCAGCGCCTTGAGCGCCGAATTCGAGCCGGGCCGTCCGCCCACGTACACCACGCGTTTGCCATGTATGCCGGCAAGTCTCGCGCGACGCGCGTCCGGTTCATCGAGCGCGTCGAGCGTGGCCCGCTCGAGCGCGTGACATTCTGACTGCACGGCCTTTAGCAACGCCAGCGCCTGATCGCGGCTCTCGCGTAGCGCCTCGGCCGTTCCTTGTTCCTGCAGCGCGCGCTGTTCCGCGGCTTCCCGGCGGCTGGTGTGCAGCGCGAGACGCTCGTTCGCTTCGGCAAGCTTCTCCTCCAGCGCTTTCACTTTTTCCGCGAGACTAGCGATGTCGACGGGTAGTTGGGGGCGTGCTTGCGCGCCTAGTTTGACAACCTGTTCGCTTAGCTGCGCGACTGTTGCGTCCCGCTGCGTGCTGATCTCGTGCAGGCGGTTCTGTTGCCGTTCCACCTTGTCGCGAAGCGCGGCGTTTTCCTCTTCGAGCACCACCAGCCGGCGAATATCCGCACGATTGGCCGCGCCAACCAGATGCGACAGCATGTGCAGTTCGCCGAAAGCCGCCTGGCGCACCGGCATCGTTGCGTACGGATGGGTCATCAGTGCCCAGTAGGCGGGCGGAATGTCGCCGTTCTTGAGCGACTCGTTCCAGAGCGCGAGCAATGCCTCTTCGTCGCGCGCCTGATCGAAGCGCCGGAGTGCGCCGGCATAGCGTTCGTCGAGCGCCTTGTGGAGCGCCTTGCTGCCTGCGCCGCCCGCAATCGCGAGTTCGACCGCGGCATGGTGAATCTCGAGGTCGCTCGCGTGCTGACGGTCGAGATCGGTGAACTTGGGTACCAGCTTGCGCAATTCGTGCGTCGTGAGGCAGGTGCCGATCACGGAGCAATGCAGATGCGGGTCCAGTTCGGTCAGCTTTGTGCGCCGCTTCGAGGTGGCGAGCTGCCCGGGCGACGGCGGCGCGCAGCAGGCGTCGGCCACGCGCAGGCGAGCGCCGGCGCCGTCGTCGGCACGGTTTGCGTCGGCGGTTCGGGCGAGGCGAAACGGGGGAGCTTGCATGATGACCTCGAATCCGGTTCCGGTGTCAGGGCTCGCCGGCGAAGTTCACCGGATAATGTCGAGTCCGCCACCTTCAGTTTCTCTAGCGAAATATACCATCGAATATAACGGTGGGCGTTTGACGGGTCGGCTGCAGGGCACCCTATCAGCCTGCCGACGACACGACTAAAGACGCCCGGGCGTGCTGCTCCAGCACATGTTCGACGCACAGGCCGACGAAGGTCGCATCGAGGCGCTCGAGCGCAGCGGCAACTTTGCGCAGCGCGGCGTGGTCGTTGCTTTGGGCGTCGGAGAAAATCGCGTCGCGCAGTTGCTCAGCCGAACGGGCTTCCTCGATCGCGGCTCTGAGTTCTTCAAGACGGCCAAAATTGCTCATCTTGCCTTGCTCGCCGAGGATGGCGAGAAGCTGGCTAAACGAGTGTGAGCCCGAGTTGCCGGCCGCAGGAAAACTGTCCTGGCCGTCGGCGAACATCTGTACGAAGCGCAATACGCTGCCATAGAGACGCCTGAAGGCATCGACGACATCGCGGATCAACTCGGCGCGCCCGCGATCGGTGGCGGATTTCAACGCCGTGATCGTGGTTGAAAAGCTCTTCGCGGTCCGGCCGGGATGTTCCGGCGATTCGGACAGGGTGGATCGACTGCGCACCAATCTTGGCTCCAGGTTGCCGGTTACGGTTTGTGGTGCAGCGGGTTGGCGGGGGTGTTGAGTTTGGGAACCACAGAGCACGCGCGCCATTCGTTACCTACCGCTGTATTCCATAGGATATAACGAATGTCGCGACGATATCCAGTTCCTCGACCACCCGCGAGCAGCAAAGATGCCTCGCGACCTTGGCGATCCAGTGGATGTGACGCAGACCGAGTTGTCGTCTGCATTACCAAATAGATTAATTATTCTGTCAGTCTGTGGCAATGACAGGAAATAGCAGCACGGCTAGGATGGGGTCCGTTTGGCGTTAGTCCAGCTATCGATTTACCTATCGACCCACCTATGCCTATGTCCCAGACTCGCGACGCGCTGCGTCCTCAAACAACCAATGAGCCGGTCTCGCCTGCGCCGGCGGGCCTCCCCCGCAACGCAGGCTTTGTGCTTGGCACCACCTCCGCAATCTGCGCGCTGATCGTGCTCGATACCAATGTGGTCGCGGTCTCGTTACCGTCCATTGCCCGCTCGTTCCACGCAAGCTTTGCCGATGTGGAATGGGTCGTCAGCGCCTATATGGTCGCCTTCGCGGCGTGTCTGCTTCCGGCGGGCGGCCTGGCCGACCGGTTCGGCCGCAAACGCATGCTGCTGCTTGGGCTCGCCGTGTTCTTTCTGGCGTCGCTCGGCTGCGGCCTCGCGCCGTCGGCATTGCTGCTGAATATTGCCCGCGCCGTGAAGGGCGTGGGCGCGGCGATGCTGGTGACTGCGGCGCTCGCCGTGATCGCCAATACGTTTCATGAGGGTCCCGAGCGCGTGCGTGCCTGGGCGGTGTGGGGCACCTGCATGGGACTGGCGACGACCGTGGCGCCGCTGGTGGGTGGCGTCATTACGCAATGGCTCGGCTGGCGCTGGATCTTTCTGCTGAATCTGCCGGTCTGCACGGTGTTGATTGTGTGCGCGTGGCGTGCGATCCAGGACTCACGCAACCCCGAAGCCGGACCTATCGATGTAGCGGGCAGCCTGTTGTTTGGCGTCGGACTGGCGGTGGCTATCTGGGCGTTGATCGCGGCACCGTCGGCGGGTTGGACGAGCGGCTCGACCGGCGTGAAACTATCGGCGGCGGCGCTGCTGTTTGTGGCCTTCGTTCAACTGCAGCGCGTGCGTCGACATGCGATGGTGGACCTTGCGCTGTTCCGTCAGCCGCGCTTCGTGGCCGCGGTTCTCGCCATGTTTGGCTATGCGGCATGCGCGCAGGTCATGATGACCTTTCTGCCGCTTTATCTGCAGAACGCCTTTGGGCTACCGGCCATCGCGGCGGGCGTGGGCATGCTGCCGTTTGCGCTTGCCATGGTGGTGGGGCCGTATGTCGGCGCGGTGTTGTCCCGGCGTCTCTCGGCTATGGCGATGCTCAGCACGGGCTTGCTTTTGATCGGCGCGGGCAATCTTCTGACTGCTCTGGTTGCAGGCGAGGCGCGTTATGGCCTGGTGGCGATCGGAATGGTGGTGACGGGCCTCGGCGCGGGCGTTCTTAACGGCGACACGCAAAAGGCCATCATGGCGTGCGTTCCGCCGAACCGTACCGGCATGGCATCAGGTATCAGTACGACCACGCGCTTTACCGCCATCGTGACGTCGGTCGGCGTGCTCGGTGCAGTGCTGGCTGCGCGCACCCAGTCCGCGTTTTATGCGCGGCCTGAGTTGACTCCCGCGCTCCGAAGCGCACTCGACGCGGGCTTTCTGTCGCGTGTATTGGCCGGTGATGCGGCTGGGGCGAGCGCACACCTGCCGCCGGCGATGAGCGCGCCGCTCGCGGCTGCTGCTCATGCCAGCTTTGCCAGCGGTTTTGCATCATCGCTCTATCTTGCTGCTGCGGTTGCGGCGGGGATCGCGCTGGCGGTGTACTTGCTGGCGGGTCGAGCAAGCCGCGCGGCGGCGGGTCGGGTTCGAGGCCATAACGTCCAGGCTGGCAGCTAGCCGCTCGTCTCACCCAGGGCAATGACCCAGACCCGGAGCCGGAGACGGCGGCGGTTTGAATGGCACAATATGACACGAACGCAGCGGTTCGTTCGCGCGTGACATTGAGACAGGCCGGCCATAAGGAGAAGGTCGATGGCACCATCCGCTTTGCTACGGGAACAATACCAACGATGAGTCATCCCAATACCAACAGCGAGTTGATCGGGCGCTTCTATCAAGCTTTCCAGAAGCAGGACGCCGAAGCGATGGGCGCATGCTACGCCGATGACGTGGTCTTCAGCGACCCCGTGTTCGGCGAGTTACGCGGCGAGCAGGCGCGCGATATGTGGCGCATGCTGGTCGCGCGGGCCCAGGATTTTTCCCTGACGTTCGACGCCGTCACCGCAGATGAGCGTACCGGTCGTGCGCACTGGGTGGCGCGTTATCTTTTCAGTCAGACTGGCCGCGAGGTGGAGAACCGGATTCAGGCGCAATTCGTGTTTAGGGACGGGCGCATCGTCGAGCATCGCGACAGCTTCGATCTTTGGCGGTGGTCGCGGCAGGCATTGGGACTCAAGGGCGCCTTGCTCGGCTGGACGCCCTTCGTGCAAGGGGCAATACGGGCGCAGGCGAAGAAAGGCCTCGATGCTTATCGGAGCAAGCGCGGCTGAGTCCGGGCACGACGTTGACCCTGATCCGAATGGCCTGTCCACCTGGCCTACTTGCGTGAGATTGGCGGGTTGATGCAGTATCTCGTTGAGAGCGAGCGTTGCGTGTGAGCGGAAATTCGCCGCCTACCCGCGCGCCGAATAAACCCGAACAAACAATACCAAGGGACGAGTACTTATGCCTGTCGTGGATGCGGCCTGGGAAGATTGGCTGGCCACCAATGCGAAGCGTGGCTGTACCGTGGATTCCATGGTCGCAGCCATGATGGGGGCGGGTTTCGATCAGTTCTCCGCTAGCAGCGCGGTGCAGCGCGCGGTGAGCTCCGCAAATATTGGCGGTGTGGTCACCGCAACGGCTAATGCCGCGGGCGCCGTGGGCGTGGCAAGCGGATCGAACGGAACAAACGGCCCGAGTGCCTTCGGCTGCGCTGATCAGGCAAGAACACCGGGCGGCATCGTGGCAACCGCAGGCACCGAGGCGAGCCTCGTCAAAGCGGTACAAGGCACGTACCAGTACGATGCATTACCCGTGGCAAGCGGCAATCTGATCCGCGCGTACGATCGCGATGTGAAGGTGGTGATGCGTTGCGAGCGGCCACAAGTGGTCGTCTTTGCCGACGTGCTTTCGCCTGAAGAGTGCACCGAGATGATGGAGCGTTCGCGGCATCGTCTCAAACGCTCGACTACGGTCAATCCGGACACCGGGCAAGAAGACGTGATCCGCAATCGCACCAGCGAGGGTATCTGGTTTCAACGCGGCGAGGACGCGCTCATCGAGCGTCTCGACCAGCGGATTTCCAGCGTGATGAACTGGCCGGTGGAGAACGGCGAGGGACTGCAGATTCTGCATTACAACACCAGCGGCGAATACCGTCCGCATTTCGACTATTTTCCGCCCGATCAACCGGGCAGCGCGGTGCATACCGCACGCGGCGGCCAGCGTGTGGCGACGCTAATCGTTTATCTCAACGACGTGCCGGATGGTGGCGAGACCATTTTCCCTGAGGCAGGTTTATCGGTTACCGGCAGGCAGGGTGGGGCGGTGTACTTCCGTTATCTGAACGGCTTGCGGCAACTCGATCCGCTGACCTTGCATGGCGGCGCGCCCGTGTTGGGCGGCGACAAATGGATCATGACGAAGTGGATGCGGGAGCGCGAGTACGCTTAGGGGACTCGCTTTCCCGCTTTCCCGTCCCCCGTTGCTTTACCCCGCCTGCAGCGCCTTGCTGCGCTCGTCGTCCGCCACTTCGCGCAGCACTGCATCGAAGAAATGCGCTTGCGCATCAGCATCCGAACGGGCATACGCACGATTGATGCCGCTGATTACGGCGCGGATCGAAGCGGTAATCAGATTCGCATCGATGCCCACGCCGAACGCGCTGCCCACTACCTGCGCACCGGCCATTTCGGCAATCGCGATTGCCTTCGCGTCCGCGCCCTGAGTAAGCGCACGTTCTTCGTAGTGCTGGATCCGCACAGGGGTGCGCAGCGCATGCATCAACGCGTCGAGCGGGCCGTTGCCTTCGCCTGCCAGCACGGTGCGCTTACCGGCTATCTCCACCGTCAGCTTGATGCGCTCGCGCCCGCCGTCTTCTGACAGCGCATGGCCGATGTAACGCAGCGGCGTTTCACCGCGCACGTATTCATCCTGGAACACTTCCCAGATCTGCTGTGCGGTGACTTCCTGACCGCTATCGTCGGTGAGTTGCTGGACGGCCGAGCTGAAGTCGACCTGCAGTCGCCGCGGCAGCACAACGCCATGTGTCTGTTCGAGCAGGTAAGCAATACCGCCTTTACCGGACTGGCTGTTGACCCGGATGATCGAATCGTAAGTGCGGCCCAGATCGCGCGGGTCGATCGGCAGATAAGGCATTTCCCACAGCGCGTCATCCTTCTGCACGGCGAAGCCTTTCTTGATCGCATCCTGGTGCGATCCCGAGAAGGCGGTGAACACCAGATCGCCGACATACGGGTGACGCGGATGCACCGGCAATTGCGTGCATTCCTCGGCGGTGCGCGCGACTTCGTTGATGTGCGAGAAATCGAGTCCCGGGTCGACGCCCTGGGTGTAAAGATTGATCGCCAGCGTCACGAGGTCGACGTTGCCGGTGCGCTCACCATTACCGAAGAGACAACCTTCGACGCGGTCGGCACCGGCCATGACGGCCAGTTCAGCCGCGGCGACTGCGGTGCCGCGATCGTTGTGCGGGTGAACCGAAAGCAGCAGCGAGTCGCGCCGCGCCAGGTTGCGGTGCATCCACTCGATCTGGTCCGCGTAGAAATTCGGCGTGCCGACTTCCACCGTGGCCGGCAGGTTGACGATGGCTTTGCGCTCGGGCGTCGGCTGCCAGACATCGAACACGGCATCGCACACTTCCTTGGCGAAATCGAGTTCGGTGGCGGTGAAGGTCTCCGGGCTGTACTGCAGCGTGAAAGCCGTCTCCGGGGTGGCATCCACGAGACGCTTCATGGTGCGTGCCGCGTTCACGGCCAGTTGCTTGACACCGTTACGGTCGAGCCCGAATACGATCTTGCGGAATTCCGGCGCGGTGGCGTTATACAGATGCACGATCGCACGCGGCACGCCGCGCAGAGATTCGAAGGTGCGCTCGATCAGGTCGTCGCGCGCCTGGGTCAACACTTCGATCGTGACGTCATCCGGAATGTGGCCGCCCTCGATCAGTTCGCGTACGAAATTGAAGTCGGTTTCGGACGCCGATGGAAACGCCACTTCGATTTCCTTGAAGCCAATCTGCACCAGCGTCTTGAACATGCGCATCTTGCGTTGCGCGTTCATCGGCTCGAACAGCGCCTGATTGCCGTCGCGCAGGTCGGTGCTCATCCAGATCGGCGGGCGCGTGATGGTGCGCGACGGCCAGGTGCGATCCGGCAAGTTGACGGGGGTGAACGGGCGGTACTTGGTAGCAGGATTTTTCAGCATGATGGGCTCGTGGGTTCGAAAAACGGGAGACGCAAAGGAACGGGACGAAGCACGGCCGCCGGTTGGGCAACCGGGGCAAGGTCAGCAAAACTTGGGAATTAACTGCGCTTCAGATGCGTTAGATGCGGGAAGCGCGTAGCAGCAGACCTAGCCCGGTAGAGCGGGCTAGTAGTAGGAGGGATAGCAGGGTCTGTGCGGCGAACATGGGCGTAATAGGATCACAAACGGCAGGGCCAGTCAAGCGGCGTTTGCTCGTGTGCCTGCTTGCGAGGCATCGGCGCTTGCCCCTGTCGCTGTCATTGGCCGGCAGTGTTGCCGAGCGGCCGGGCGGCCAGGTCCTTCAGCGCCGACCAGCAGTTGTTGTAACCCATGCGCAGGATCATCAGGCCGATCACACCGGCCGCGACGTGATCGAGCATCGGCAGGCCGGCCATGCTGCCGAGAATGCCCATCATGGCAACCAGCGCCGATACCGCGTCGAGTCTGGCGTGCCAGGCACTGGCAAGCAGAACGCCAGAATGTGTTCGTTGAGCCACCGACCGCATATAGCGGAACAGCGCTTCCTTGGCGAACATGACGAAGACCGCGACCACCAGCGCGCTCGCACGCACGCTGGTGCTAACAGTGAGAATCGTGGCGGGTCCGATGCTATGCCACAGCATCTCGCCGGCGGTGCCGATCAGCAGCACGCCGATGACTAGCGTCGCGAGCGATGCATGGAAGCCGCCGTCGCTGTTGGGAGCACGCCGGCCGGAGGCCGCAGCCGCGCCGAGAAACAGCACGGCGATGACGACGCCGTCGGCGGCGAGATCGCTGAGCGTATGGATACCGTCAGCCACCAGGCCGTCGGAATGCGCGAACAGGCCAATGACAATCTGCATGGCCATCAGCACGGCGTTCAACACCGCACTCATATAAGCGGCCTTGAAGGAACTGCCGCGTGACTGTCGGGGACGCTCTGACGGCGATGTCATTGGGAGGACGGTTTCGAGTGATTTCGAGTAGTGCAAGCAAACTAACCGTCCAACGTTGCGGGGATGTGACAGGTGGGGCGCGGTGGCAGGCTTCTGCCTGGCTTACGTCCACGCCATTGATCACGCTCAGGAAGCGTCCTGGCGCCGCGAGCCTCCGCCGACGCTCTGCCCCGCGTTGTGTTCCAGCTGCCAGTAACCCCACACCGATGCGAGCGTCACCAATCCGGCGCAGAGAAAGGCGATGCGGAAGTCATCGAGCGTAAAAACATGCCCTGAGGTCTCGCCGTTGAACACGGCGGCACCGCGCAACGCCACCGCGCCGAAGGCAATGCCCAGGCCGATGGTCATTTGCGCCGCCGCGCTCCACAGCGTGCTGGCCGCGCTCATCTGCGGCTGGGCGACGTCTGCGTAGGCGAGGGTGGCGAGCGTCGTGAACTGCATCGAGCGCGCCACGCCATATCCGAATATCACGATCAGCACCCAGGCGAGCGGCGCCTGTGGCGTCAGCAGGCCGCAGGCGATAATGAAGACGCCGGCTGCGGCGACGTCGACGATCGACACCATCCGGAAGCCATAGCGCTGCAGGATGCGCGTGGTCAACGCCTTCATACCCAGGTTGCCGAGCGCGCTCGCCAGCAGCAATAGCCCCGACTTGAACGCGGACAGACCGAAGCCGATCTGGAACAGCAGCGGCATCAGATACGGCACAGCGCCGATGCCGATACGTGTGAACGAACCGGTTATCACCGTCACCGAGAAAGTGGGAATCCTGAGCGTCGAGACGTCGATCAGCGGATGCGGATGGCGCTGTGCATGCCGGAATGCCACGAACCCGATCACCAGACCCGCTGCCACGAGGGCGCCTGCTATCCACGGATTTTCGCCGGGCTGGCTGGCGAGTTCGGCGCCGTACAGGATCGAAGTAAGGGTGGCGCCGCTCAGCAGCAGGCCGACGAGATCGAGCGGGCGGCGCTCGCTGCCTTTCAGGTTGGGCACCAGTGCGACCACTGCCGCCATCACCGCGATGCCGAACGGCACGTTCAGCAGAAAGATCCAGCGCCAGTTCGCGTAGGTGGTGATGAAGCCGCCGATCGGCGGCCCGACCACCGGCGCGACGATCGCCGGCCACGTAATGGTCGAGATGGCCTGCATCAGGCGGCTTTTCTCGGTGCTGCGCACCACGATCAGCCGGCCGACCGGGACCATCATCGCGCCGCCCATCCCTTGCAACAGACGCGCGGCGGTGAATTCCGTCACGTTTTGCGACATCCCGCACAACACCGACGCGACCGTAAACACGCCGATCGCGCTAAAGAAGACCGTGCGCGAGCCGCACCGATCGGCAACCCAGCCGCTTACCGGGATGAAAATCGCCAGCGCCAGCATGTAGGCCGTCATGCCGAGGCTGAGGCTGTTCGGACCCACGCCGAACGAACGCGCCATCTGCGGCAGGGCGGTGGCGATCACCGTGGTGTCCAGATACTCCATGAAGAAGGTCGCCGCGACGATATAGGGCAACCAGCCGATGAAGCCGGGGCGTTTCTGGGTGTCGGTCATCGCGGTCCGTTTGCGAGGAAAAAGTGGAAAAGTAGAAGTATTGCCGAAGACGGCCAAAGCCGGCATCCGGGGCCGGGATTTCTCCTGGAAGGAGAAATAGTCAAATCCAATGATGACGATTTAAACAATCAACTTTTTCTATTAAGTGGATCCAGACATACTGTCATCACTTTCTCAACCACGTACCAAAAGAGGACGCATCAGATGCCGATCATCAACAGCCAGATCAAACCTTTCAAGGCAACCGCTTACCACAATGGCGACTTCCAGACCGTTACCGACGAAACCCTGAAGGGCAAGTGGTCGGTCGTCGTGTTCTACCCGGCTGACTTCACGTTTGTTTGCCCGACCGAACTGGGCGACCTGGCCGATCGTTATGCCGAATTCCAGAAGCTCGGCGTCGAGATCTACAGCGTGTCGACCGATACGCACTTTACCCACAAGGCATGGCACGACACGTCGGACACGATCCAGAAGATCAAGTATCCGATGATCGCCGATCCGACACTGGCCATCTCGCGCAACTTCGACGTGCTGATCGAAGAAGAAGGCCTGGCGCTGCGCGGCACCTTCGTGATCAACCCGGAAGGCGAGATCAAGCTGTGCGAAATCCACGACAACGGCATTGGCCGTGATGCCGGCGAGCTGCTGCGCAAGGTGCAGGCTGCGCAATACATTGCAGCGCATCCGGGTGAAGTGTGCCCCGCCAAGTGGACGCCGGGCGCTGAAACGCTGACCCCGTCGCTCGACCTGGTCGGCAAGATCTAAGCGCTCCCGCTTGGCTCAGCCTCATCGCAGTACACGCCACTCGCTGGCGTTTCTCCGTGCGGACCGTATCACGCGCAATGCAGCTTCATGTGCATACGGCCCGCACGGCTCCTCGCCACGCAATGTGGGTGGCGCCCGGAGCCCAACCCTCGTCACGGAATTCGAATAGCCATGCTGGATGCCAATCTCAAGACTCAGTTGAAATCGTACCTGGAAAAGGTCAGCCGGCCGATCGAGATCGTGGCCTCGCTCGACGACAGCGCCAAATCGCAGGAACTGCTCGCACTGCTGAACGACATCGCGACGCTGTCGGCGCGCGTCAGCGTGATCGAGCGACGCGGCGACGCGGAGCGCAAGCCTTCGTTCTCGATCGGCGAGCCGGGTAAGGACACGGGCATCCGCTTTGCCGGCATCCCGATGGGACATGAATTTACGTCGCTGGTGCTGGCGCTGCTGCAGGTGGGCGGCCACCCGGTCAAGCTCGACGACGCGGTGATCGAACAGATCCGCGAACTCGACGGCGACTATCAGTTTGAAACGTATTTTTCGCTGACCTGCCAGAACTGCCCGGAAGTCGTGCAGGCGCTGAACGTGATGGCGCTGATCAACCCGCGCATCCGCCACGTGGCGATTGACGGCGGGGTGTTCCCGAACGAAGTGGAAGCACGCCAGATCATGGCCGTGCCGACGATGTTCCTGAACGGCGAAGTGTTCGGCCAGGGTCGTAGCGGCGTAAAGGAAATTCTCGCCAAACTCGATACCGGCGCAGGTGCGCGTGCGGCCAAGGAACTGGCGAAGAAGCCGGTGTTCGATGTGCTGATCGTCGGTGGCGGCCCCGCGGGCGCTGCGGCGGCGATTTACTCGGCACGCAAGGGCATCAAGACGGGCGTGGTTGCGGAACGCTTCGGCGGCCAGGTGCTCGACACGCTCGCGATTGAAAATTTCGTCTCCGTTCAGGAGACCGAAGGACCGAAGTTTGCCACGGCGCTCGAACAGCACGTGAAGAGCTATGAAGTGGACATCATGGACGTGCAGCGTGCTGAAGCACTGGTTCCGGGCCGCATCAACGAAGTGCGTCTGGCGAGCGGCGCGGTGCTGAAGGCGAAGACGATCGTGCTCGCCACCGGTGCGCGCTGGCGCGAAATCAACGTGCCGGGCGAGCGCGAATATCGCAATCATGGCGTGGCTTACTGCCCGCACTGCGATGGCCCGCTGTTCAAGGGCAAGCGCGTCGCGGTGATCGGCGGCGGCAACTCGGGCGTGGAAGCGGCAATCGATCTGGCCGGCCTCGTGCGCGAAGTCACGCTGATCGAATTCGGCGCGCAACTGCGGGCTGATGAAGTGCTGCAACGCAAGCTGCGCAGCCTCGCTAACGTGACGATCGTGACGCAGGCGCAGACCACCGAGATCACCGGCGACGGCAAGAAGGTCAACGGGCTCGTCTACAAGGATCTGCGCTCGGGTGAAGCGAAGCAGGTCGAGCTGGAAGGCGTGTTCGTACAGATCGGTCTCGTGCCGAACACCGAATGGTTGAAGGGCACAGTCGAACTGTCGAAGCATGGCGAGATCGTCGTCGATGCGCGCGGCGCGACGTCGGTGCCGGGCGTGTTCGCGGCTGGCGACGTGACGACGGTGCCGTTCAAACAGATCGTCATCGCCGTGGGCGAGGGCGCGAAAGCATCGCTCTCCGCCTTCGATCACCTGATTCGCAATAGCGCGGATGACGAAGCGGAAGTCGAGGACGCTGCGGCGCTTGCGGAGGCCTAAGTTTTCTTCGTGAGCGGCAGGCGGTCCTGATTGGACTGACGAAAGCCAGCTGCCAGTTGTTGCCTTGCAATGAAGCCCGCCTTTGTGCGGGCTTCATTGTTTTCGGTTCCCGCATCGAAGCCGGTGGCGCTTGAGCTCCTTCGGGGCATCTATACACCCGTTTCATTCACACGATTGACGCAGGCCCTCACGGGCGCGGCCCGCGCTGCTTTGTTTGGAGCTCGCCGCCTGGATTCAATTCTTGGCGAAGTGGCTCGTCTCACCATATAAATCTGTGAATCGGAGCAGACCTTTCGCGGCAGCCAACCGTGCGCATTTCAACGCGTCCGAGTGGGCTTAAGGACGAAGGGCAACATAAAAGGAGACAGAGATGGCCTCTTCGCAAACGGCGCCCGCGCGTTGGGTCGACGGCAAGCGCTACCTTTGGCTGCTCGGTGCGCTGACCATCACGTTGCCGCTGCACGCGGCCACTCTTGCGCTGCTCACGGGCTGGCATATCTTCTGGTGGTTTGGTCCGATCTTTGTGTTCGGCATTATCCCGGTGCTCGACTACGCGATCGGCGACGACCCCAGCAATCCGCCTGAGGAAGTGGCGCCCGTGCTCGAGCGCGAGCGCTATTACCGGCGCATCGTCTACCTCGCGACCTTCATCGAATACGTCTCGTTCTTCGGCGCAGTGTGGATCGTCGGAACCCATGTGCTCGCCTGGTACGACTACCTGGGGTTTGCGCTCTCGCTCGGTTCGGCGACCGGCGCATCGATCAATACTGCTCACGAACTCGGTCACAAGACCGACCACTTCGAGCGCTGGCTGGCGAAGGTCACGCTGGCGCCAGTCGCCTATGGACACTTCTTCGTCGAACACAACCGCGGCCATCACGTGCGGGTGGCGACGCCGCCCGATCCCGCCAGCGCACGCTATGGCGAGTCCTTCTGGGCGTTCCTGCCGCGCACGGTGTTCGGCAGCATCGCATCGGCGTGGCGGCTCGAAAAAGAGCGGCTCACGCGCAGCGATCATTCGCCGTGGAGCTGGCGCAACGAGGTATTGCATGCATGGGCGATGACCGTGGTGCTATGGGGTGCGATGATTGTTCTATTCGGCAAGGTCGTGATTCCGTTCCTGCTGATCCAGGCAATATACGGCGCCTCGCTGCTCGAAGTGGTCAATTATCTCGAGCACTATGGATTAGGCCGCAAGCAGTTGCCGAACGGCAAATACGAACGCTGCCGCCCTGAGCATTCATGGAACAGCAATCGCGTCGTCACCAACCTGTTTCTTTACCAATTGCAACGCCATGCGGATCATCACGCCAATCCGACGCGCTCGTTTCAGGCACTGCGTCACTTCGAAGGTGCGCCGCAATTACCGTCCGGTTACGCGACGATGATCATGGTGGCTTATGTGCCGCCGCTGTGGTTCCGCGTGATGAATCCGCGTGTGGTCGCGCATTATCGCGGCAATATGGAGCACTCCAATATCAAGCCCGCAATACGCGAACGCGTGCTGGCAGAATTTTCCGGAGCGGTTACGAGTTGATGTTTGATTCGCCATTCGCGAACATCAAACGTTTGCGCCATAAAGGCCATATTTACCGATAAAAAAAAGAGACCAAAGCCGCACAAGGCCTGGACGCGATCGATAAATTTATCGCTTAAGAAATTCGCTGCGCTGCCGAAAACAGAGCTATTAACCGGGTGGAACATTTCCCCGTGCGGCGGGGAATCCGGGTTCAAGCAAACCAGGGATGCGCCGTTACCTGCACTCGGCGCAGGTCAATCAGGTTTGCACCAATCAAGAACATAGAATCTCTCCGGAGAGGCGCAGCCACGCGCGCCTGCTCCGGTGCGGATTATCGAGAGGGGCACCGCTACGCTGAACGAACTGGTCCGGCGTGGAAGTGCAGCAGTTTAAATCCGCGTTTGAAACGGAGAGGCCATGTTTGTTGCGATCGGATGGGTATTGGTGTTGGGGTCGGTGATCGGTAGTTTTATCGGCGTAGGAGGACATCTTCCTGCCCTGGTTCAACCATTCGAACTCCTGTGTATTTTCGGTGCGGCGATAGGGGCGTTTGTCGTCAGCAATCCGGTCACGACGCTGAGAAAGACGCTCAAGAGTTTGCCTACCTGCTTCAAGGGCGGCGGTTATACGAAAGAGAAATATCTCGAACTGATCGCGCTGCTGTTTGAACTGCTCCAGAAGGCACGCAAGGAAGGCATGATGTCCCTCGAGGCGGATGTCGAGGCGCCCGAACAAAGTGCGCTGTTCCAGAAGTATTCGCATGTTCTGCAGGACCATCATCTGCTCGACTTTATCGTCGACTATCTGCGCATGATGTCGAGCGGCAACGTGAACGCGCTCGAAATGCAGGACCTGATGGACGAGGAACTGGAGACGCATCACGCGGAGGCCTCCGTCGCGGCCAATGCGATCCAGAAGATGGCCGATGGGCTGCCGGCGTTCGGGATTGTCGCCGCGGTGATGGGCGTGGTGCATACGATGGGCTCGGTGGGAGCCGCACCCGCGGTGCTTGGCGAGATGATCGCCGGTGCGCTGGTGGGCACTTTCCTTGGCATTCTGCTCGCGTACGGATTCATCGGGCCGCTCGCCGACCTGCTCAACGCGAAGGGTCGCGCCGCCGCCAAACCGTTTCAGTGCGTCAAGGCCGTGCTGCTCGCCTCGATGAGCGGCTACGCGCCGCCCGTTGCGGTGGAGTTCGGCCGCAAGGTGCTGTTTACCGCGGACCGGCCGAGCTTCAAGGAGCTCGAAGACGCGGTGCGCGCCACCAAAATGCCGAAGGCGGCCTGACCAGGATGAGGGAGACGAGTCATGGCTGAGAACCGGTCGGGCGGTAGCGCGGGGGAAGCGTCGGCGCCCATCGTGGTGCGGCGTCTGCGCAAGGGTGCGGCACACGAGGCCCATCATGGTGGTGCATGGAAGATCGCCTATGCCGACTTCGTGACGGCCATGATGGCGTTTTTTCTGCTGATGTGGCTGCTGGGCTCGACCTCGCAGTACGACAAAGAGGGCATCGAGGATTACTTCAACACGCCGCTTTCCACCTTGCTGGGCGGCAAGGAAGGCACCGGTGCGGCGCGGCCGAGCGTGGTGCAAGGCGGCGGACGCGACGCCTCGGACAGCCGGCCGGGCGTGGCGCACAAGAGTCAGGTCCAGCCCGCCCCGCCTACGGTCAGCCCGCCCGCCATGCAGATGGATGCGCAGCGGCTTGCGCAGCTCAAGGCGAAAATCGGTGCGTTGATCGAGCAGACGCCATCGTTGCGCGCCTACAAGGAGCAGATTCGTCTGTCGATCACCGACGAAGGTTTGCGTATCGAGATCGTCGATTCGCTGAAGCGGCCGATGTTCGCCTCGGGTAGTTCGAAACTGGAGGACTACGCGCTGACGATCCTGCAGCAGATCGGCGCGTCGCTCAACGATGTGGACAATCGCGTGTCGATTGCCGGCCATACAGACGCCGTGCCTTACTCGGGCGGCACCGCCGGCTATTCGAACTGGGAGCTTTCCAGCGACCGCGCCAACGCCGCAAGGCGCGCGCTGGTGGCAGGGGGCTTAAGGGAGGACAAACTGTTGCAGGTGCGCGGACTGGCTGACGTGTTGCCGTTGGACAGAAACGTCGCCGACGAACCGACCAACCGCCGCATCAGCATTCTCGTGTTGAACAACGCTGCGGTGCAGGCGTTTTTCCGCGACGGTGGCCGCACCACGGTCGACGAAGCAGCGGCCGCGAGCGGGGTGTTGCCCGCAGCGCTGACAAAGGAACAAACCGGCAAGATCAGCGCGCCGTAATGCGTCTAAAACCCAGGGCGGCGATGCGAGATCGCCACCCTGGCTGTTTATGCTTCGTGTGCTGCCGACGCTTCCTGCTGCTGCGCAAACTCATCCGCCTGAGCGGCGCAAACCGCCTCTGCGAAGCGCTGCAACGAAAGCAGCGATCCACTCACGCTGTGATAGGTTTCACGGCCAATCCGAGCATCGAGCAGAATCTGCAAACCCGCTGCTCTGGCAATTTTCATGATATCCACGGCCGATCCTTTATCAAGCGGCGTGCAGACTGCATCCCCGTATCGATCAACTCTTCCCGTCAGGCGGCGGCATATTGACACGATCAGGCCCACGTACTGGACGTAGCTTCATGGAAGCCACAGAGCCATCGTAGTTCAGTCAAATATGCCGCCATGACGGGAACAGCAGGTAATAACGGATGCAATTCGTGCGTTCGCCGCGCGGCGCTCAGGACCAGAGTTCCGACATCTCGATGTTACGCAGATCGAACACCAGTACTTCGGCGTCGTGACCCTGTGAGAACGTCAGAACCTGTTCATTGCGGACCCGTGCACCGTCGCCTTCACCGAGCGTCTGACCGTTCACGTCGACGCTGCCGCGCGCCACGTGGACATACGCATACCGGTCAGCCGCCAGTTCCAGCCGGGCGCTCTCGTCGCCGTCGAACAGTCCGGCATAAACGCGCGTGTCCTGCTGCACCACCAGTGACTCCTTCGCGCCATCCGGCGAGATCACGAGGCGCAGCGCCCCGCGCTTTTCCGCTTCGCCGAAACGGCTCTGCTGATAACGCGGCGGCGTGCCCTTGAGCGCCGGTGCAATCCAGATCTGCAGGAAGTGCACAGAGTCGTTACGCGAGTGGTTGTACTCGCTATGGGCGACGCCCGTGCCCGCGCTCATCAACTGGATGTCGCCGGGAACGATCACCGAGCCGGTACCCATCGTGTCCTTGTGTTCCAGCGCACCCTCCAGCACGTACGAGAAGATTTCCATGTCGCGGTGCGGATGCGTGCCGAAGCCTTTCGACGGCGCGACGCGGTCGTCGTTGATCACCAGCAGATCCGAAAAGCCGTTCTGCTTCGGGTCGTGATAGTTGGCAAAGGAAAACGTATGACGCGAACTAAGCCAGCCGTGCTCCGCGCGGCCGCGTTGATTGGCGTGTCTGATGTCGAGCATGTTCTTTCTCCTTGATGTGCGATCCGGCGAGGGTTGTCGTCCGTGATCCATGTAGAGCAGTTTACGTCAATCAATGTGCTTATAATCGTGACGTAATCAGAAACACTGTCTCGACATGGTTGACAATGGGGCGGTAGGCGACACCACAGACGGGCGACCATGATCAACACCCAGGAGCGAGCCAATGCAACTCGATGACATGCGGATTTTCGTCGCCACGGTTGACGCGCACAACTTCACTACCGCAGCCAACCGGCTGTCGCTGTCGAAGCAGTTCGTCAGTCGCCGCGTCATGGCGCTCGAAGAGGCACTCGGCGTGCGGCTCCTGATCCGCAACACGCGCAAGCTTGCCGTCACCGAACTCGGCCAGGAGTTCTACGAGCGGGCCAAACGCATTCTCGGTGAGGTGCAAGAAGCCGAGCAGGCCATGTCGCTGCGGCGGGCGTCACCTCATGGGCTGCTGCGGGTGAGTGCGCCGATGTCGTTCGGCATGGTCCATCTGTCGCCGCTGGTAGCGATGTTCCTGAAGAAACATTCAGACGTGCGCTTCGACATGGAGTTGAGCGATCGCACCGTCGATGTGGTGGGCGAGGGGTTCGACATGGCGATCCGCATCGGCACGCTGGCCGATTCGACGCTGATCGCGCAAAAGCTCGCGGAAGTCCGGATGGTGGTCTGCTGCAGCCCGCACTACCTGCGCCGGCGCGGTACGCCCGCCGCGCCGGCCGAGCTCGAGCGGCATGCCTGTCTTCTGTATGGACACGGCGGCCCAGCGAGCTGGGAGTTCGTGCTGGACGGCGCACACAAGGCCGTGGAGGTGCACGGACCGCTGCGTGCCAACAACGGTGAATTGATCCGCGATGCGGCGCTTGCGGGGCTCGGCATTGCGCGCCTGCCGGATTTCATCGTCTCCGCCGCGCTTAAGGCCGGTCAGCTCGTCCCCGTACTGGAGCCGTTTCTGCCGCGTGCAACCGCGCTTTTTGCAGTCTATCCGCAGCATCGGCAAAGCTCGATTACGATCCAGTCATTCACCGCATTTCTGCGCGAGCAACTGGCGAAGACTTTGACTCACTGAGGAAGTGACGCAAATCGACGGGCTCGACCGCTCGACGTTTCGATCAGGCCCGGATATTGCACTCGTCGAGCCTTGCAGATATTGGCAGGATGGGGCCAGAAGTCGTCGCAGCCGGCAAGTTCGGCCAGCGGCGACATCAAATGCCGCCATCGGCCAACTCATATGTACCAGCCGCTGAAAGAATTACATGCCCAAGCATGGCTGCGTGGCAATCGATACAGCCTCGCGGGATCTGGAAAGCGGCCGGTCAATTCATTCGCGACCAGCGCGATCGGAGGATGGGTGTCGAACGGACATATAACGCGGGCGGCCCGGAGCCGTTCCAACAAAAAAGCGGCCGCAACGCCATGGTTGGTTGCTGCCACTGTCGCCGGCATGAGCGTGATCGCGACGCCAGCCAAAGCTCAAACGCCGGCGCCTTTGCAGGAATGGCAATATTCGGCGGGGGTGCCGCTGGAAAAATTGATGGAACCGGAAATTCCCACGTGGCAAGCGGCGGTCGGTATCGCCGGCGCCTTCCAGCCGCGCTATGACGGCGCCGATCGATATCACTTCGAGGGCGGCCCGAGCATCGACATCCGCTATAGCGATCTGTATTTTGCTTCGACCGGCGAAGGCTTCGGCGCCAATGTGGCACAAGGCCAGAACTGGCGGATCAGCCTTGCGGTTGCCTATGACCTGGGACGGCGCGGTCAGGACGATGACGAGCATCTGCACGGCCTTGGCAACATCAACCCCGCCCCGGAACTGAAACTGGCTGGCGACTACGTCATATCGAAGAGTTTTCCGATGGTGCTGCGCGCCGATATCCGGCGCAGCTTCGGCGGGTCGAATGGCTGGATCGGCGACGTCGGCGCTTATATGCCGCTGCCCGGCAGTTCGAAGACGTTCTTCTGGTTTGCAGGGCCGAGTCTGACCTTCGCCGATTCCAAATACATGAACGCCTGGTTCGGCATCGACCAGCAGCAGGCCGCCGAATCCCAGTACTCGTACTATCACGCGAGTGCGGGTCTGAAGTCGGCGGGTTTCGGCGTCAGTGCGATCTGGTTCTTCCAGAAGCACTGGTTTGCGGCGTGCGACTTTGCGCTGGAGCAACTGGTCGGCAGCGCGGCGCATAGTCCTGTCACTCAGCGCTCGTCGAACGGGGTGCTGGATCTGTCGATCAATTACCAGTTCTGAGCGAGCTTGCTGCGCGCGCGGGCTCCGGCTTGAGCCCTCGCGCGGCCTGCAGTCGCTCGCGAACCGGTTGCTACAACGCACCCGGCTCGACCCAACTCCGGCCGCGGTCCTAGCAGACGGTGGTCGGCGCTTCGGCGACCGCTTCTTTCCGGCCCGCTCTCATCAGACCTTCCACCATGCGGGCTTCGGCGCGTGCGATCGTTTCGAGCGAAGCGGCGGACAGTTGCGCATCGAGAATCGACAGCGCCGCGCACACGCGCAGGTACTCGTCCTCGCCCAATGCCCAGTCGCCTTGCTGATGCTCTGCGGCGTCGAGTTGCACCATCGCGCCGTGTGCGCTCTCGATGTACTCGAGACCTTGCGGCTCGAGTCCCAGACGGCAAAGCTCTTCGGACACCAGAAAATGCCGGCCGAGCGTCATAAACAGATCCCGTGAGCCGTGACCGCGTTTGAACGCATCGAGGGCGGTGTAGCACTGCAGGAGCATTGCCTGCGTGACCGGCTCGTGCGCGGCCCGGCTAAACGTGAGGGCGCGCAGCAGCGGCGACATGGCAGGCTGGTTGCGTTTGCGGCTTTGCGATTTGTTCGGCATGACGGTTTTAACCTCGTTCTGTAACGCTCGGTTCGCCAGAGAAGCTTCTTGCAGACGGCGCACCGGCGGGACAATTCGCATCCTTGTAGGTGCGTCGTGTCAGCATCATCGCAAGCAACAATTAAGATAGCCTTAAATTTTGAGACGCTTGACTGGGGCAGTTGTGTCAAGGTGTGACGCGGCCGAAAAAAAAGCCCTGTCCCACGGGGGACAGGGCCGGACAGGATGGAAGAGTCGCACAGGCGCGTGGATGCTTGCCGACGTGGTTCCCATCAAAACAACGCTGTTGCACTTCAAACTGCTTGAGACGTGGTCCTTCGGTCCTTTACCTTCTTTTGCTGCAAACCCCTGTTGCTTTCATTGCATCTGATGCGAGAGCGCTTCGTCGATGCGCTACTGCGGTGCTGCTCTGCTACCGGTATTGCAACTGCGTGATGCTGGAGCGTGCTACGACTACGTACTGCGTACAAGCAACTGCCGTTTCTACTGCAACCTGCCAGACTGCTCTAAGAACTACTCTACGTGCTGCTCTACGTGCTGCTCTACAGGTACGGTCAAAACAACGCGGGGGGAAGACCGCGTATGGACTCAGTGATTCGTCGTGCCCATGGAAAACAGTGTAAAGGCGATGCAGTAAATGCGATCCGGCGAAACGAGGGGAATTGGCGGCGCATTTCATTGAATTGCGGGCAACCGGACGTCTGGTCGAGTCAAAAAGCCTGCAATTCCGGCGCGGCAGAGGAATCGCACCAGGGTTGAAGCGGAGCGCTACACGCAAGGAAAGCAAGCTGAAAATTCCCCGATAGCAGGAACAGTGCTTGCGGCGTGATGAACGTCGCGACACAAGTCGCACTTTTGGAGGACGTCATGAACAAGGACCAGGTGAAGGGCGTTGCTGAAAAGGCCAAGGGCAAGGTCAACGAAGTGGCAGGGAAAGCCACTGGGAACGTCGGCCGCGAAATGAAGGGCGATATCCAGCAGGGCATGGGTCAGGCCCGCAAGGACATGGGCGATGCGCGGGAAGAAGCCAAGGATGCGGCGAAGCACCCCGCAAAGCGCACCCACTGATCGCGGTGTAAGCCCCGTGCAGGGTTAAACGGGGCGTAGCCGTATTTCACCGCTGAGGGCGGTCGCGTCGTGACGTGGCCGCTCTCTGTCGCTCGCATCAGTGTCCAATCAAACGTCTGTTCGACGCTATCGCTGCCCCGCACCGTCCGATAATTGATTCGGATACCGTACTAATAATGGCTCCCTTTAAAGTACCGCTGCGGTGCGCACCGAAGCAGTGCCGATTTGCTCGCTTTGGCACACAAGACGGGCGGCTCGCCACACAAGAATGCAGGCCAAAAAACTGACGTTTGGGCAAAAGACCGTCAGACGGTCAGTTGATCGAATCGGCACAAAACTTGCCTTATAACACCTGACGGCTGACGCGCGCGCTGCCGTTGCGGGCATGGTTCGGCCCGGACCAGCACCACGCGGAATTGAACCGCTAGGGGGAACCCAAAAAGCTATTCACACGATTTGAACAACAGGGATCCACAAACGGGAGGACGCCATGTTTGAGCCTGCGCCGATTACTGCCAGCAAGGTGGTGTCAGGAGAAACGGTTCGCGCCGAGTATCTTTGCGATACCGGGCGTCTGCGCATCATCGGCGAGCGCACTGTGCATGCCGAATGGTTTCCGCCGCATTCATGGTTTGCGATCGCGTCGATTTCCGGACATAGCCGGTGGGGCACGAGGCCTGATGAGGCAGACCTGTTGCTGCTGATCGACAACTTTATGGGGTACTCGGGGCGCGACAGTTTTGCGCTCATCCAACCCTAGGTTAAACAGTCGCGGCCCTCGCGTTCGCTATCCGTGACTGTCGACCCACGCTCGAGCCCAGTCGAGTCCCGCGAGGCGTGCTTCTTCGTCCGTTTCGAAATTGCCCAGAATCCCTGATCCTTCGATCAGCTTTGTGCCGTGCGTGATCGTGCCGCTGGACGCGTACCCGCCGTCCTGGACGATGGCATGGCCCCAGATCGCATAGCCCTTGTAGGTTTCAGATTCCATCTTTTGCCGCGCGTGGATAGCCAGCGTCATCGCACCACGGAAACAGCCATGCGACCGGTGCTCACCTGCAGCACGTTGCCTTCGGGTGTCAAGATGCGCGGAATGTCGATAAAGCGCGGACTGGTGGTTTTCTTTGCGGCGTCGATGCCCACACGCCTTGTAGTCGAAGCCTTGGATAGTCGGTCCGCAATGCGGTGTGGCGCAGCAGCTTTGCCCATGCTCCGCGCCAGCAGCGCGGTTTTGCCCGGCTTTACCCTGGATTTGGCCGCTGCCACCGGCGAAGCGATGCGCGCTTCCGGCGGATTCCAGACTTCCACGTAATGCGCGCCTGCTGCGGCTGTTGATGGCGCAGCTGCCGCCACAGTTGTGGCGACTACAAGCAGCACAACTCCCGCGCTCAGAGATCGCAGCATGTCTTCTCCATCTATTTGCCGCACGTTGTGGCAGACCGGGCGCTGCCCGATTATCAGACGCCGGCATCACGCGCTACGGATGCCGACGGCCAGGAAAGGTAAGAGAAGACACTGTACATTCATACAGTGATTTGTGCAATCGGGGTCGATCCAGGCGTTTCCCGAATCGACAAAAGTGCCGCTCCGCACGCGCCGTTGGGAACATCGCTTGCTGAACGAAAGGTCCGCGCCAAGCCGACGTTTCGCTCGGTCGCGCCGTACGCAAGGAGTTTCCCCATGGCAGGTAAATCGAACAACCGGCAGCCCGCCGGCCGCACGACCACGGGCGCCGATCCCAAGACACAGGATCTCGAACAGTTTCGCCTGCGCCCCGATGGCGAGGCGCTCAGAACCAATCAGGGCGTGAAAATCGCCGACAACCAGAACACCTTGCGCGCCGGTCCGCGCGGTCCGTCGCTGCTCGAAGATTTCATCATGCGTGAAAAGATCACGCACTTCGATCACGAGCGGATTCCCGAACGGATCGTGCATGCGCGCGGTTCGGCCGCGCACGGTGTGTTTCAGGTGTACGAGTCGATGAGCGAGTACACCAAGGCTGCGTTCCTGCAGGACCCATCGGTGCAGACGCCGGTATATGTGCGCTTTTCGACCGTGCAGGGACCGCGCGGCTCTGCCGATACCGTGCGCGACGTGCGCGGCTTCGCCGTCAAGTTCTACACACAGGAAGGCAATTACGACCTGGTGGGCAACAACATGCCGGTGTTCTTCATCCAGGACGCCATCAAGTTTCCGGACTTCGTCCACGCGGTCAAACCGGAAGCGCCGAACGAAATGCCGACCGGCGGATCGGCGCACGATACCTTCTGGGACTTCGTGTCGCTAGTGCCCGAGTCCGCCCACATGGTGTTGTGGACCATGTCGGACCGCGCGATTCCACGCAGCCTGCGCACCATGGAAGGCTTCGGCATTCACACGTTCCGCTTCGTCAATGCGGCGGGTAAATCGCGCTTTATCAAGTTTCACTGGCGTCCGGTGCTCGGCTCGTACTCGCTGCTGTGGGACGAGGCGCAAAAACTGGCCGGCAAGGACCCTGATTTTCACCGGCGCGATCTTTGGGAAGCCATCGAACAAGGCAATTTCCCGGAATTCGAACTCGGCGTGCAGATCGTCGAAGAGAAAGATGAAAACAGCTTCGGCTTCGATCTGCTCGATCCCACCAAGCTGATTCCCGAAGAGCGGGTGCCCGTGAAAATCATCGGCAAGATGACGCTCAACCGCAACCCCGACAACTTCTTCGCCGAGACTGAACAGGTGGCATTCCATCCGGGCCATGTCGTGCCGGGCATCGACTTCAGCAACGATCCGCTGCTGCAAGGACGACTCTTTTCGTACACGGATACGCAGATCAGCCGACTGGGCGGACCGAATTTCCACGAGATTCCGATCAACCGTCCCGTATGCCCGTTCCAGAACAACCAGCGTGACGCGATGCACCGTCAGGCGATCAATGTCGGTCAGGCTTCGTACGAGCCGAACTCGCTGAATGGCGGCTGGCCGAAGGAAACCGATCCTGCCGCAGCGGACGGTGGCTTCGAGAGCTATCACGAGCGCATTGACGGCGCGAAGATTCGCGTGCGCAGCGAGTCGTTTGCCGATCACTTCTCGCAGGCCGCGCTGTTCTACCGCAGCATGTCCGAGGTCGAGAAAGAACACATTGCGGCGGCTTACCAGTTCGAACTCGGCAAGGTCACGAAGCCGGAGATTCGCGAGCGCGTGGTGAACCAGATCCTCGCCAACTTCGACGCGGACCTGGCAGCCAAGGTGGCGACTGGCCTGGGCCTGCCTGCGCCGAAAAAGGGCAAGGCGCCGGTTGCGTCGGAACCGGAGACCTCACCGGCATTGAGCCTGCTCAACCGTGTAAAACCGGGCATCAAGACGCGCAAGATTGCCTTGCTGGCAGCGCCGGGCTCGGACGTCGCGTCGCTGGGCAAACTCCAGCAGGCCCTGCGCGACGAAGGCGCCACGCCGCTATTGATAGCGCCGACTCTCGCCGCTATCGGTGACCTGCAACCCGATGCGACGATTGCCGGCATGCCGTCGATCATGTTCGACGCGATCGTCGTCGCAGGCGGCGAAGCGGGTGCGAAGGCGCTTGCGCAATCGGGCGACGCACGTCACTTCGTACTCGAAGCATTCAAGCATCTCAAGGCGATTGCAGCGTTGGGCGCTGGGCGTGACGTGTTGTCGGCGGCGCACTTGCCGGAGAATGCCGACGGCGTGGCGACCGGCGACGACAAACAGCTCGCGCAGGTGCTGAAGGCATTCGTTGCCGCGGCAGAACAGCATCGGGTCTGGTCGCGCGCAGCGATGGCGGAGTCGGTGCCGGCGTGAGGCGGCGAGGCCAGCGCAAGCGGGAGCGGAGGCAGAGGTGCGAACGGAAGCGCCATCCTTGCCTCCGCTGATGGCAACAGCGAGCGACGCATGCCGTGGTCGGGCACGCCGCTTGCTGCTCACGCCTGTCCGATCAAACCGCCAACACGCGGCTTGCCGCGCACAGGCAGGCCGCATGGATCGAAACCCTACTGTCGCTGTATGATACGAGGCCGCCGCGCGGTGAGAAGGCAAACCGCGTGCGCTTCCCAAGGCCTTGCGTTGCGTCCGGCTACCGTTGGCAGCATGACAGCCGCAACGTATCTTGTGGTGGCGGTACATCAGTCGAAATTGCCGAGCCGAGCAAGCTGACCAGACGAAACATAGAAAAAATGCCCGCCTTCACTGCTGTCGATCAAGATCGATTTCGCCGCATCATCCGTCGTAACATCGCGCTGCCACTAGGCGTCGGTCTTCTGACCGCGGCGCTGTTCGTCGCGCTGATCGCATACCTCGTCAATACCATGAACTGGGCTGAACACTCGGAGCGGGTAATCGGCGACGCCAATGAGATGCTGCGTCTCGCGGTCGATCGCGAATCGTCGATGCGCGGCTTTCTGATTACCGGCGACGAGAACTTTCTCGCGCCGTACGAGGTGGGTCAGGCGCGCTTCCATGCGGAGATCAAATCGTTGGAGGAAATGGTCTCCGACAATCCTCCGCAGGTCGATCGCCTCAAGCAGATCGAGGCCGTGCAGGCTCAATGGGATCGTTACGCGCAACAGGTGATCGATCTGCGGCGCAAGAACGTGAACTTCCAGCCGGAGCTTGTGAGCGGCCGAGGCAAGATGGAGTTCGACGAAACGCGCAGCGAGTTCGCCGAATTTCTCAACGTCGAGTTGCGCTTGCGACAGGAGCGCGCTGCAGCGGCGCGAAGTGTCACGACCACGCTGGTCACCGCCTTCCTGTTCTTCAGTCTGTTGGTCAGCGGCCTGCTGGCCTGGATGGGGCGGCGTGAATTGCTGGCACTCTCCGCCACCTACGACGGCGTCCTCAAGGAGCAGGACCTGCAGACCGAGGTATTGCAGCAGCAGGTCTGGTTGCGCTCGGGTCAGCGGCTGCTGGCGGAGAAGGTGGTGGGGCAGGTCACGCCATCGCTCGTCGGCCGGGCGATGCTCGAGTTTCTCGGCCAGTATCTCGGGGCGGCGGTGGCCGCGCTCTATGTGCGCGAAAAGGATACCGGCGCGCTGCGCCGCGCCGCTTCTTATGGCTATACGCCCGAAAATGAACAAGCCACCCAGCATTTTCAAAGCGGCGAAAGCCTGATTGGCCAGGCCGCCCTCGAGCGCCGCACCATTTTTCTGCAGGACGTCCCCGACGATTATGTGAAGGTTGTCTCCGGCCTCGGCATGAGTCCGCCGAAAAACCTGATCGTGCTGCCTATCGAGAACGACGGCGTCGTCAACGGCGTGGTCGAACTCGGTTTCGTCCGGGCGCTGGTCGAGCGCGATCACGAACTGCTGCAACTGATCGCGGGCGGCATGGGCGATTTTCTCGAGGCGGCACTGTACCGCGAGCGTCTGCAGGACGTGCTGATCGAAACGCAGCAACTGAATGAAGAATTGCAGGTTCAGCAGGAAGAGCTGCGCGTCTCGAACGAAGGGCTCGAGGAGCGCGGCCGGGCGCTGGTGGAGTCGCAGGCGCGGCTCGAAAACCAGCAGGCCGAGCTCGAACAGACCAATGTGCAACTCGAGGAATACGCACAGCGGCTCGAGCGGCAAAAGGCCGATCTGATCCGCGCGCAAGACGAGCTCTCGGCCAACGCGGCACGCCTGGAACAGGCGAGCCGCTACAAGTCCGAGTTCCTCGCCAACATGTCGCACGAACTGCGCACGCCGCTGAACAGTTCGCTGATCCTTGCCAAGCTGCTGCAGCAGAACCGCACGGGCAATCTGACCGAAGAGCAGGTGCGCTATGCGGAGACCATTCACGCGTCCAATAGCGATCTGCTGGTGCTGATCAACGACATTCTCGATCTGTCGAAGGTGGAAGCCGGTCAGATCAGCATCGAACTCGAAACGGTTTCGCTCGACGCCACCCTGCAGGCGCTGCGCGAGACTTTCACGCCGATGGCTTCCGCCAAGCATCTGAAGCTCAGCTTCGAGCGCGCGCAAGACGTACCGGAGACGATCGTCACGGATAGCCAACGCGCGGTGCAGGTGTTGCGTAACCTTCTGTCGAATGCAGTGAAGTTCACCGAACGCGGCGAGGTCTCGCTTGGCGTGACGCTGGCCGAGAGCGGCATGCTGCGTTTCGATGTGCGCGATTCCGGAATCGGTATCGCCCCGGACAAGCTTGAACTGATTTTCGAAGCCTTCCAGCAGGCTGACGGTTCCACCAGCCGGCACTACGGCGGCAGCGGCCTTGGTCTGTCGATTTCGCGCGAATTCTCGCGGCTGCTGGGCGGCCGCATTTCGGTGACGAGCGAACTGGGCAAGGGCAGTGTGTTTACACTGTGGCTGCCGGTGGATGCGAGCGGCGCGGTGTCCGCCAATACCGACCAACAGCACGACGAGCCGTCGCGGCAAGTCGCCCCTACCGCGGTGCCAAAGACGGCTCACAGCTCGTCGTCCTCATCACCTGCTTCGCCCCCCGCCGTTAGCGCCTCAAGCACGAACGGTGCTATCGCCCCGAACACGCATCGACCCGCCGCGTTTGCCGAAGCCGGAGCGGCGCTGAATGGCGCCGAGGAAATCAGCCGCGCGCCGATCGACGACGACCGGCATCAGCGGGCACGCGGCGGCCGGGTGATTCTCGCGATCGAGGACGATCCGACGTTCGCCGAGATTCTGCGCGATCTGACGCACGAGCTCGACTTCGACTTCGTGCATGCCACCGATGCCACCAGCGGCGTCGCCCTCGTGCGCGACATGCGGCCGGCTGCCGTGCTGCTCGACGTCGGCCTGCCGGACCGTTCGGGTCTGACGGTGCTCGAGTGGCTGAAGAACGACCCGCTCACGCGCCACATTCCGATCCACATAGTCTCGGCTACCGATCACGCAGACAAGGCGCTGCATCTGGGTGCGATCGGCTACACGCTGAAACCGACTGCACGCTCGACGCTGGAAGCGGCGATCCGCCGCCTCGAGGCGCGTCTGCAGCAGCGCCTCAAACGCGTGCTGGTGATCGAAGACGACACGCCCATGCGCGAAAGCATCCGCGCGTTGCTGCAAAGCGCCAATACGGAGATCGTGGCGGTGGCGACGCTTGCCGCCGCGTTCGACGAACTGGCGGCCGGCAGTTTCGACTGCGTGGTGACCGATCTAGCGCTCCCGGACGGCACTGGTTACGACCTGCTGGAACGGCTCGCGCTCGACACCGCCTATCTGGCGCTGCCGGTGATCGTCTACACCGGCCGGATGCTGTCGAGCGAGGATGAGCACCGCCTGCGCCGCTATTCGAAGTCGATCATCATCAAGGGGGCGAAGTCGCCGGAGCGTCTGCTGGATGAAGTCACGCTGTTCCTGCATAGCGTGGAGTCGTCGCTCGCGCCGGAGCAGCAGCGCATGCTGCGCACCGTGCGGCAACGCGACAACGCGTTCGAAGGCCGTAGCATCCTGCTCGCCGAAGACGACGTACGCAATATCTTCGCGCTGTCGCACGTGATCGAACCGCTCGGTGCGCGGCTGCAGATTGCACGCAACGGCCGTGAAGCGCTTGAATTGCTGGACCGGGAGGCGGAAGTCGATCTGGTACTGATGGACATCATGATGCCGGAGATGGACGGCCTGACCGCGATGGCGGAGATCCGCCGCAATCCGCGCTTCGCCCATCTGCCGATCATCGCGCTGACCGCCAAGGCGATGGCGAACGACCGGGTGCGCTGCCTGGAAGCGGGGGCGGACGACTACATCTCGAAGCCGATCGATGTCGACAAGCTGGTCGCGCTCTGCCGCGTCTGGCTGCGGCAACGCTAGTGGCAGAGAACCGTACGATGAAAAGCAACCCGTCCGCGCCAGAGATCCGGCCGCCGCGCATCAGCGATTTCGATATCGAATTGCGGCTGCTGCTGGAGGCGATCTATCTGAAGTACCAGCATGACTTTCGCCATTACGCGATGTCGTCGCTGCGCCGCCGGCTGACCCAGGCGCTGGACGAGTTCGGTCTCACCACGCTCTCGCAGTTGCAGGACCGCATCATGCGCAACGGCGCCGAGTTCGCGCGCCTGTTCCAGTACCTGACGGTGCAGGTGAGCGACATGTTTCGCGATCCGGCGTATTTCATGGCGCTGCGCCAGCACGTGATGCCGGTCCTGCGGACCTATCCTTCCGTCAAGGTATGGGTGGCCGGCTGCAGCACCGGCGAGGAACTGTGGTCGCTGAAGATCCTGTTCGACGAAGAGGGATTAACCGAGCGCACGCTGTTCTACGCGACCGACATCAACCCCGACGCGCTGGCGCGCGCCGAGTCGGGCATCTACGCGCTCGACCGGATTGCCGGCTTTACGCAGAACTACCTGGCCGCGGGCGGCAAGCATTCGCTGTCCGACTACTACCACGCGGCCTACGGCGGCGCGCGCTTTGCCGGCGCCCTGAAAGACCGGGTGGTGTTCGCCGATCACAGCCTGTCGACCGACGAAGTGTTCCTTGAGGCACATCTGGTATCGTGCCGCAACGTTATGATCTATTTCGACCGCGCGCTGCAGGACCGCGCGCTAGGATTGTTTCAGCGCGCCCTCGTGCGGCGCGGCTTCCTTGGTCTGGGTAGCAAGGAAAGCCTGCGTTTCTCGAGTCAGCACGAAGCGTTTGACGAGTTTTGTCAGCGTGAGCGTATCTACCAGAAGCGCTGACGCCGCCGCCATGCCAACATCGTTCAGCCGATCCTGATGCGACTGCCTATGCGCGCACAACCTCCTACCGCGAAACGCCAGGCCGCTTCGGCGCCCGCGCGCGCGTTCGAGATGGTGGCGATCGGCGCCTCGGCGGGCGGCATCGACGTCCTGAACGGCCTGCTGGCCGCGTTGCCGGGCGACTTCTCCGCTGCCGTGATGGTGGTGGTCCATCTTCCCGCCGATCCGCTCAGCTACCTCGTGCAAACCTTCAGCCATCGCAGTACGCTGCCGGTGCTCGAACCCGACGCGGGCGAGCGCATTCTCGCGAGCCGCGTCTACGTGGCGCCGCCCGGCTATCACATGCTGGTTGAAGACGACCGCACGGTGGCGCTGTCCACGGAGGCGGCCGTGCGTTTTTCGCGGCCATCGATCGACGTGATGTTCGAATCGGCCGCCTGGGTGTATCGCGAGCGGCTGCTTGCGCTGCTGCTCTCGGGCGCCAACGAAGACGGCGTGCGCGGCCTCGCAACGGTGCGCGCGTTAGGCGGTGCCGCCTGGGTTCAGGCACCTGATACGGCTTCATCACCGGAAATGCCGCGCGCCGCGATCGAGCGCGGCGTTGCAGACGAAATTTTGACTCCCTCTACAATGGCGCGTCGCCTTGCGCGGCTGCCCGCTTTTATTGAACGTGAATCCTGACCCGATGCCATGACGAATCCCACTGTCAACATTCTGATCGTCGACGACATCGCGCATAACATCATGGCGCTTCAGGCGTCGCTGACCCGGCCGGAGATCAACCTGCTGGTGGCCGATTCCGGCACGGCGGCACTGGACCTGCTGCTCAAACACGAAGTGGCGCTGGCCATTCTCGACGTCAACATGCCGGGCATGAACGGCTTCGAGCTGGCCGCGCTCATGCGCGGCAGCCCGCGTACCTCGCATGTGCCGATCATCTTTCTGACGGCAACCGCGCAGGACGCCTCGCGCACGTTTCGCGGCTACGAAGCCGGCGCCGTGGACTTTCTCTACAAGCCGTTCGACCCGCGCATCCTGCAATCGAAGGTGGATGTTTTCGTGCAGCTCGAACAGCAGAAGCGCCAGCTCGCCGCGCAACTGGTGACGACGCGTCAGATGCTCGAAGCCAACGAAATGCTGATGGCGGTGCTCGGCCACGATCTGCGCACGCCGCTCGGCGCGGTGCTGGCTTCGGCGGAGTATCTGATGCGCGTGGGGGGGAGCGAGCAGGTGACCACGACCGCCACGCGCATCAAGAGCAGTTCGCTGCGCATGGCGCGCATGGTGGATCAACTGCTCAATCTGGCACGCCTGCAAGGCGGGCGGCTGCAACTGCAACCGCGCTCGACCGAGCTGGCGGCGCTGTGCAAATCGGTGATCGACGAATTCGCCACGCACAAGGGCGCCGACCGGATCTTTTTTCTGAGCGAGGGGAATTCGGCCGGCCGTTGGGATACCGATCTGATGTGGCAAGCCATCTCCAACCTGATCAACAACGCGCTGCATCACGGTGAGCCCGGCTGCAGCATTATCGTCAAGGTCGACGCCAGCAACGATGAGACGATTAAGCTGAGCGTCACGAACGGCGGCGTGATACCAGCGGACGTCGTGCCGCATCTGTTCAAGGCGTTCGGTTCGAGCGGCGTCGGCGGGCGGCCGCGCGAAGGCCTGGGCCTTGGCCTGCACATCGTGCGGGAGATCGTCCAGATGCACGGCGGCGAGGTCAGCATGCAGTCGGATGAGGCGCGCGGAACGGTGTTTTCCATCGAACTGCCGCGCACGACAACGCGTGGGCGGGGATCGTTGAGCGGGCATTATTAGACCCGGACCGTCGGAGCAACTCTCTGATTCGATGAGACGTTTGAGCATAAAATTGCTCGATTGTGGCATTAATTAACTCGCTGAGACTGGCTACACTGACTTCCATGCCATACGACATGGCTAGCAGATAAACCCAGACCTCAAGGAGTCGATCATGTCCCGTCTTTCTACCATCAACCCTCAAGAAGCGACTGGCGCCACCGCTGAAGTGTTCGCGAAGATCAAGAAGGCCGCCGGCAAGGTGCCTAACGCTTACGCGACCATCGGCACGCACAGCCCCGCCGCACTTGGCGCGCTTCTCGGTGTGGAAGCCGTGCTGGCAAGCAGCAGCCTGGCGAAGTCCGATATCGAAGTGATCAAGCTCGCTGTCAGCGAAGTGGCCGGCTGTGATTACTGTCTCGCCGCTCACACGCTGATGGGCAAGTTCGCCGGCCTGTCGCAGGACACCATGAAGCAGGTGCGTGCAGGCGCCGAAACCGGCGACGCGAAGCGCGATGCGCTGGTGCGCTTCGTACGGACGCTCGTAACTACGCACGGTACGGTTCCCGCAGATGAGCTCGATGCAGTGCGCGCGGCCGGCTACAGCGAACAGCAGGTGGTCGAAGTGATTCTCGCCATCACGTCCATCACCTTCACCAACCTCGTGAACCGGGTGAACGACACGACGCTGGATTTCCCGGCAGCGCCGTAAAGCAGGACGGCAGGCGGCATGTGCCGCCTGTCGTCTTTTCCACCCGCCATGCTTTGCATATGCGTAATGATTGGTTCGCTGCGTGGCGGCGCGTCCTTATCCTAGGGAGCGCCGCGGCGATGGCGCCGCCGCATTTGCGGCCGGACGAGCCGCTACGAACCACCAGAGGACGCATATGGCTTCATCAGGACACTCTATCCGCAACCCGCAGCCGGTCGATTCGAGCCGCCGCTCGCTTCTGAAAGCTGCCGCGGCGCTGGCAGCCGGGACGGGTGCCGTTCTTGCCGGTGGCGCAGGCGTGTTGCTGTCGAGTCAGGCCGCGCTGGCCGAGGGCAACTCGAAGACGCTGCGCATCGGCTTCCAGAAATACGGCAACTTCGTCGTCCTGAAGGCCCGTGGCACGCTCGAAAAGAAGCTCGCGCCGCAAGGCGTGAGCGTGCAATGGCTTGAATTTCCCGCCGGGCCTCAACTGCTCGAAGGATTGAATGCGGGCGCGGTGGACGTCGGCACGGTCGGCGAAACGCCGCCCATTTTTGCGCAGGCTGCAGGCGTGGACTTTGTCTATATCGCCAACGAACCGCCTGCGCCCAAAGGCGAAGCATTGGTAGTGCAACAGGATTCGCCGATCCGCACGGTGGCCGATCTGCGTGGCAAAAAGGTCGCGCTGAACCGTGGCTCGAATGTTCACTTTCTGCTGGTCAAGGCGCTGCAGCGCGCCGGTCTGGCGTACACCGACATCCAGCCGGTCTATCTGACGCCCGCCGATGCGCGTGCGGCATTTGTCCAGCGCAGCGTCGACGCGTGGGTGATCTGGGATCCCTATCTCGCGGCTATCGAACGTCAGGCAAACGCACGTGTCCTGACCAACGGAGACGGGATTGTGCGCAACACCCAGTATTACGTCGCCACCCGCAAGTTCGCCCAGGCGCAGCCCCAGGTATTGCATGCGCTGCTCGACGAACTCAATCAGGTCGACGAGTGGGGACGCAATAACATCCCGGCCGTGGCGGCGCAGTTGTCGCCGCTGGTGGGTCTCGACGCGGCCACACTCGAAGTCGCGTTGGGACGCGCCGGTTACGGCGTGCAACCGATCACCGATGCCACGCTCGCGTATCAGCAGCAGATTGCCGATACGTTCACCGATCTCAAGCTGATTCCAAAGAAACTGACGGTCGCGGATGCGCGCTGGAATACGGTTGGGTGAGAGCAGCGAGGCGACGTTGCCTCGCTGCAAACGAATATGAACGTCTGCGGCGAGCATGCGCCGCCGGGCTACATACCCTTGAACTGGTCGGCGTAGAGCCGGCTCACGCTTAGCTTTGCCGCATGGTCGCGCAGGCTGAGCGTGAGCTTGCCCGACTCGTCGCGCGAGGCGCTGGCAATCGCATCGGCACGCACTACCGTGCCGCGATGGATCTGCCAGAATTGCTGCGAATCCAGTTGCTGCAGCAGCTCGCGCAGCGAGGTGCGAATCAGGTGCTCTCGCTCGGCCGTGATGACCCGGACGTATTTGTCCGCTGCCTCGAAGTACAGCACCTCGCCCACTGGGACCATCGTGATCGTGTTGCCGGCGCTTGCCTGGATCATGCGCAACGGTGCGCTAACCGTGGCTGCGGCTGCCAGCCCGGATGCAGCTGACGCGCCCGGCAACTCTTGCCCCGCGGCACCGAACAACGCACGCAACTGATCGATCATCGGCGCGAGCCCCGCTTGCGCGGCCTGCGGTTGCTCACGCGCCTGCAACGCTGTCTGCAGGCGCGCGCAGGTCTTCGCCAGCCGCTCGGTCTGCACCGGCTTCAGGACATAGTCGAGCGCCGCGCGTTCGAAGGCGCGCAGCGCATATTCGTCGTACGCCGTGACGAACACCAGCAGTGGCAGTGGACGGCCCGTATCGGGCCAATCCTCGGCCAGCGCCTGCGCGGCATCCAGCCCGCTCATCCCCGGCATGCGGATATCGAGGAACAACAGGTCGGGCTGCAACGCGAGACCCTGCTCAAGCGCAGACGCACCGTCGCCGACACTCGCGACGACACGCAGTTCGGGCCACAAGCGGGCTAGCTCGGCTTGCAGGTTGGCGGCCAGCAAAGGTTCGTCTTCGGCGATCAGGGCGGTGGCGTTCATCATGATTGAAGTCGACATGGATAGGTTGGCGCGCAGTCAGCTCAGGCTGTTCGCGCTTCTCAGGTGACCGGAATGCGCACGACAGCAAGCGCGCCGCCGAGGCCGTCATCGGGCGTGGTCAATTCAAGGGAGGCCGCGCTGCCGTACAGCGCGGCGAGCCTTTCGCGCACTTGTTGCATGCCGAAGCGGCTGCCATGCGCGGGCACCGCGCCGAGCCCCACGCCGGTATCGCGCACGCTCAGCAACAACTCCTGGCCCTCGCGCCGTGCCGCAACTTCGATCCGGCCGCCGGCCACGCTCGGCTCGAGCCCATGCTTGATCGCGTTTTCGACCAGCGGTTGCAGCAGCAGCGGCGGCACGGGCAGGCTGCTCAACTCGTCGGGCAGATCGAGCTTCCCTGTGAGACGCGGCCCCATGCGAACCTGCATCAGCTCGAGGTAATCGCCGATTCGCGCAAACTCGGCGGAGAGCGCGTGCGAATCCGAGCGCGAGGCATCGAGCGTGGCGCGCAGAAAACCGTTCAGATGATCGAGCATGGCCTGCGCTCGTTGCGGGTCCTGGCCGATCAGCACGCGCAGGTTGGCCAGCGTATTGAACAGCATATGCGGTTCGAGTTGCGAGACCAGCAGTCTGAGCTGATTTTCGACGGCAGTGCGCCGCGCGGCTTCTGCTTGCGCTTCGGTGGCGGCAAGCCGGCCACGCGCATAGAAAAAGTAGGTACAACCGATCGCAAGCGCAAACGTCGGCAAAAGTGACGGCAGCAGCGACTGAAAATTGCGCAGGAAGCCAAGCGGCGCGTGATGCGTGCCGGTCAACAGATCGCCGAGCGTGTGGCCGCCGAGATAGCCCACGACGGCGGACATTGCGATCCACGGCACCATCAGCCCCCACCCCGGCCAGGGGCGCTGGGCGGCGGCGCTCTCGGGCGACATCCCGGTCAGGCGCGCGGTGCCGCGGCGCATGAAGCTGGCCGACAAACCATAGCGGCCCGCTTCAATCAACGCCTGAATGCATAGCGCGACGGTGAAGGTGTAGATCAGATCCGGGACAAACGCGCTGTCCGAAAACGGGCCGAACAGGAATGTGGCCGCCAGCGAGATGAGAAGGGTGATTCTCAGCTCACGCCAAAGCCATCCGAAAACGACACGATACGTGGGCATGCGGCGGTCCGGGTTCAGTTGCTCGTCGCGCGAGAGGGCAAGCAGGTTGGAGGCCCGCGTTGGCGCGGTGCCACGAGCAGCGGATTGTAGCTGGTCCGTGGGTGCGCCAGATCGTCCGCGCGTCGACGATTGCGTGTGTGGATGCATCAATAAACCGTGTCGCGCGGCAACGCCTGGCGAACCGCGCGCCAGACCTCGAGCGCGCGGGCGAGGAAGACGCCGCTAAACGCGCCATACACGAGGCCCACGAAGCCGGCGACACCGGCGTCGGCGGCAAGGGCATGGTCGGTCGCGAGCGTGAAGCCAACCGAATACTTGAACAGGAACAGCCCCAGCAACAGTCCGAGCGGCAGCCAGCTGCCGGGCATCAGCACGCTGCGCTCCGGCTCCAGCCAGCGAATCCCGTTCCACACCCGCAAGCCCTGTGAAAGTGCCAGAGTGGCGGCGACCCCGGTGGCCCAGGCCAGCAGCGCCAGCGGCTGGCTGGAAAAAGCTGACGCAACACCATAGAGCGACAGCAGCACCATTACCAGCGGCAAGGCGGTGGCGCTGCGCAGCGACCGGCGGCGCGGGACGGTCTGCTTGAAACCCATGACGATCAGGGCGGCAAGCACGCCCCAGACCCAGTGAGGCGTCTCTAGAACGATGGTAGTGAACATGGCGGCGGACTCCGTGTCTATATCGAGGGATTCGATGACACGGATGTTCGGTCAGGTGGCCGCCACGTTCGAGCGGTTTGCGACAAAATGACCAACGACGGCGCGAAATGCTCCAGTTGCGGCGCGAGCGGCTGGAGGACGAACCGGCCAGGCGTACAAACGGGCAGGGACAGCGGGCCGTGATGCGTCGTTGAAAGCCTACGTAATCTGCATTGATGGGTGCCGTACAGAAGGAGCGGAGCAAAGGCCCTAGGTTGGGAACTGGCTCCCCACGCCGCATACTGCCAGGATAGGGGTTGCATCACCATGAGAATGTGCTTTCCCAACGCGCTTGGGGTGCTGGCTGCGGCTGGCGCAGTACTCTATGCGATCCCCTCGGCCGCGCACGAGCTCGATGCGCAGCTGGACTGCAGCTCGAACGCGCACGCCTTCATTACTTCCCTGCAAAGCGACCAGTTCATCGAAGCGCAACCGATGCACGTGGAAGCCAACTCCGTCAACGCGTTCCGTCCGACTCGCGGCAGCCAGCTGACGGCGTTCGGTTTCCGTGTCTACGCCGTACTCGGCTACGATCAGAACGACGAGCTGTTTCACAAGGGCAGCGGCCAGGCGATGGCCGGCTCGCTGTATGGGGTGGTCGTCTTCGGGTCCAGCGAGTCTGTCAAAACCCACCTGCAGGATGCCGGCAGCGACGCGGTGGTGCATGAAGTCATGCCGCTGATCATGACAGCCGTGCTGTGCAAGACGAACTGAAGCGGTGGGCCGAAACGGGTTCCGTTCCCGGATGGCGTTAGCGGCCCGCGTCCGCTTCTGGCGCGTCGCGCAGGATGTCGGCCAGCGCGTTGCGCACGTCGCCGATTACGCCTCGCCACCCCGCTTCGCCTTGACGGAACAGATACAGGTCCTTGGGATACCACGGCGAGCGCATGCCTGCGCGCTGCCAGCGCCAGTCGACGCTCCGGCGCGGCAGCATCACCCAGCACGCGACGCCGAGCGCGCCCGCCAGATGGGCGACGGCGGTATCGACGCAGATCACCAGATTGAGTTGCCCGATGATGGCGGCGGTATCGCCGAAATCGCGAATCTCGTCGCCGAGACACAGGGCCGGCTGTTGTGCCGCGCATTCCCGCGCCTCGGTCTCCGCGCCGCCCACCTGCAGGCTGACAAAGCGCACGCCGGGCACGGACCACAGCGGCTGTAACGCAGAGAAGTGAGGTACGGAGCGGTTCGCATCGTTCTCATGCTCGGGGTTGCCCTTCCACACGAGTCCGATGCGGACGCCGTCGTTCGGCAGACGCTGACGCCACGACTCGAGACGGTTGGCAAAGACGCCGACATACGGAATCCGGACAGGGATCGACTCGAGCGTCGTGCCGAAGCGGCAGGGCAGGCTCAGCAGCGAATCCCAGTAGTCGTGCAGGTGCAGACCTTGCGGGTTGCAAATCAGCGCATCGATGCCCTGCACCGTGCGTAGCAGCGGCGCAAGCGCTGGCTTGCAGATCACCGAAAGCTTCGCCAGCCCGCGCGTCTTCAGCAGGCTTGCGTAGCGCACGAACTGGATGGTGTCCCCGTAGCCTTGCTCGGGCAACAGCAACAACGTCTTGCCTTGCAGGTCTTCGCCATGCCAGCGCGGAAACGGCAATTCGCCGTGCTCGTGGAAGACCTCTGAGCGTGCTTCGTAGTAAGGCCAGCCTTCGGCATATCGGCCGGCGGCGAGCAGCAGAAGCGCATAGTTGTAGCGCGCTTCGGCGTAATCGGGCTGCAGTTCGAGCGCGCGGCGATGTTCGGCCTCGGCTTCGTCGTAGCGTTGCAGGGTTTCCAGCGTGTCGGCCAGATTCGAGCGGATCGGCGCGCTATCCGGCATCGCTTCGAGTGCGTGCCGGTAGTGATCCACTGCGTCAGTGAAACGTCCGGACGTGCGGAGGAGGTTCGCCAGGTTGTTGAGGGCGATACCGTTATGGCGGTCGGCTTCGAGCGCCTGGCGGTAGAGACGCTCGGCGCCTGCGAAGTCGCCTTGCTGCTGGGCGTCGAGCGCGGCCTCGACAAGCTGGTTGCCGACCTTGGGAACCTCTTGCGCAGGCTGGTTCATAAGCGAGGTGGATTGCGCCCGATCCTGACGAGCATGGTCTCTCGGATGGCCCGCTCAATGTGTTGCCCAGCGCGCTGGCCACTTGCGCCAGCCGTTATGGTGGCGCAAGAGAAGCCCGTAATGCAACTGACGCGGCCGTCAAGCCGCATTACGCTATCTTAGTCAGCCCGCTTGAGTTGCCGCAGGCGCCAGATCAGACTCGAGGTATCGAAACGGTTGCCGCCGAGACCCTGCACGTCGCCGTAGAACTGGTCGACCAATGCCGTGACCGGCAACGCGGCGCCGTTGCGTTTCGCCTCATCGAGGCAGAAGCCGAGATCCTTGCGCATCCAGTCCACCGCAAAGCCGTAGTCGAACTTGCCTTCGATCATCGTCTTGCCGCGGTTGTCCATTTGCCAGCTTGCTGCCGCACCCTTGCCGATAACTTCAAGCACGAGCGGCATGTCTAGGCCGGAGCACTCGCCGAAATTGATTGCCTCGGATAAACCTTGCACGAGGCCGGCAATGCAGATCTGATTGACCATTTTCGCCAGTTGACCTGCGCCGGCGGGACCGATCAACGTCACCGCTGCACCGTAATGTTTGAGCGTGACGGCAGCCGGCTCGAACGCGGCCTTCTCGCCACCGCACATGATGGTCAGCGTGCCTTTCTGGGCACCGGCCTGGCCGCCCGACACGGGCGCATCGATAAACTGCAGACTCTGTTTCGTGGCGACGGCGGATAACTCCCGCGCCACATTCGCCGAAGCGGTCGTATGGTCGACGAAAGTCGTGCCGCGCTTCATGCCGGCAAACGCGCCATCATCGCCGAGCGTGACGCTGCGCAGGTCGTCGTCGTTGCCGACGCACGCCATCACCAGGTCGGCGCCGTCGGCGGCTTCGCGCGGCGTGCGGGCCGCGCGGCCGCCGTGTTCGGCGACCCATTGCTCTGCTTTGGCAAAGGTACGGTTATAGACCGTGACATCGAGTCCAGCTTTCGCCAGATGGCCGGCCATGGGATATCCCATGACGCCGAGGCCGAGAAATGCGACGCGACGTTTGGCGTCGCTGGAAGACGAGGCGGCGGAATCACTCACTGCGCGGCTCCTTCAAGTGGGGGCTGGGTTGGGGGTGGGTTGGGAAAGCCATTATCGCAGCGATGCCGGCGCGCTGCAGCGGCGTTCTCGCGGCCTGCGGGACGCTCGGAAACTATCGGAGCGCACGATACATTGGATATTAAATAGCGATTTTTCTTTTATATCCAACGGTCTTACGATGCACAGGTAGGCTGACGTAGTCCCCGGAGGGATCGATGGAACACCACGCACGCACGCAAAACGAAACACTCGAAGTCAAAACCACGACGTGCTACATGTGTGCCTGCCGTTGCGGCATCCGCGTGCATCTGCGCGACGGCGAAGTGCGCTATATCGACGGCAACCCTGAGCATCCGCTCAACCAGGGGGTGATCTGCGCGAAAGGTTCGTCGGGGATCATGAAGCAGTATTCCCCTGCGCGTCTGACCCAGCCGTTGATGCGCAAGGCGGGCGCCGAGCGCGGCAGCGCGCAGTTCGAGCCGGTCTCGTGGGAGGTGGCGTTCGCCGTGCTCGAAAAGCGCCTCGCCCATCTGCGCGCCACTGATCCGAAGAAGTTCGCGCTTTTTACCGGCCGCGACCAGATGCAGGCGCTTACGGGCCTGTTCGCCAGGCAGTTCGGCACGCCGAACTACGCGGCGCACGGCGGCTTCTGCTCGGCCAATATGGCGGCCGGGATGATCTACACGATCGGCGGCTCGTTCTGGGAGTTCGGCGGCCCGGACCTCGACAGCGCGAAGCTGTTTTTCATGATCGGCACGGCCGAGGATCACCACTCGAATCCATTGAAAATCGCCCTGTCGAAGTTCAAGCGTGCCGGTGGCCGCTTTATCGCCATCAATCCGATCCGTACCGGCTATGCGGCGATTGCCGACGAGTGGGTGCCGATCCGTCCCGGCACGGACGGCGCCCTGTTCATGGCGCTGATCCACGAACTGTTGGCCACGGATTCGTACGATCGCGAGTTCGTCACGCGTTATACCAACGCGGCCGAGCTGCTCGACATGAATGCCGACGGCGATGCGTTTGGTCTCTTTGTGCGCGATCCGAATCTGCCCGAGGCTAATCCGCTGTTCCCGCAAAACCATCTCTGGTGGGATCTGAAGACGCAACGCGCGGTGCAACATCACACGCCGGGTTCGGAGCCGGCCATTGACGGCAATTACACGCTCGAAGACGGCACGCCGGTTACGCCGTCGTTCGCCTTGCTGCGCGATCGCGTCGCGGACAGCACGCCGGAGTGGGCTGCGGAGATCACTGGCATTCCCGCCGACGTCATCCGCCGCCTTGCACGAGAAATGGCGCAGACCGCGCGCGATCACAAGATCACGCTGCCGATCCAGTGGACCGACGCCTGGGGTGAGACGCATGACACCATAACGGGCAATCCGATCGCCTTTCACGCAATGCGTGGTCTCGCGGCGCATTCAAACGGCTTTCAGTCGATCCGTGCGCTGGCGGTGCTGATGTCCCTGCTGGGCACGATCGACCGGCCCGGCGGTTTTCGTCACAAGTCGCCGTATCCGCGCGCGGTGCCGCCGTCCGCCAAGCCGCCCAACAGCCCGGACGCCGTACAGCCGAATACGCCGCTCGCCAATGGTCCGCTCGGCTGGCCGGCAGCGCCCGAGGACCTGTTCATCGATCAGGCCGGCGAACCCGTGCGCATCGACAAGGCGTTCTCATGGGAATACCCGCTCGCCGTGCACGGCCTGATGCACAGCGTGATCACCAACGCATGGCGCGGCGATCCTTACCCGATCGACACGCTGCTGATTTTCATGGCCAACATGGCGTGGAACTCGTCGATGAACACGGTCGAAGTCCGCAAGATGCTGGTCGACAAACGCGACGACGGCGAATACAAGATCCCGTTCCTGGTGGTGTGCGACGCGTTCCAGTCCGAGATGACCGCGTTCGCCGATCTGATCCTGCCCGACACGACCTATCTGGAGCGCCACGATGCGATGTCCATGCTCGACCGGCCGATCTCCGAGTTCGACGGTCCGGTCGATTCGGTGCGCGTGCCGGTGGTGCCGCCAACCGGTGAATGCAAGCCGTTCCAGGAAGTACTGATCGAGCTGGGGAGCCGTCTGAAGCTGCCCGCGTTCACGACGAAGGAGGGTACGCGCAAGTTCCGCGACTACCCGGACTTCGTCGTCAACTTCCAGACCTCACCGGATTCGGGCGTGGGCTTCCTGATCGGCTGGCGCGGCAAGGACGGCGACAAGGCGCTGGTGGGCGAGCCGAATCCGAACCAGTGGGAGCAGTATGCAAGCCACAACTGCGTGTATCACTACACGTTGCCCGAGACGCTGCAATACATGCGCGGCGTCAACGGACCGTATCTGAAGTGGTCGGTAGAGAAGGGCTTTCGCAAGTTCGACACGCCTATCCTCATTCAGTTGTACTCCGATGTGATGCAAAAATTCCGCCTCGCCGCGCAGGGCAAGAGAGCGGGACGTCAGCCGCCCGATCATCTGCGCGCGCGCGTCGAGCGTTACTTCGATCCGCTGCCGTTCTGGTACGAACCGCTCGAACTCGCCGCCACCGATCGTGCACAGTTTCCGCTGGCTGCTGTCACCCAGCGTCCGATGGCCATGTATCACTCGTGGGATTCCCAGAACGCCTGGTTGCGGCAGATTCACGGCGAGAACTATCTGTTCATGAATCCGTTGATGGCGCGCGGCAACGGCATCGAAGACGGCGGCTGGATCTACGTGGAATCGCCATGGGGCAAGGTGCGTTGCATGGCGCGCTATAGCGAGGCAGTGGAGCCGGGTACGGTGTGGACCTGGAACGCTATCGGCAAGGCAGCGGGGGCGTGGAACCTTGGGCCCGATGCCAACGAATCGCAGCGCGGCTTCCTGCTCAACCACCTGATCACCGACGAGTTGCCCGGCGCGACGTCAGGCGATGCGCGCATGTCGAACTCGGATCCGATCACGGGGCAGGCGGCCTGGTACGACGTGCGAGTGCGCGTGTATCCGGCCGAGGCCGATGCGGACCACACGTTGCCGCAATTCGCGCCGATGGAGAAGCTGCCCGGATCCACAGGCGTGTTGCATCGTCTGGTGCAAACGTACTTCGCCGGCCGCGGCGAGTTTGCTGCGCGTCTGCGCGGCGCCAGCAAGCAAAAGTGACGAGGAGCATCCAATGACTCAGATGGCGCTCGTAATCGATCTGAACGTCTGCGTGGGATGTCACGCGTGCGTGACGAGCTGCAAGGAATGGAACACCTCCGGCGAGGCCGGCAGTCTGGCGGACTTTCGCCCGTACGATGCCGATCCGTCCGGTACGTTCTTCAATCGCGTGCAGACCTATGAAGCCGGTGAGTTTCCGCTCACCGATACGATCCATTTTCCGAAATCGTGTCTGCACTGCGAGGACCCGCCGTGCGTGCCCGTCTGTCCGACCGGCGCGAGCTATAAGCGCAAGGAAGACGGGCTCGTGCTGGTGGACTTCGACAAATGCATCGGCTGCAAGTACTGCGCGTGGGCGTGTCCTTACGGCGCCCGCGAGCTCGATGAAGAGCGCAAGGAGATGACCAAGTGCACGTTGTGCGCGGATCGCATCCATAACGAGGCGCTGCCGGAGCGCGATCGCAAGCCGGCTTGTGTGCTGGCGTGTCCGACTTCGGCACGGCTGTTTGGCGATATTCACGATCCAGAATCGGTCGTGTCGCAGGCGATTCGCGAGCGTGGTGGGTATCAGCTGATGCCGGAGTGGGAGACGAAGCCTGCGAACCATTATTTGCCGCGTCAGAAGACGACGGGGTGTGGGGGCGAGTCGTGTTCGTGCAAGTCAGGGGAGGTGGCGGAGGCTGCGGTTGAAGATGCAGGGAGTGCGTCTGCTGCTCCTGCCGCACCTGCCATTTCTTCCGCTGCGGCGCGCTCCAGCTCCGCTGAGGACGGCGCGCCTCTTCTCCAGGGACAACTCCACGCTGAACGTCGCGGCCCTGTCGCCGGCATGCTGGACCGCGTATTCAACATTCTGAGTCTTGGGAGAGGTGCATGAAGCCCGCATTTTCAGTGGTGTTTCTGACCACGCTGAGCGGCGCCGGACAAGGTCTGCTGATTGCGCTGTTCGGGGTAGAAGTGGCCGCGCGGCTTGGGATGATCGCAGCCGCTGATGCGCCGCCCCAGACGTTCTTCGTGCTCGGTGCAGCGCTGGTGGTCGTGCTTGGCGCCTTGGGATTGCTGGCTTCGTTTTTCCACCTGGGTCATCCTGAGCGCGCATGGCGCGCTATCGCGATGTGGCGTACGTCATGGCTTTCGCGCGAGTGTCTGGCGCTGCCGGTGTTTCTCGCGTGCGCCTTTGCGTATGGTATTGCGCATTGGTTTGGCTCGCCGTGGTCGCTGGAAATCGGTGCACTCGGGGTGTTGTCCAGCGCCGTGCTGTTCGTGTGCACGTCGATGATTTACGCGTGCCTGCGTTTCCTTCAGGAATGGGCCACGCCGCTAACGATGGTCAACTTCGTACTGCTTGGCTGCGCGTCGGGCTTTACATTCGCTACGGCCAGCGCTGCGTGGCTCGCGCCGTCACTGGTCGGTGGACTTGCGCTATGTGCGGCTGTGCTGACGCTAGCAGGCTGTGCGAGTCGCATCGCCGCACTGATGCGCAATGCGCGCTTGCGACCCAAATCAACGGTGCAAAGCGCGACCGGCATCAAGTCGCCGACACTCGTGCAGAAGTCGCGCGGCTTCACGGCGGGTGCGTTTAATCTGCGCGAGTTCTTTCACGGGAAAACGCCGCAGACGCTGCGACGTATCAAATGGACCTTCCTGCTGGGGGCGTTTGCGGTGCCTGTGGTGCTAATCGCGGTGGGCGGCAGTGTGTCGTCGATCGCGGATTCGCTCTGGCTACTGTGTGCGGCGTGCGTGGTGCAGTATGCGGGGCTAGTCGCAGAGCGCTGGTTCTTCTTCGCGGAAGCACGGCATCCGCAGAATCTTTATTATCGTCAGGCTTCCTGAATGTATCGGGAGGCGTTGGTCTCCAAAAAGCTCGCGTCGTCTTCTACCGTCTGCTTGCGATCTTGATCGCAGGCAGACGGCAAAAACCTAGCTCACTCAGCGTGCGCTGCACCCGCCTTCGCACCCGAAGCATCCGCTGCCGGAGCAGCAGACTGTGCTGCAGCCGCACGCGGCGGTGCATTCTTCACGTAGCGATCGAACCAGCGCTGCATCTCATACGCGAGCTGCTCGTTCGATTCCAGCGCCGTGTACCAGTGTGGCTCGTGCGGCAGCATCACGAGCCGCGTCGTGCCGCCGTTGCCGCGCAGCGCCTCATACAGCAGCGTCGCTTGCAACGGCGTCGTGCCCGGATTGGCATCGTCCTCGCCATGCACGATCAGGAGCGGCGTCTTCAGCTTGTCTGCGTAGAAGAACGGCGACACCTTCAGATAGACATCCTGCGCCTGCCATACCGAGCGTCGCTCGTTCTGGAAGCCGAACGGCGTCAGCGTCTTGTTGTACGAACCGCTCGTCGCCACGCCTGCGCGGAACAGATCGGAATGCGCGAGCAGATTGGCGGTCATCAGCGCACCGTGACTGTGGCCGGTGACGCCGATGCGGTCCGGATCGACTACACCCAGCCTTACCGCTTCATCGACGGCAGCCTTGGCGTCGGCGACGAGCTGCTCGTTGTAGGTGTCGTAAGCGCGCTTCGGGTCGCCGATGACGGGGAATGACACGTTGTCGATGATCGCGTAGCCGGCGAGCAGCATCAACCGGTAGTCCCTCAGCCGCGTGAAGGTCTGTTCGGAGCCGCTGACCTGGCCCGCCGTTGCCGCGTCGGCGTAGTCGAGCGGATAGGCGTACAGGATCGCCGGCACGCGAGTGCCCTCCTGATAGCCGGGCGGCGTATACAGCGTGAACGACAGGTCGAGCCCGTCCGCACGCTTATATCTCACGAGACGCTTCTTGATCTGGCGCACGACCGGTGTCGGATCGGCGAGGTGCGTGAGCGCGGTCGAGCTCGATGCATAGCGCGCTTCGCCCTCCGGCGCATCGCCGACCTGGGTTCCGAGAGTACGGACAAACAGGTTTGGCGGATCGTTCGGCGTCTGATGCCACGTCAGGAACGACTGGGTACCGTCGCCGGTGAACGCGACGAACCGCTCGAGCGCTGCCTTGTCGCTGCGGAACAGACGCTCGGTCTTGAGCGTCGTGAGAACGAGCCGGTCGAGGAACGGCCGGTTGCCGGCCGGCGACGCGCCGTCGCCGTCGAGGAAGATTGCGCCGTTCTCGACCCGGACCACCCGGAAGCCGTTCGGCAGTGGTTTGGTCACCGGCGTGCCGGGATCTGCGTATAGCTCGTCGCTCGACATGTCCCACAGCAGATGTTGCGTCACCTGCGGTGCGTCGACGTCGACCATGAAGGTCCGTTGCCAATGGCGGTTGTGGTCGTACTCGGAGAGCAGTTCGAGATCCGGCTGCGAGGTCCACGCAAAGCCGGCATAGCGTTGATGCAGCCGCGTCACTTCACGCGGCGCCGCGTCGAACGGTGCCTTGAGCATCATCACCTTGTCGCGCTCCGGCACGTCGACGTTCCAGTCGCCACCGTCGAGCGCTTCGGCCCAGATCAGCGTGGCCGGTTCGGTCGGACGCCACGAAAAACTGCGCGGCCCGAGCGGTACACCGGCAACCGGAACGCGGTCCGCCAGGGGCCGCGACGTGATCAGACGCGTCGCGATGTGCGAGCGATTCGAAATGTCCCATACCGTGTAATCGTGCGGAAAGCGTTCGGCGGTCGTCACGTACGAATAGGGCCGCTGGATCGTCGTCACCAGCAGATGACGTCCGTCCGGCGCGGGCGCGAGGCCGTCGTACAGCGCGGGCGCGCCAAGCGGCGTGACCTTGCCGGTGCCGGCGTCGACGAGCGCAAGCTGCGAGGTTGCGTAGTAGTCGAACTGCGCTTCGTCGCTGGCGCTGTTCAGCGTGTCGCGTGCCTCGTAAGTGCTGCTTTGGCCGCGCCGGCCGTCGGATTCCTGGATGCTCGGACTTTCAACTGCCTCAGCGGCGGTGGGCGCCGGCCCGCTGTGCGCAGGCACCCGCTTCACAAGCAGGGTTGTCTGGTCAGGCATCCAGTTCAGTTCATCGCCGAACATCGGGTTGAGCTGAACGCCGGGAATGCGGTGAACCGCGCCGGTGACACCGTCGCCGACCCACAGATCGACTGAATGCGCGGTCACGTTTTCGAACGCGAAGCGCTTGCCGTCGACGCTCCAGTGCGCACGGGTCGCGCAGACGCCTGCCGGCAGCGCGACCGGTCGCGCGACGCTGTCCGCGAACTGAACCAGGTCGAAGTGCGTCGCGCACGCCGGAATGCCGTAGCCGCCCGGCGTGTCGTGCCGGCTGCGGTTCGCGGGTTCGACGCGCACGCCTGCGAGACGCAGAAACGGCGTCGCCACCCGCGCGATGGACGGATATTCCTGATAGGTAACCAGCAGCGCCCGGTCGGTACTCGGCGCCACGACCGGAATGGGCAGAGACGGCGCCAGCATCACGTCGAGGATCGCTTTGGAAGGCTGGCTGTAGCCGGAGACGGCGGGCTGCGCCGCGGCCGGTATCGTTGCTGCTGGGGTTTGCTGCGCGAATGCGCTTTGGGCACTAACCGCCACGACCAGCGCGGCCGTGGCGAGACGGAAAATCACGGAAGGATAGGGCATCGTCTGCGTAACAGGTTTCGGGGGTGAAGTCGTTCGATGAAACAGGAACGCGCAGTATTGCATGCCCAGCGGCCGAGTTCATCAGCCGCATGCTGGCGGGGATGGCGCTTATGCTGCTGGTGACGTCGGTGTCGGCGCGCGTCGGCTCCACATGGAGCGGGCACCCGGCGTTTGACACGCGCAAGCCGGGTGCCCGCCAAGGCACCGGAAGCCATGGCGGCGGAGTAGGCAGGTACCGCTACTGCAATGCGCCCGACAGCGCAGTCTGTATTTGCGCAGTGCCCGCCGCGGCGCAACGTTCGTCGTCGGTGCTGAGCGGTGACCCGCTCACGCCGATTGCGCCGAGCACCTCGTTGCCACTTTTGATCAACACACTCCCCGGGACGAACAGGAGGTCGGTCGATCCGGCGCCTACGTTGGCGTGGTGATGACGCCGCCTGGCGTCAACCTGCCGAAGGGCACCTCGGTCTGCGTCTGGTCGTTCATTCGAAAGTTGCATGATCTGTAATCCTAATTAGAGAACTGACAAGCACCTTTGAATGGTGGGACCGGCCTATGTGGTAACGGACATTTGCGTTCCCGGCGATCAGGGACGCTGAGCCTGCTCTGGATAGCCGTGTGCTTCGTGCATGCGTCTCTGCGCGGCCAGGAACGGCTCGAAGTATTCGGCGCGCTCCGGCGTCCCGCCCGCGACCTGGTTGATCTCTCGAATGCCGATCGTCTGCCCGCTCGCACCCCAGTTGCCGTCCGGCACTTCATGGATCAGCACCCAGTCGCCGCCGCGCTGCGGAAACGTGCCGTCGACATCAAGAGTGCGGGCAACGATGGCGTTGATCTGTCCATGCAAGGCGGTTTTGTCCACCTGCCGGGCAGCGCCGAGCGGATACACCACGTCGAAGAGAAAGCGGCCGCCTTTGGGCGGATCGAGATCGGGCTTGCCGCCGACGTACCACGAGGTCCGCGCGTCGACCTCGTCGAACAGCACATAGGCGACCGCACGGCCAGCGGGCGTATCTGCGCCGACTTCCGCCACGAGGATGGCGGCAGTGAGTTCCTCGGCAAGCTGGGCTTTCTGCGCAGTGGTGAACGCGCCGCGTTGGTGGGTGATGCGTAGCAAAGGCATATGAGTCTCCTCAGAGAACACGCCGGCGGTTGCCAGCGCTTCTCCAGTAAATTATATTGGGATCGTAATTTAATCAAGAATTATGTGACGATCGTCATGTAAAAGGAGAGCTAGATGGCGCGCTATGCCCGAGGGCACAAGGAAGAAAGCCGTGCCCGGATCGTCGAGGCGGTGGGACGCGGGTTTCGCAAGCAAGGCTACGGCGGGGTCGGCGTGGACGGCCTGGCGCGCGAAGCGGGGGTGACCCACGGCGCGTTCTATGGCCATTTCCGCTCCAAGGCGGAAGCCTTCGGCGCGGCGGTGGCAGAGGGGTTGCGCGAACTGCGGCAGGCGGTGGAAGGCTTGCGCGCCGAGCACGGCAAGGGCTGGCTTCGAACGTTTGCTGCGTTTTACATGGGATACAAGCGGACTTGCGATCTGGGAGACGCCTGCACGCTGCCGAGCCTGTCCGTAGAAATCGAGCGGGCCGACCCAGCGTCGCGCGCTGCCTACGAAACCGAACTGCAAGGGGTGATGAAAGCGGTCGCCGCGGGTTTGCCGGAAGGCACGGATGCCGAGCGTGAGGCGCGTGCCTGGGTGCTACTGTCGCTGCTGGCCGGAGGCGTCACGCTGGCCCGTGCGGTGCCCACCGAGGCAACCAGCGAACAGATTGCCGCCGCGGTTCAGCAGGCGGTCGAAGTCATCGCGGGAGGCGGCTGATTACCGGCTGGGCAAGGTGCAGTACATCGTAGACTTCGCCGTTTCGGGCCGCATCGGCCGGCGCCGACGAGACAGTGAAGCGGATCAGGCGCCAGGCATCCAGATCGAATGCCGACCACACTGCGACCGTATCGGGACGAGCCGCGATCTCCCGATTGAGTTCGATCTCCGCGGCGTGCAACGCCTTGCGATCCGTCGCTGCACTCACCACCCTTTCCTCGCGGTAGATCGATAGCGCCTGCTGCGCGCTGCCGCGCCGCGCGTCCAGCGGCAACCACGTCTCGATCTGCGGACGGCCAAACGCATCGATGACCGCCTGGAAACGCTCACCCATCAGAAAACGCACGGCCGCATCCGGGTCCGACCAAAGGTATACGGAGGCGTAGACGTTGCCCGTCGCGCCATTGCGGTTGCGTTCCTGCAGCGCGAACGCCTTGCAGATCAAGCCTTCTGTGTCGTCCCAAAGCGGGCCGCGCGTGGCCGCGCGCTCGCGGATGATCTGCGTGTCGTAGTCGGCGGGCAAGCGGTGTGAATACTGCATCGCGAACATGCTGCTCTCCCTAAAGTGATGAAACGGTGCCCAGTTTGCACCGGCATGGGCTTGCAGTGAAGACCGGCAGCGAGATAGCTGTCATGACGAAAGGAAATCACGTAGCTGCGTGCGTGTTTTCCGTTTGTGCGCCAGATTCGACACTGTGGTTTACCCCCCGTCCATCTTCACGCAGCCGCCTGCTGGCGTGCTCATATCGGCCCGCTGAATCCGGCAATAGCGCTCGTGCGTATTGCGCCGCCGCCGGCCGAGGACTATTTTTCGACAGCCGCTAAAACGCGAGATGAAAGGGCTGCGGCACGCGGCCGCCCAGGTTTGCCCGCTCATTTCGCACGACGACATTCAAGGAGACAAGCTGTGCTTCCCGCATCCCTGCCGATCAACGTCGGCAATACGGCCTTCATGCTGCTGTGCGCGAGCCTCGTCATGCTCATGACGCCTGGCCTCGCGTTCTTCTACGGCGGTCTGGTCGAACGCAAGAATGTGCTGTCGATCATGATGCAAAGTTTCATTTCGCTTGCATGGACGACGGTCCTCTGGTTCGCATTCGGTTACTCGATGTGCTTCGGGCCGACGTGGCACGGCATCATCGGCGACCCGACTTACTATGCATTCCTGCATGGTGTGACGTTGCAGACGATGTACACGGGCAACGATGCGGGCATTCCGCTCGTCGTTCACATCGCGTATCAGATGATGTTCGCCATCATCACGCCGGCGCTGATCACCGGCGCCTTTACGAATCGCGTGACCTTCAAGGCGTATTTTCTGTTCCTCACGGGCTGGCTCGTGCTGGTGTACTTCCCGTTCGTGCACATGGTCTGGAGTCCGGAAGGACTGTTTGCGAAGTGGGGCGTGCTCGACTACGCCGGTGGGATCGTGGTGCACAACACGGCCGGGTTTGCCGCGCTAGCTTCGGTGCTGTACGTGGGACGCCGCCATGTGATGTCGCACAAGCCGCATAACGTGCCGCTGATCGCACTGGGCACGGGTCTGCTGTGGTTCGGCTGGTACGGCTTTAACGCCGGCTCCGAGTTGCGTGTCGATGCGATCACGGCTTCATCCTTTCTGAACACCGATATTGCAGCATCGTTTGCGGCTGTCACGTGGCTGCTGATCGAATGGCTCAACGCGCGGCAACCCAAGTTTGTCGGCCTGTTGACCGGCTCAGTAGCGGGCCTCGCGACCATCACACCCGCAGCGGGCTATGTATCGCTGAGCACGGCCGCGGTGATCGGGATTGCGGCTGGCCTGATCTGCTATTACGCGGTTGCGCTCAAAAACCGCCTCGGTCTCGACGATGCGCTCGACGTATGGGGTGTGCACGGCGTGGGAGGGTTGATCGGCACGGTGCTGCTCGGCGTGTTTGCGTCGAAGGCGTGGAATCCCAATGGCGCGGATGGTCTGTTGCTCGGCGGCGGAGCGTTCTTCGTCAAGCAGTGCGTCGCGGTGATCGTCTCCGGCGTGTGGGCCTTTGTGTTCACGTGGGCGATGCTGTGGCTGATCGATCGCGTGACGGCGGTCAAGCTCGACGCGGCTGCGGAGCAGCGCGGCCTCGATACCGCATTGCACGGCGAGGTGGCGTATCTGGATGCGTGAGCGGCACCGACTCGCCTGATTACCTCAGGCTCGCAAGTTGCGCCGGTAGATCTGGCCTGATTGGGCCGCTACCGGCGTTTTTGTTTTTACTTCACTGCAGCGCTTCGCGTAACGCTCGTGTCGGGTGTCACCATTAATGAAAAATGCGTCGTTGAAGTTAAGGCGATTTTTCAGCAAGATTGGCGTCGAGCAACCAGCACGTGCTAAGGAAAGTGAAATATCCGTCCCGTACTGCCGCAGTAAGTGAAAAAAACTGTTGTGTTCTCATCGGCGCGCTTGGAGTCGATAGACCACGTCGCCACTTTGTTCATCGGACGACGATACGCCCCGGGTCCGCCGCTCATGTCTGTTGTCGTGGTCATTTCTCAGTGAATTTTTTGCGATAACCCGTCAGACGCGCCGCGGCAGGAGCACCAGGTCGGCCGCTTCCTCAGCATCCCTGAGAAGCGTCTTGCGCGGCGTGCCTATCAGCGCACGCATGGTAAGGCCGCGCGCAAGATCAGTGAGCTGGCCTGCGCGGACGGCCACAGGAAAGTCGGACGGGATTTCTCCCGCGTTGATTGCGTCCCGGAAACGACCTTCCACCAGTGCAGTGCCACCAGCGGCCGCGTTTTGCAGGAACTGACGAACCTCAGGGTCGTCCACAAGCGGCGCGACGCATATCAGAAGACAGCCCCGGGCGGACCCTTTCTCGGTCGCACTTTCGACGGCGTACCTCAGAAAGCCCGTGATCGAGTCGCGAAGACCCTGTGGTGAGAGGAGTGCCTTCGCGGCTGATGCGCCCTTCCGTTCTGCGTACACCTTAAGGGCGCGCAAGAATATCGTCCGCTTGTCCCCAAAGACGGCATACAGACTCGGTCGTCCCACACCCATCCCGGCGACGAGATCGTCAATCGTCACTCCGTCGTAGCCTTTCGACCAGAACACCTGAATCGCCTTTTCCAGCGCCCCCGTCTCGTCGAAGCTGCGCGGTCGGCCCACGGGCCTGGTGGTATTTTGAATCATTTGGTTCAAAACTCCTTGACAACTTTTACGGCACCAATATATAACCGAATAGTTCTAAATTAACAAGCCGTTTCTGGCCCTGCGGGGCCTCACGACTCGGCCTTCACCCTTCACCGCACGGAGATACCTGTGGAACATTCGATCGCACTCGTCACCGGCGCCACCTCCGGGCTCGGCTATGCCGCAGCTCGCATTCTTGCCGGAGAGGGCTGGCGCGAGATCATCATCACCGGACGCAGTCTGGCTCGGGCCAAGGAAGCGGCCGCTCAACTCGCAGCTGAAACCCGAAGACAGGTCTTCACGCCGCTGGAGCTGGAGTTGGACACGCCGGCCAGCGTCCAGTCCGCGCTCGCCGAGCTGATCAAACAAGGTCGGCCGGTCGATTTCCTACTGCTCAACGCCGGGATGGTCCCTGGCAAGGCGCGCGTGATCACTGCGGAGGGCGTCGAGGCATCTCAGGCCCCGCTCATCGGCCATCATCAATTGACTGTCGGGTTGCTCCGCGCCAACCTGCTGAGCCCCAACGCGCGGATTGTTATTGCCAGCGCGGAGCCTGCCCGAGGGGGCGTACCCATGTTCAAGTACACCGACGTGGACGCACTCGCTGCCAAGTACCACCAGGGCGACCTGACCGCTGCTATGGAAGCCCTGTTGCGCAACGGGCCGAACGTGAGGTACGTGCCCAACAATGCGTATGCCGACGCGAAGCTCATCGTCGCCTGGTGGGTCGCGGCGCTGGCGCGCCGGCTACCCTCCGGCATGGCCGTATACGCTGTCTCGCCCGGTGCCGCGACCGCTACCAATGTTTCGCGACAAGCTGGCCTGGCCGTGAAGTATCTGTTTATCCCAATCGCGAACCTCATTCCTGGCATGAATCAGACGCCGGAGACCGCGGCCCGTCGGTACCTCCAGGCGTCGGAGTTCGGAACCGACGTCTCAGGGCAATTCTTCGCCTCGGCTCAAGGGAAGTTCTCAGGCCCGATTGAGCCGCAGCGCCAACCGCACCTCCACGATGGCGCCAACCAGGAAGCCGCGTGGCAGGCCGTCGTCAACGTCTCTGGCGTCAACTGGTCATACGCGGAATCCTTGCGCGCGGTGTCCTGAAGGAGCGGCGGTCGCGGCGAAATGGTTGCGGTGATCAGAATCAGCAGGCGATTGCGGAGTTACATGATCGTCCACGGGTCTTACGGTATTTTGAAATAAATAGTTGTACAAAATAGTTAAATATCAGCAAAGCAGCCTCAACCTCTCAAGGAGAATACATATGAACCGGTACCAGGATAAAAAGGTGGTGATTATCGGCGGCACGAGTGGCATGGGGCTCGCGACAGCGAAGATGCTGCTCGACGGGGGCGCGCGTGTTCTGGTGACCGGCCGCTCGCAGGCCGGCCTGGAGTCGGCGCAGCAAGAGCTTGGGGACGGCGCTATCGTGGTTTCGAGCGACGCGCGGTCGTTGACCGACATCGACGCCCTTGCCGCCCAGGTGAAGACCGAGTTCGACGCCATCGACCTGCTTTTCGTCAACGCCGGGTTCAGCATTCCAACGCCTCTCGGGAGCGTGACCGAAGCCGTCTACGACGAGATGTTCAACCTGAACGCCAAGGGCCCCTTTTTCGCGGTCCAGAAGCTCGCGCCGCTGATCAATCGAGGAGGCGCTGTGGTCCTCACGACCTCCGTCGCCAACGTCAAGGGGCTGCCGGGCCAAGCTACATACGGAGCCGCCAAGGCTGCGCTGCGGTCATTCGCCCGGGTGCTCGCCACCGAGCTGCTTCCTCAGGAGATCCGCGTAAACGCGGTGTCGCCCGGCCCCATCGACACGGGCATCCTCGAAAAGGTATTCCCTACGGAAGAGATGCGTACACAGGTCAAGGGGCACACCCTCGGCATTATTCCCATGAAGCGCTTCGGTACGTCGGAGGAAATCGCCAAGGCCGTCCTCTTCCTCGCGTTCGACGCGACCTTCACGACCGGCGCCGAGCTTCCGGTCGATGGCGGCTGGACGCAAGTCTGAACGCGGTGCAGGCCGCACGTTTCAACCGAAAGGGGACAACAGTGTCTTTATTGAAAAACAAGATCGCCCTCGTCACGGGGGGTAGCAGCGGCATCGGCCTCGCGACCGCAAAGAGGTTTGTTGAAGAGGGTGCCTACGTTTTTATTGCCGGCCGCCGACAGGCCGAACTCGACAAGGCCGTCGCGGAGATCGGTTCGAACGTCACCGGCGTAAAGACCGACATCGCCAAGCTCGATGACCTCGACCGTCTTTACGAGACCGTCGCGAAAAAAGGGAAGATCGATGTGATTTTTGCGGGCGCGGCTTTCGTCAAAAAGACGATGACCGCTGCGGCGACACCTGAGCATTTTGACAAGACCTTCAACACCAACGCTCGCGGCACTTATTTCACCGTTCAAAAGGCGCTGCCTTTCCTGAATGATGGTGCCTCCATCATCCTCGTGGCGTCCGCCGGGAAGAACAAAGGCCTTCCGGGCCGCAGCACCTACAGCGCCACCAAGGCAGCGCTCCGGTCATTTGCCCGGACGTGGACCAGCGAACTCAAGGAACGGAAGATCAGGACCAATGTGTTGAGCCCTGGCGCGGTCGACACACCCATGTTCGACGACCAGTTCCCATCCAAAGAGGGCGCGGCCGAAGCGAGAAACCAAATCGCAGCGATGACGCCTCTGGCACGCTTGGCGCGCCCCGAGGAGATCGCCTCTGCAGCTTTATTCCTGGCCTCCGATGAGAGCAGCTACGTCGCCGGCATCGACCTGCCGGTCGATGGCGGCCTGACGGCTGTCTAGACTGAACAGGACTTTGCCTTACCCGACCTCCGCGTCCCGCTACACGCATAAGGGCCGCCGCCCGGATTTTTCACTAACCGTGTCAGCAGTTTTTCACTTACCTCGCACAGTTTTCACTTTCTGTGTCACCCGACAGTTCACCGGCCATTTCACCCCTTCCAGCCATCCCCGCATAAAACAACATTTCCAACATTTCCAACATTTTTATCTTGACACCCGGTTTTTGATTTGTGGAAATGGCGCCATCGCTGCAACACTTGGCTGCCAGGGGTTTTAATGTCGAACGATACGGAAGTGACCGCCATGCCGTGCGTGGTTGACGCCGCCAGGCAGATCAGAGCAGGCGCCCTGACGCCGGTCGAACTGCTGGAGGCAAGCCTCACAGCCATTAAAACCCACAATTCCACATTGCACGCCTTCGGCGACGTCTACACCGAAGCGGCGCGCGAATACGCGGAAACGCTCGCCGAGGAAGCCGCAGCCGGACGGTTCCGCGGTCCGCTGCACGGCATTCCGTTCGGCATCAAGGATCTGTTTTCGACGCAGGGGCTGCGCACCACGCGCGGCTCGCTCACGGCGCTTGACCAGGTACCGCAACAGGATGCGCCGATCATCGCAAGACTCAAGGCGGCCGGCGCCATCATGGTTGGCAAGACCGCGACCACCGAGTTCGGCTGGACGGGTTCAAGCATTTCGCGCGTATTCGGCAATGGACGCAATCCATGGAATCCTGCGCTGACCAGCGGCGGTTCGAGTTCCGGCTCGGCGATCGCTGTCGCTGCCCGGATGGTTCCGGCAACGCTAGGCTCGGATGGCGGCGGTTCGGTGCGAATTCCAGGCTCCTTTTGCGGCGTGTTCGCGTTGAAGGGCACGCTCGGACGCATTCCCACCTGGCCGTGGTCGGCCACCGAAATGCTGAGCCACGCGGGTCCGATTACCCGCACCGTGCGCGACAGCGCGCTGTTATTCGACATCCTCTCCGGTCCGGATCCGCTCGATCATCAGGCATTGCCGGCGCCGACCGAATCGTTCTACGCACGCTGCGACGAACCGCTGCGGCCGTTGCGGCTCGCCTGGTGTCCAACGCTATTCGGCACGTCCGTCGATGCGCAGGTGGCAAAGGCGGTGGGCGATGCAGTGCGCCTGATCGCCGGGCAACTGCCCGTGACGGTGGAAGAGAAAGTGTTGCCCTGGCAAGACCCGCTGCCTGTCTTCGAAGCGCTGTGGGCAGGCGGACGCGGCATTGCCTATGGAAAATCGCTGGGACAGCAGATGGACCGGCTGGACCCGGGCTTTGCCGCACTCATCGAGCGTGCGAAAGACTTCAGTCTGGCGAGCTATCTCGCGGCGATGCAGCAACGTGCGGCATTCGCGAGTCAGGTCCACACGTTGTTCGAACAGTACGATCTGCTGATTACGCCGACGGTGCCGATTCTCCCGTTCGACGCCGACAGCACCGCACCGCCTCAATATCCCGCGACGGATAGCAGCCCGGTTCCCTGGGCCCGTTGGACGCCGTTTACTTATCCATTCAACCTCTCGGGCAACCCCGCTGCTAACCTGCCATGTGGCTGGAGCAAGAGTGGGCTGCCGATTGGTTTGCAGGTTGTCGGGCCACGCTTCGCGGATGCGGACGTGTTGCAGTTCTGCGCCGCTTTCGAGGCGATCGCGCCATGGGACCAACGACTGCCCGCCATGCTCTCGGGCTGAAGCGTCGCGCACGCCGCATGAGGCGTCGCGACGTAGGCCTGGACTCAAACCCTTTTTCGGCACATCGGGTGCCACGGAAACTTTGCACTATGCTCAACCAGCCAAGGCTCGATGAAATCGTGCGGCTTCTCAGTCAGCAGCAGCGCGTTAAATCGATTGATCTGGCCACGTCCTTCGGAGTATCCGAGGAGACGATTCGCCGTGATTTCAAGTTTCTCGAAGGTCAGGGGAAACTGCGCCGCGTGCATGGCGGCGCCATTCTGCCGCGGCTCAATGAGGAACAGCCGCTGCAGGTACGCAATCGCATCAAGACGCAGGCCAAGGTAGCGCTCGCCGGTTGTGCCATGCAGATCGTCCAGGAGGGCATGGCCGTGTTTCTGGATACCGGCACGACCACGCTGGCGCTCGCGCAACGGTTGACGTCGTTTGCGAACCTGAAGGTGGTGACCAACTCACTCGATATCGCCCAGCTTCTGACGCACCAGAGCGACAACCAGGTACTGGTGACGCCCGGCGATGTGCGCCGGAACGACAATGCTCTGATCGGTCCGCACACGCTTGAATTTGCCCGCCAGTTTCACTACGACATTGCATTCATGGGCATAGGCGGTATCGATCTCGAACTGGGTCTGATGGACTACGAAGAATCGGAGGCACTGCTGCGCAGAGCGCTTGTGAAGCATTGCGTGCGCAGCGTGATTCTCGCGGACGACGGCAAGTTCGGCCACCGCACCTTCATCAATACTTTGCCCTTCAGCGCGATCAGCACACTCGTGACGAATCGCCCTTTATCCGACGAGTTCGCAACCCGCATGGAGCACGACGATGTCGACGTTCTCCACCCCTGAGTTGCTGCTTCCGGACGAGGCGGATCTGGCCGGGTTCGCCGCCCTGTTCGAGGAAAGCTCGTTGATCGGCGCGACGGCCGGTGGCGGTCTGCATCGGCTTGCGGCATCGGAAGAGGACGGCCGCGTGCGCGACCTCTTCTGCAACTGGCTAAAGGAGCGCGGCTTCGACGTGCGGGTTGATGCGGTCGGCAATATCTTCGGACTATTGACCTTCGACGAACACGCGCCGTATGTGCTGTGCGGCTCGCATCTCGACAGTCAGCCCAGCGCGGGCCGCTTCGACGGCGTCTATGGCGTGCTGGCCGCAGCGGTGGCGATCGCGAGTCTCGCGCGGCAGATCCGCCAGCGCGGCGAACGGCCCGCCTGCAATTTATGCGTGGTCAACTGGACCAACGAGGAGGGCGCACGATTCCAGCCCAGTCTGACCGGCAGCAGCGTCTACACGGGGGCGATGCCGCTCGGGCAGGCGCTCGCCTGCCGGGACGAACGAGGCATTTCGTTGCAGGCGGCTCTCGAGACGATCGGCTATCGCGGTGACTGGGTGCCCGACATCCGTGTCGCGGCGTATGTGGAAACGCACGTCGAACAGGGCTCGGGGCTCGAGAGCAGCAAGCTTGCGATCGGCGTGGTGCGCGAGACCTGGGCCGCGCTCAAATGGCGGGTGCGTTTCGACGGCGAACAGAACCATACGGGTCCGACTCCCATGGCGCAACGGCGCGACGCGCTGCTGGCCGCGGCACACGCGGTCGTAGCGGTGCGCGCCGCAGCCGAACCGCATGGATTGGCCATGCACAGTTCAGTCGGACGGCTCGATGTGTATCCGAACTCGCCGAATGTCGTCGCGTCACGGGCCACACTGCTGATCGAGTTTCGCTCGCAGTCGGTCGAACGCCTGCAGGAAACGGCGGAGCAGTTTCAGCTCACGCTCGAGCACATCGCGAAACTGACGGGTACTCGTGTCGATGTCGAGGAGAAACGACTGCGCTCGCCACTGAAGCTCGATCGTGAATTGTCGGACCTCGCCCACGACACCGCGTCCCAGTTGGACCTGCCCGTGGGCAACAGCGTGACGGTGGCGGGACACGACGCGATCAGCATGAGTCACGTCTATCCCACCTGTCTGATCTTTGTGCCGAGCAGCAACGGGGTCTCGCACAACGAAGCTGAATTTACTGCCGAGCAGGATCTGCGAAACGGCCTGCGTGTGTTGACCGCGCTGCTGTATCGCATCTGCACCCAACCACCCGTCCGACGCTAAGGAACTGCTGTGGACACGCACACTGCCGAATCGCGGCGACTACTCGAGGCTCTGCACGCGGCTGGCTTCTCAGGCACGCTTACGCTTGAAGCGGGCACCGCTGCGATTGCTTCGCCTATGCGGCTGGCAACGGAGTGGGCGGGCTTTACTGTCAGCACCGGGGATCAGAGCTACTACGCGAAAGTGCTCTACGACGACATGAGTCCGCTGATCGACGTCACGCGCAGCGGGCGGGCCAGCGGCTGTGCGGCCGAAGCAGGCGCAGCGCCGGGTGTGCGGCTCGTCGATGCGCAGCGTGGCGTCCTGTTGTTCGACGCGCTTCCTCGCCCCGGGTGGAAATGGGCGCGCGTCGATGATCTGACCGCCCCGGATCGCCTGCAAGCGCTGTGGGCGCTCAAGCGCAAGGTCCATCGAGGACCCGTGCCTGATTTTTTACGCTCGCCGCGCGAGGACATTCAGCGGCTGCGGTCGTTGTGCGAGCGTGACGGGGTCTCGCTGCCTGCAGATGCCGCGTGGCTCGATGAGTGTGTCGATCTCGCCTGCGCGGCCTTGCAATCCGGGGAAACGCGACACGTGCCGATTCACGGCGATGGCATTGCCAGCAATGTCATGATCGGACCGCAGGGGCAACTGAGCCTGATCGACTTCGACCGCGGCGGGTGCTTCGACCCGTGGTACGACGTGGCGACGACGCTCAACGACCTGTTCCAGTTCGAAGATGAGTGGCGCGCGGGCATCGCGGCTTGGGCGGGCCGCTGCGAGGAGGCCGATTATGCGCGCTGCCGCCTGTACGCACTGGTCGACGACTGGCTCTGCACGCTATCGGCAAGCTGGTCTGGCGCCACCTCGGAGCGTCAGGTGGAGTTCACCAAGCTCGGACAATGGACACTGCTGCGTTGCCGGCAAAGCGTGCAGGACGCACGTTTCGAAGCCTGGCTGCGGCAACTTCATGGAGTCGCATCATGAAGCGGTTAGGACAGGCTACGACCGCCGTGGAACACCAGATCGAGGCGGCGCTCAAGGCTATTCCTGCCTGGCGCAGCCTGACGGTCGGCTATGCGCCGGTGGGCGGCGGCATTTCCAATGCCAATTGGCGGGTCGAGGTGGAAGGGGCGTCGACGGCCTATTTCGTCAAGGTGCCGGGGCAGGGCACCGAGATGTTCGTCGATCGGCGCACCGCTCACGATGCCAGTCTCAAGGCCGCCAATACGGGTTACGGTGCGCCGGTGTTCGCCTTTCTGGAGGGACTGGGCGTTGAGGTATTCGAGTTCATGGAAGGATGGAAAGCCTCGTCGAACCGCGATTTTCTCCAGCACGACGTACGCCATAACGCGCTGCGTGCGCTCAAGGCGTTCAACGACCAGCCGCCATTGATTCAAACCAAGACAGTGTTCGACATGATCGATGAACACCAGCGGCAGGTTGCCGCCTTGAGCGCGCCCACGCCGCCCGACCATGTCTGGCTGTGCCGGCAGTTCGAGCGCGCACGCACGGCGCTGCAAAGCTCAGGAATCGATCTGAAGCCCTGCATGAACGACACGCTCGCCGGCAATTTCATGTTGAACGATCAGCGAGCGGTTCGGCTCGTCGACTTCGAGTATGCGTCGAACAACGATCCCCATTACGAGCTGGCACTGTGGTTCGGCGAGATGTTCTTCACACCGGACATGGAGTCGGCCCTGATCGAGGAGTACTTCGGACGCGTGACGCCGCAGACTTTGGCGCGGGTCGCGGTCAACAAGGCGTTGGCGGATCTCAAGTGGTCCACGTGGGCCATGGTTCAGCGCGCAGTGTCGCAAATCGACTTCGACTTCTACAAATATGGTGTCTGGAAACACATGCGGGCCCGCGCGATCATGCATGACTCCCGCTGGGAACTCTGGTTGCGACAGGCGTAACCAGCCAGAGCGACCCGTCCGCTCGCAACGCGCCGAAGAAAGCGAAGCACCCGGATGAAGCCTGGAAATCGATAGTACCTGCGAAGTTGCACCAGTTTTGGCAGTTCAGTTGTTCACTCAAGTCAGCCTGGATTTACGGATGCACCAATCTCATGAATTGTTAGGTATACGAATCACTAAGGCGGTGCGGGCGCACCAGTAAGAGCCGCAACGCTCCGCCCTCCGTATGCCAGCAGTCACCTTGTCAATCTGTCACTTGTGCGGAGGTGGAATCGATGAAAGACGCTATCAAAGTAGACCCCCGGTCGACGCGAAGGATCGTGTTCGGCGCGTATTTCCTGCTCTTGCTGGCGATGGCGTTATTCCCGCCGTTCTACCTGAGCGTCAGCGGCAGCGCAGCGCTCGTCGCAGGGATTCCGTTGCCGATCTTTTACTGGGTGAGCAACGCTGTTCTCGCCGGACTGGGTGTGTGGGCGCTCTACATTGTTGAGAGCGTCAACGGTGAACTTCCCGAGGAGGGAAATCCAAATGGTTAAGTTTAGCGGTGGTAGTGATCTCTACATTACCTTCGGGATGATCGGGGTCTTTCTCGTCCTGATGATCGCAGTGCTTTATGCCACCAATCGCAAAAGCACCAGTTTCTCGGACTATGCGGTCGGCGGCCGGTCCTATGGCCCCTGGTTCATCGCGATGAGCTATACGAACTCATGGTGGCCGGGTTCGACGTTTACCGCGTTCTTCGCGCTTTCAGTGGGTGGCGTGCTGGGTTTCTATGGCATGGTGTACGCCACCCTGGGCGTGACCGCGATGTACCTGATGGCCAATCGCGCCTGGACCTGGGGCAAGCGCTTTAATCTGACCACGCAGCCCGATCTGCTTGGGATGCGCTATAACAGCCCAGCAGTGAAGCGCATTGCTTCGCTGATCGGCATCATCTCGGTGTTCCCATGGGTCGTCATGGGCATCCAGGCGCTGGCAACGCTGTTCCAGTTCGCGAGTTTCGGACAGTGGACGGTGACGAGCTGCCTGATTGCCGGCGTGGTCATCGTTCTGATTCGCCAGTACTGGACCGTGAGCATGGGCATGCGCGGGCTCATCATGACCGACATGTTTCAGGGCATGATTGCCTATGTGCTGTGTGCGGCGCTCTGTCTGGTCCTGCTGTCCGGTGCGCAAACTTCGTACTCCCACCTGTCGCAGTTGCCGCCCAAAATGTTGATCATTCCAGGCGGCACGCACTCGACTTATGGCCCGTGGTACATGTTTAGCCTGATTTTCACGGGTGTGATCGGTTCGATGTGCTGGCCGATGAGTTTCCAGCGCATCTATACGGCAAGCGGTGTGCGCGCAGTCAAGAAGGGCACGTTGCTGACAATGCTGCTGGTGGGCGGGTTCTATTGCATCCTGATGCTCTTCGCGGCTGCCGCGAGCGGCGACCCCAAGGTGGCAGCGGATCCGCAGCACGGCTGGTTCCTGGCGCTCTTCGACGTGGGCGGTCCGTGGATGCTGGCGATTTCGATCGTGATCGTGCTGGCGGCGAGTATCGGCCACGTGGACGGCTGCGTGCAGGTATGCGGCACCCAGTTCGCGAACGACCTGGCAACGTGGACGAGGCCGCGCAGCGACCGTCAACTGACGGTGCTGGCAAAGGCCGGCATGATCGTGTTCATCGTCGCGGCGGCGGTGCTCGCCTATCTGACGTTCGACTACAGCCGCCTGCAACTGCTGGCGCAGATTTCCTATCAGGGCATCATTCAGCTCGCCGTACCATTGTTCTTTGGCATATTCTCCCGGCGCGGCAACAAGCAAGGGGCGATTGCCGGCATGCTGGTAGGCATCGCGATTGCGATCGTGCTGACCGCGATCTATCCGGACGATGTGCCCTGGCTCGGTTCGCTGACAAGCGGCATTGTCGGCCTGATCGCGAACTTCGCGGTTTTCGTCGGCTTCGCACTGGCGCTGAAACCGTCTGCCGCCGATGCGGCGCGAATCCAGGCGTTGTTCGACTCGGTGGAAACGGGCAAGGTCTCGATTCCTGCTGCAACATCCCTGACGACCTGAATCCATTCACTCAAAGGCAATTCGATGGCTTTGGCGATTTTCGATCTTGACGAGACGCTGATCAACGGTGACTGCGCGAGCCTGTGGAGCGAGCGGATGTGCTCGCTCGGCTGGGTGGACCGGGCTTCGTTCATGCGTGAAAACGATGCGCTGATGAGCGCCTATAGCGAGGGCAAACTGGCCATGGAAGATTACATGGCTTTTAGTCTCGCGCCGCTCAAAGGGCGTACGGTCAGCGCAGTGGCGTTGCTCGTCGAGGCATTCGTCGACGAAGTCATCGAGCCGCGCATCTATGGCGATGCGCGGCGTACCGTCGACGGGCACCGCATGCAGGGCGACAGGCTGCTGGTGATCTCCGCCTCCGGTGATCACCTTGTGCGCCCGATCGCGGCGCGGTTGGGGATCGCCGAGGTGCTTGCGATCGAACTGGCGACGGACAACGGAACGTACACGGGCGGTACGCGCGGCACGCTGACCTATCGCGAGGGCAAGGTCATTCGACTTGACGAGTGGTTGAGCGCCGGCCACGAAAACCTCGATGGTGCGAGTTTCTACTCCGACTCGCGCAACGACTTGCCGCTGCTGCAGAAGGTGACGAGGCCACACGCGGTGAATCCCGACGCCGCGTTGCGGACTTACGCAGGGCAAGCGGCGTGGCCGATTCTGGCGTGGCGGTGAGAGGTACGCCGTCGCATCCCGATCAAACGTGGCGGGTCTCATCTGCCACGCCTGTTAAAACAACTCCTTCTGCCCTGTCATCAAGGTAGCAAAATCGTCGTTCATAAACGGCAGAATTGCGTCGGCTACCGGTTGTAGCTGGCGCGTCAGATAGTGGTCGTAGTCGATCGCGGAACGCTGGGTCTCCAGCGGTTCGGGACCCGCCACCGTCATCACATACGTGATCCAGCCGCCGTTCTGATACTGCAGCGGTCGTCCTTGCCGCTGGTTGAACTCGTCGGCCATCCGCGCAGCGCGCGCATGCGGCGGCACATTTCGTCGGTACTCCTCGAGATTGCGGCGCAGTCGCCGGCGATACACGAGCAACTCGTCGAACTCTCCGCTCACGGTGCGTTCGACGTAGTCACGCACAAAGTCCTGATACGGCTGCCGCTTGAAGATGCGCAGATAGAGCTGCCGCTGGAATTGCTGGGCGAGCGGAGTCCAGTCGGTGCGCACGGTCTCGAGTCCCCTGAAGACCATTTCCTCGCTGCCGTCCGGTTTGGCGACGAGTCCCGCATAGCGCTTTTTACTACCTTGTTCGGCGCCGCGGATGGTCGGCATCAGAAAGCGCTGGTAGTGCGTCTCGAACTGCAATTCAAGCGAGCTCTCAAGGCCGAACGTCTGCTGCAGGTGCTCGCGCCAGAATTCGTTCACGTATTTGACGAGCGAGCGGCCGATTTGCGCCGCCTGTTCCTCGGAGCGTGCCCGCTTTAGCCACACAAAGGTGGAATCGGTGTCGCCGTAGATGACCTGGTAGCCTCTCGCCTCGATCAGCTCGCGGGTGCGATGCATGATCTCGTGGCCGCGCATCGTAATGGACGACACGAGCCGTGGATCGAAAAAGCGGCAGCCGCTCGATCCGAGCACGCCGGCAAACGCATTCATGATGATCTTCAGCGCCTGCGACAGCGGTTTGTTCTTTTGCCGTTTTGCGGCTTCGCGCCCTAGCGAGATCTGACTCACGATAGCGGGCAGACTGTGCTTGCTGCGTGAGAAACGCGCACCGCGAAAGCCTACGATGGACGCGCTTTCATCGGGGTTGTTCATTCCCTCTACGAGCCCCACGGGATCGATCAGAAACGTGCGGATGATCGAGGGATAGAGGCTTTTATAGTCGAGCACCAGCACGGAGTCGTAAAGACCGGGCTGCGAATCCATCACGAAGCCACCGGGGCTGGCTTCCTCGGTAATCTCGCCGAGGTTGGGCGCCACATAGCCCTGACGGTGCATCAGCGGCATGTACAGGTGTGTGAAGGCGGCCACCGATCCGCCGCTGCGGTCCGCGGCCAGCCCGGTCACCGTGGCCCGTTCCAGCAGGAACGTCAGCAGCTCGGTTTTGGCGAAGATCCGCGTGACGAGTTCGCAGTCCTTCAGGTTGTAGCGTGCGAGCGCTGGCTTGTCTTCGGCGAAGCGGCGATCGATTTCCGCCATGCGTTGATACGGATTGTCGATAGCCTTGCCTTCGCCCAGCAGCTCCTGCGCCACATATTCGAGGCTGAAGCTTGGAAAGCTCCAGGTCGCGGAGCGCAACGCTTCGATGCCGTCGATGATCAAACGCCCGGCCGCCGCGGCAAAGAAATGGTTCTGTTTGCCGCCGTGTTCACGCCACTCCATCACGTCGCCGCCACGCCCGAGGCGCAGCGGTACGGCATAACGCTGCGAATGCTCCTGCAGGACCCGCAGATCGAACTGCACCAGATTCCAGCCGATGATCGCATCGGGATCGTGCCGTTCGGTCCATTCGTTGAGTTTCTCCAGCAAGCGCGCGCGGCTTTCGCAATACTCGAGATCGAAGTCGAGCCCGCTGGCATCGCCATTGGCTGGGCCCAGCATATACACCTGACGTTGCCCGCAGCCTTCCAGCGCAATGGAATACAACTCGCCGTGCGCGGTGGTTTCGATATCGAGCGAGACCAGCTTCAACGCCGGACGATAAGCGGTGTCCGGCTTCATCTCGCCGTTGAGCCAGCGGCCTTCGCCATCCGGCTCGCCGCCGAACCAGACTGGCGCCGTGATAAAGCGCTCCATCAGATAGCGTTCGTGCGGACGGATGTCCGCCTCGTAGACGTCGACGCCATACTCCTTCAACTGCTTTTCGAGCTTGAGCAACTGGCGATATTGACGGCAGTACAGCCCAAGAACCGGACGCTGATGAAAATCTTTCAGGGCTAGGGGGCGGAGTTCGAACTGGCGTTCGTTGCGCAATACCCGTTCGGCGAGCTCGCGCTGCTCGGCCGGAATGAACGCCACCGACGTCTGGGGCGGCAGGCGCAAGTGGTGCGGACCGCTCGCGGTCGCCAGCCAGAAGTCGACTTCTGTGCCAGCCGGCGTGTCGCGCCAATGTCGGGTCAGAAGGAAACCCTGCTGTTGTTGAACCACACTGCAACCTTTTATGAACCCGTTATAAAACTGTTTATTCGACTATTTTACTTGGCAATTTGACCGGGGCTGCGTCTTCGGGACGGTGCGAAACCTCGTCGGACGCCTCACGCCGGCTTGGCTGGCGGCCCGTTAGCGTAAGACGGGGTAAGGCTGTGCAGAGCGGAACTTCGGCGAAAACCCACTAAACAACGCCGAAAATCCACGTGTGACGCGCTTTCACGACGTGATGCAAGGTGGCCTGGCAGCCCACCCCGGCCGCCTCCAAGGCGTCCAGATGCCCCTAAACAGGGCTTCCAGAAGCTGGGAACTGAGCCGGCCGCCGGCCTGTCGTAACCTGCTGAAGGCGCGTGCGGCCGGGCAATCAAGGGTCCGGGGGTTTGCGCAGAAGCGCCTGGATGAGGTAGGGTGGCGGGTCTGGCGCTGTTTGAAGGCGCTGGTTCTATCAATACAGAAAGGGATGTTCAATGAACAAGCAGGAACTGATTGACGCAGTTGCGGCTGCGACGGGCGAAAGCAAAACGGCCACCGGCAAGTCGATCGATGCGATCATCGAAGCGGTGACGAGCGCAGTGTCCAAGGGCGAAACCGTTCAGCTGATCGGCTTCGGAGCCTTCTCGACCGGTTCGCGCGCAGCGCGCGTCGGCCGTAATCCGTCAACCGGCGCGGAAATCCAGATCGCCGCAGCCAAGACGGTCAAGTTCGTCGCCGGCAAGGCATTCAAGGACGCGGTTAACGCCTCCTGATCGCTCCGTCGATCCCGCGCAGCTAGCCACCCCCACAGGGGAGGCGCTGCGCGGCGCTTGCGGGCTCACGGCACGCTGGTCAGCTGGCGCGGCGAGCCCGTTTCTGGGTCCGCTTCTTACGGCTTGTTGTCCACGCATGCGTGCAATGGGCTACGAAACCGCGTCCGATCCGAGGGAATCCATCATGTACATCGCGATGAACCGTTTCAAAGTCGCTCTCGGTTCAGAGAGCGCGTTCGAAACGCTTTGGACGAGCCGGGACACGCATCTGAAAGACGTGCCGGGCTTCATCGAATTTCATCTGCTGCGAGGGCCGCGGAAAGAGGACCATGTGCTGTATTCCAGCCACACGGTCTGGGCCGATCATGCGGCATTCGAAGGCTGGACCAGTTCGGATGCATTCCGCGCGGCGCACCGCAACGCAGGAGGGGAAACCCGTTCGTTGTATCTCGGGCACCCTGAATTCGAAGGCTTCGAAGTCATCCAGACGGTGAAGTAACACGCCGAAGGTGGTGAGGCCGTTGCCCACCACCGTATCAATCCCCCGTCAGCACCACCAGATTCTTGCCGTCGCGCTTCGCCTTGTACAAGGCCAGATCCGCTGCCTCGATCAATGAAGTCATCGGCGACTCTGCGCTTGGAACAACGGATGCCCCGCCGATACTGATCGTCACATATTGCCCCGTCGACGAATTCGCGTGTGGCACCTGTAACGCCTCCACCTGGCTGCGAATCTTTTCCGCGAGGGTGCGTATGCCTCCGAGCGGCGTCCCCGGCAGCACCACCGCAAACTCTTCGCCGCCGAAGCGCGCGGCCAGGTCGCCAGGACGGCCGAGGCAGGCTTCCACAGTTGCGGCAATCTGCTTGAGCACTTCGTCGCCTGCCACGTGGCCATACGTGTCGTTGTAGAGCTTGAAGTTGTCGACGTCGATCATCAGGAACGACATTTCGCTCTGGTCACGTGCGCCGCGGCGCCATTCGGCGCTGAGATACTCGTCGAGGTAACGGCGGTTCGACAAGCCGGTCAGGCCGTCGGAATGCGTGAGCCGCCGCAACTCGAGGTTGGCTTCGAGCAGTTGCTGCTGCGATTCGCGCAGCGCGCGATATGCCTCGTCGCGCTGCAGCAGATTGATATGCGAGCGCGAGTGATAACGGATGCGCGCGACCAGTTCGATCCGGTCCGGCAGCTTGACGAGATAGTCGTTCGCCCCTGCCGCGAAGGCTGCGCTTTTGATGACCGGCTCTTCCTTGGTCGACAGCACGATGATCGGCACATCACGGATAGCGGGCGTCGCGCGATAGGCTTTGACGAGCGTCAGGCCGTCAATGCCGGGCATCACGAGATCCTGCAGGATCACCGTCGGCCGCGTGTTGACGGCGGCCTTCATGGCCTCATCGGCGCGCGCGCAGTAATGGAAGTCGATACCGTCCTCGCCCGCGAGCGCCTGCCGGATCGCCTCGGCGACGATCGCCTGATCGTCGACCAGCAGCACCATCACCGGCTGTTCCGCCGCAGGCGGTGTTTGCAGCGTCCTGCGTGCCGCTTCGAGCGTCGCATCGGCGCCGTCGGTTGCGGAGGCTGCTGCGGCTTGCTGGTCAGGCGAGCCAGACTGATTATTTGCCATGTTGATACCCGTGTTCGTACCCGTGTCGCAAGCTCGCGTCACGGGTGTGTTGCCATTCATGCCAATACGCTTCGCAAATCCCCATCATCATTTAATGCTTGCCATCAGTTCTCCTGCAATGCTGCCTAGCGGCAAGATCCGCTTCGCCGCATCGAGCGCGGCCGCGGCTTTCGGCATGCCGTAGACCGCGCTGGTCGCTTCGTCCTGCGCGATCGTGAGGTAGCCCTTCGCGCGCATCGCCTTCAGGCCGATTGCGCCGTCGCGGCCCATGCCCGTCAGTAGCACGCCGATCGCGTTGCCATACCAGTGCTCGACCACGCTGTGAAAAAACACATCGACGGAAGGGCGATAGGGCGTGCTGGCCGGCTCACTGATGTAATCGAGCGAGCCGCTGCGCGCGATATGCAGGTGGTCGTTGGTCGCGGCCAGCAAGACCTCGCCGGGCCTGGGACGATCGCCGCTCACGGCTACACGCACCGGCAGTTCTGTCTGGCTGTCGAGCCATTGGGCCATGCCTTCGGCAAATGCCTTGTCGACGTGTTGCACGATCACAATGGAGCCGCCGAAATTGGCCGGCAGCTTGCCGAGTACCGCGGCGAGCGCGCCCGGGCCGCCGGCGGAAGCGCCAATCGCGATCAACGGGGCCGCGCCGCGCGAGGCGGCTGCGGCGGCCCGTGGCGTGGGCGTCACCACCGGCTTCTCGAGCAGGCGGCCAATCTGGTCGATCTTCGCGAGCAACGGCTGCGACGCATCGGCGAGGTGGTGATCGGCGAGCGTCGGTGTGTCGACTGCATCGAGTGCGCCGGCACCCATCGCTTCGTAGACGCGCCATGCGTTCGCCCCAACGCTGCTCGTCACGACGAGGATCGGGCAGGGCGCCTGGGCCATGATGCGGCGGGTCGCCTCGACGCCGTCGAACTTCGGCATGATCAGGTCCATCAGGACCACATCGGGCGGCTGGGCGACGCAGAAGTCGACGGCCTGGGCGCCGTCGGTGGCGACCCAGAGCACGCGATGCTCCGGCCGCAACGCGATCGCGCGGCGCATGGCTTCGACCGCAAGCGGCAGGTCGTTGACGATGCCGATGTTCATGTGTGCGCTTCTCCGATCAGGTCGTGCACCGCGTCGAGCAATGCTTCATCGTGAAAGCTGCCCTTTGCCAGATAGTAGTCTGCGCCGGCATCGAGCCCCCGGCGGCGATCTTCGTCGCGATCCTTGTACGACACAATCATCACGGGCACCGTTTTTAGCAGCGTGTCGCGCTTGATCAGCGTGACGAGTTCGATGCCGTCCATGCGCGGCATGTCGATGTCGGTCACGACCAGATCGAAATGGGTGCTGCGCAGCGCGTTCCAGCCGTCCATGCCATCCACTGCCACCGTCACCGTATACCCGCGCTTTTCCAGCAGTTTGCGCTCCAGTTCGCGCACTGTCAGCGAGTCTTCGACCACCAGCACATGTTTGCGGGTGCGTGCGGCGACGCCCTGGGCGCGCTGCACCTTGTCGAGCTGCCCGCCGCGCACGAGTTTGTCGACCGAGCGCAGCAGGTCGTCGACGTCGACGATCAGCACCGCTTCGCCGTTTTCCATCAGCGCACCGGCCGCGATGTCCTTGACCTTGCCGAGGCGGCTGTCGAGCGGCTGAACCACCAGCATGCGCTCGCCGAGGAAACGGTCCACCGCCACGCCATAGGTGCCGCGATCGTCGCCGATCACCACCACCGGCACATTGGCGCGCACTTCGGCGGGGGCCTCGGTGTCAAGCAACTGGTGCGCGGTGACGAGCCCGACGGGCCGGCCGTCGAAGGCGAAATGCTGTTGTCCTTCGAGCATATTGATGTCGCCACGGGCCAGCTCCAGCGTACGGCGCACGTGTGCGAGCGGGAACGCATAGGCTTCGCCGCCGACCTCCGCGAGCAGGCTGCGGATTACCGAGAGCGTGAGCGGCAACTGCAGAACGAAGCGCGTGCCGCGGCCGGGTTCGGTCGCGATGCGCACCGTGCCGCGCACGGCCTTGACCATTTCGTGCACGGCATCGAGACCGACGCCGCGTCCGGAAACATCGGTCACCTCGGTGCGCATCGAAAAACCCGGCAGCAGCAGGAAGTCGAGCAACTCGTGATCCGACAGGCGTGCGGCCGTTTCCGGGTCGGCCAACTGCCGCTTGACGACGGCCGCGCGCACCGCGTCGAGGTCGACACCCGCGCCGTCGTCGCTCACGCTGATGAGCAGCTTGCCCGCGCTATGGCGGGCTTCCAGGGTCAACGTTGCTTCAGCCGGCTTGCCATCTGCGAGGCGTTGTTCGGGCGTTTCGACGCCGTGGTCGAGTGCGTTGCGCAGCAGATGGCCGAGCGGCGCGTCGAGCATGTCGAGGATGTCGCGATCGATCTGCGTCGATTCGCCCACGATCGAAAAGCGTACCCGTTTGCCGAGCGAACGGGCGAGATCGCGCACGATGCGCGGATAGGCGTGGGTCGCGTCGCCGAATGGCCGCATGCGGCATTGCAGCGCCTCGTCGTATAGCTGCTGCGCGAGGTGCGAGCTGCGGCGATCGAACCGGTCGAGTTCGTCGATGCGCGTCGCCAGCAGATGCTGCATTGTGCCGAGGGTTTGCCGCACGGCGTCGAGCGCTGCCAGCGCTTGCGGATCGAGACGTTCTGCTAACGATTCGAAACAGGTGTCGAGCGCGCGCGCTGCATCGCGGTGGGTGCGTTTGACGCGCAGCAGCGACTCCGCGAACGGCTTCAGCCAGCGCGATTCCACGAGGGATTCGCCGGACAGGCTCAGCAACCGGTCGAGATTATCGCTGCGCACCCGCAGCATGCGCTCGGGGTCGCGTGGGCCGTGGACGTTTAGCGGGGTGTCGCGTGGGACGTCGGGGCTGGACGGACGCAACGGTGCGGGCTCGGGTGTCGGTGCGAAGGAAGGCTCTGCCGCAGGCGCTTCGGCGGCAAGATTTTGCACGGCCGGCGCTGCGTCGTCGGAAAGGCTGACTGGCAGTTTGGCAACCTCGACGCCGAGGATAGCGAGTGCAGCGCGCATCGTCGCGTCTTCGTCCGGTTCCTCGGGAGCGGCATAGGTGTCGCCCCACGGCGAGCCCGCCGCGATGTCTGCGTGCGTACGGTGCGCCTCGTTCGTTGCCGTAGCCTCAGTCGCATCGTACGCGGTGAGCCGGGTCACGAATGCGTCCACTTCCGCTCGCGTCAACGCGGCCGCCGGATCGTCGTTGCCGGCGCGCAGCAACAGGTCGGCTCCGCGGAGCAGTTCGTCGATATGCGCGCCCGACAAAACCAGCGTGCCGCGCTGCGCGGCCACGAAGCATTCCTCCATCACATGCGCAATATCCACTCCATCCTGCAGGCCGACGATGCGCGCCGCGCCCTTCAGCGAGTGTGCCGCGCGCATGCAGGCCTCGAGTTGCGAGGCATCGTCCGGTGTGTGTTCGAGCGCAAGCAGGCCGCCGGACAGCACGCGCGTTTGCGTCTGCGCTTCTTCGCGGAACAGGTCGAGCAATGACCGGCGGCCCAGATCGTCGTCGTGACTCATCGCAGACTCCGGGCGAGCGACTCGAATACGCGGTCGGTGTCGAGCAGGCCGATCATGCGCTCGTTCCAGGCGAGCACGCCACGCGAGTGCGAGGCGCTGGCGTGGGCGAGCGTCGTCGGTACGGGCAGCAGCGAACTGGCCGCGAAGCGCACCACGCCCTCGACTTCATCCACCGGAAAAGCCACCGGTTCCCCGCGATGCGCGGCGACCAGCATGCGCGCATAACTGTTACGCGACGTGTATTTGCCGCTTGACGCGCGATCGAGATGCAGCAGTTCACCGAGCGAAGCGGCCACGGTCAGCGCGCCGCGAATATTGACGAGCCCGAGGACGACGCGATTGCGCCGATGCGGCAGGGAATGGATCGGGCGGATGTCGTCGACCTGGCGAAGCGCGGCCGTCGGTAGGCCGAGCCACTCGTCGGCAATGCGAAATACCAGCGCGGATTGCGTGGCCGCCACCGCGGCGCCGGTATCGGTCGCATGCGATGCCTGCGACGTGCCGTCATGAGGCCGTGCGCGCGGTCCGGAAGTTGCCGCCGCAGGCGCCAGATCCGCTTCGTCGAGCGGCCGGTCGAGCAACCGTGCCGCGGCCTGCTCGAACACCGGGCAGTTCAGACAGCGCGAATGCTCGGCCAGTTTCGGGCATGTGCCATCGCCGCGCGTGCCGATACGATTCCAGCAATCGTCGATCAACGCGACCACGCCCGTGGTCTCAATGGCGCCGTGAGCCATGCTTGCCTCGCGGTAGGTTCAAAGGGTCAGCCGTTGCTTTCGTGGCGCTTGTCGCGGTGGTCATCGGGTGCGCTTTGGCCGCGGCGCGCTGGGCACGTCGCATCAGTTGCTGCGCGCCGGCGCTGTCTCCCGACATATCGAGCAGCGCGGCGAGGTGCGTGAGCGCTTCGTAGTGGGCGGGCTCGAGATAGAGCGTCTTACGGTAATAGTCGCTCGCGTCGGCGGTGCGCCCCCGTGCGTCGGCGATCAGGCCGAGAAGATAGAACGCCTCTGCGTCCGTACCGTGCACGTTGACGAAGGCCTGTGCTACTTGCTCCGCCTTGTCGAATTCACCGGCGTCGGCCAGGCGGCCTGCTTCGGCGAGCGACTTGTCCGGAACCGCGGAAGCGGCAGGTTTCGCATGCGCGCGGGCAGGTCCGTGTCCGTGCACATGTCGGGTTACGTTTGCCGGAGATTGGGTACTCACATTTGCAAGCATCGCCGTGGTCGCTGTGCGCGGCGCCGGAACGGCCGGCTGCGGACGCGCCGCAAGGGAGGGCGCCGCAGCACCGTGTTTAGCGCCGAAAGCCCACGGTGCAGCTTGAGGCGCCGCCGCTGCCATACCGGGTAAGGTGAACGCCGGCGCACGCGGTTCTTCGACCGGTGTGCGCTGAAACGCGAACGCCAGCGGAATGCGCGCCGAACTCAGCGTATGACGCATCATCAAGCCGGTTTCCGCGGGGCCGACGAAGATCGTCCCACCGTCGGCCAGTCGCGCGTCGAGCAGATGGATCGCGCGATCCTGCGCATCGCGGTGAAAATAGATCAGCACGTTGCGGCAGAAAATGAAATCGTAGCGCGTGCCGGTGTTGTGCGACGGATCGAACAGGTTCGCCTGGGTAAAACGCACCGCTTGCTGGATTCGTTCGTTCAGCACCCATCCCCCGTCGACCGGGCTGAAATGGCGGTCGCGAAACTCGAACTCGCCGCCGCGAAACGAATTGCGTCCATAGACGGCTTTTTGCGCGAGCGAAATGGCGCGCGCACTGATGTCGAACGCGTCGATGGTAAAACGCTCCGGGCCGATCCCGGCATCGAACAGGGCCATTGCCACCGAATACGGCTCTTCGCCGCTCGAGCAAGGCACGCTAAGCACGCGTGCCACACGGGCCGGATCGCGTGCCAGCTTTTCATTGACGAGCCGTGCCAGCGCGACAAACGCTTCACGGTCGCGAAAGAACCATGTCTCGGGGACCACCAGCGCTTCGATTAGCGCGAGGCGTTCTTCGGGCGAATCGTTTAGCAGTCGCCAATAGCCGTCTACGGCGTCTTCGCTGGCGCCGGCGACGGGGGCGGCGGACTGCGTGAGACGCACCCGGTCCTGTACCGCGCGCTCGAGGGCATTGATGCCGAGCGAGGACGCGTCGATCCCGGTCTCCTGGGAGAGCCAGGTTTCGAAGCAGGGGTCGTTGGAATTCATGGGGTGGTTCAGGTTATTGTGCGCGTCATGCGGCTCGCTCGTCACATAGGTCAGGATCCGGCGGCCGGTTGCACTGCTTCGGCTTGCGGAAACAGCAACGCCTTCACTTCGTTGGTAAGCATTTGCTGTACCTCGACCCATTGCACGAGACCCACGCCGTCGTTTGCGACCGGGCCGAGCCAGCGTGCATGCGGCGTGGCGATACCGCTTTCGGCAAACTGCTCGCGTGCGATGCGTCGCGTCTGCGTGGCGCGCTCGACGATCAGGCCAAGCAGATTCACCGGTTCGCCGCTGTCCTCACGCGTGGACGCTTCGACGCCGTCCCCAGCGTTGTAGTGAACCAGCACCAGCCGGGTAGAGCGCAGTTGCTGCGCGGGGCGGCCGAGTGCGAGTTGCGACACGTCGATTACCGGCACCGCCGCGCCCTGCCGCTCGAACATGCCGGCTACCCATGCGGGGGCGCCAGGGATCGACTTGGTGGGCGCGAGCGCCAGCACTTCGACGATCCCAGCCGCATCGAGCGCGTAGCGGTCGCCGTCCAGATCGAACAGGAGGAAGAGCATCGCGAAGGCCTGTGATTAGCGGGTAGCCGGCGTCACGCGTCGATCTTGAAGCGCGACACGCCGGTGCGCAGCTGATTGGCGACCAGCGTCAGGTCGTCGATCGCCTGCGACGACTGGCGCAGCGATTCCGCCGTCTGCTGCGCCGCCTCGGAAAGTTGCGACAACGCCTGGTTAATCTGCTCGGCGCTGGTGGCCTGGGTCTGCATTCCCTCGTTGACCATCTGGAAGCGCGGCGCGAGCGTCTGCACCTCGTTGATGATCTGCGAGAGCTGGCCGCCCACCTGCTGCACGTCGCGCATGCCGCGGCGCACTTCCTCGGAGAACTTGTCCATGCCCATCACGCCGGCCGAAACGGCCGACTGGATTTCCTTGACCGTTTGTTCGATGTCGTAGGTCGCCACCGCGGTCTGGTCTGCGAGACGGCGGATTTCAGTCGCCACCACCGCGAACCCGCGGCCGTATTCACCGGCTTTTTCAGCTTCGATCGCTGCGTTCAGCGACAGCAGGTTGGTCTGGTCAGCCACCTTGGTGATGGTCGCGACCACCTGGTTGATATTGACCGCTTTCTCATTGAGGATGGCCAGCTTGGCATTCACCGAACCGGCGGCTTCCATCACGCTGCGCATGGTGTCTTCCATGCGCGTGAGGCCGCTTTGGCTCGCACCCGCGAGCGTCGCCGACTGCTCGGCCACACCGGCCACTTCGTTCATCGTGCGCAACAGGTCGCGCGAGGTCGCGAAAATTTCGCGGGACGTGGCGCCGATCTCGGTGGTGGTGGCGGCCGTTTCGCTGGCAGTGGCCTGCTGTTCCTTCGACGTGGCGGCGATTTCCGTCACGGAAGTAGTGACCTGCAGCGACGATTTCTGTGCCTGCGAAACCAGACTCGTCAATTCCTCGGCCATACGGTTGAAGCCGTTTTCCAGCGTGCCGAATTCATCGCTGCGGCGCAGGTTCAGCCGTTGCGCCAGATTGCCGGTGCGCATCACGTCGAGGACGTCCACCAGCCGGGCCATCGGCACCGTGACCGCCTTGAAGAGCCAGTAACCGGTGACGAGCGCCACCAGCAGCACGACGCCGAGGGCGGTGGCTAGCGTAACTTCGGTGCCGCTCACCGAGGTGCGGATCAACTGGGCAGAGTCATCGGCCTGGCCGTGGTTTTCCGCAACCAGCGTGTTTGCCGCGACGATCAGGTGGTCCCACACGGGTGTCATCTGGACGAATTGCGCCTGGGCCGCAGGTTTCGAGGTGCGAGCTGCACTCGCCGCCTGGTTGAAGAGCGCCAGATACTGGTCGTAAGCGGTCTTGAATGTATTGAAACGTTCGCGGTCGTCGTCGCGGAACACCGTGCTCTGGTACTCGGCGGAAACCTTGTCGAAGGCACGCAGCGCGTCGGGCAGGCTGTCGAGATCGCGCGTCATGCCTTGCGCGTCCGGATCGACGAAGATCGCGCGTTCCAGCGTCGCATAGCTCTGGTTGGCCGTTGCCCGCAGAGCGGTGGCGAGGTAGAGGCCGGGCACCGAGTCGCGGCGCAGGCTGACGGCCTCTTCGTCGATCGAACGCAACCGGGTGTATGAAATGACGGCCATCACCAGCATCAGCAGAAAAAGCAAGCCGAAGCAGAGCACGATGCGTGTGCCCAGGGTAAACCGGCCGCTGCTGAGCATGCCCGGCAGGTTCGTGTTGCTCGCACGTGGCGTGACAGTGGCCATTTTCTATGTCTCTCTCTCTGACGATTGGTCCGTGGGCGCGAGCCCACACATGCATTTTTTGCCCGATTCGGCCCAGGATATGACGCTACACCTGCGGCCGCGAAGTCGATCGGGCGATTAGTGAGGGTAAATTGTGCCAGATTCGGCTATGGGGAGCCGCATTTTGCGGAGTTCAGGCCGGACGCCGGGCGGCGTCGTGCGGTTTTGGTCAGATCGATGCCGCGCGCGATGGTGCGGTGATCATGACATGAAGGAGGGGCAACAAACAGTCTCTACAGGTCTCTACAGCAGCAGAAGCAACGGAAAACGGCGGGGCCACACGGCCACGCCCAAACTCGCGCGTGACCGTGTGGTTGTAGGGTGTGCCTAGTGGCTTGCCTCATTCCATGCCGGCAGCGTCGCACCGTGGTATACGCTGAGAATTTCAGCGGCCACGTTCGGCTGCTGATAACTCTGGACGAGCGCGTGGACCCACGGCGCGTTCGCGTCCTTCGCATTGACGGCGAGGAAGTTGCGATACGGATTGCCGGTCACCTGTTCCTGGGCGATCCGTTCCTGCGGAATCTTGATGCCCGCCTTGACGGCCCAGTCCGTGTTGATCACGGCGGCGTCGAGATCGCCGATGGCGCGCCCCACGATACCTGCATCGAGTTCCTTGATGTGGATGTGCTTCGGATTGTCCGCGATATCGCGGGCGGTCGGCAGCAGGCCGACATCGGCACGCAGCGTGATCAGATGCTGGGCCTGCAGCAACAGCAGCGAGCGTCCTTCGTTACTCGGATCGTTCGGCACGCCGATGGTCGCGCCATCCGGAAGATCGGCAACCGATTTGACCTTGCGCGAATACAGACCAATAGGCTGCACATAGGTGAAGCCCACCGGCACGATCTGATAGCCGCGCGCCTTGATCTGCGCGTCGAGATAAGGCTTGTGCTGGAACGAGTTGGCGTCGAGGTCGTGCTCCGAGAGCGCCTCATTGGGTTGCGTGTAATCGGAGAACGTCGTGACCTTGATCACCAACCCCTGCCTGGCGGCGTTTGCGGCAACGACGCGCCACACGTCCTCGTCTTCGCCGGACATGATGCCCACGCGCAGCGTTTGCGGCGCCGCGAATGAAAGTTGCGAAGTGGCGACGCCCAGGCCGAACACGACAGTGGCCAGCGCGGTTTTAAGCAGGTTTCTTTTATTCATGAGACACGGTGGTGATGGAGTTGATGATGGCCGAATCCTATGCAAGAGGTCAGCTTGCTGGCAAATACTTTTCCGTTCGTTGCTAACTCTGCCGAGGCATATATAAAAAGCGCGAAGCGGTTCTATCCACGATTGGATATTTGCTTAACGCGAAAGATCGTTTCGACGCATTGCCGTTGACGCGTAAGATTCCGTGCTCCATTGGAAACGGGGCGCTCCGTCTGGTGTACCCCAACACGCTACTCACGACGTTGGCTACAAGTGAAGCCGACGCGATCCGTCAATCATGGACGCACGACAATGAACCATTCGACACTCCGGGGTCGCCGGACCTTCCTTGCTGCACTCGGCGCAACGCTTGCGGGCACGGCACTGCCTGCGTGGGCCACGTTCAAAGCCGATCAGTTCCGCATCGGCTATCAGAAGGCCGCAAGCACGCTGGTGCTGTTAAAAGCGCACGGCGCGCTTGAAAAGCGGCTGACGCCGCTCGGCATCAAGGTCACGTGGAATGAATTTACTGCCGGGCCGCAGTTGCTGGAGGGTCTGAATGTCGGGGCGATCGATTTCGGCTATGTCGGTGAGGCGCCGCCGGTCTTTGCGCAGGCGGCCGGCGCGGACTTCGTCTACACGGCGTATGAGGTCGCGACACCTCATGCTGAAGGCGTCGTCGTTGCGAAGAACTCCCCCATCAAGACCGTTGCCGATCTGAAGGGCAAGAAGGTGGCGTTCAACCGGGGTTCGGACGTTCACTGGTTTATCGTCGCGCTGCTGCGCAAGAACGGTCTCGACTTCGGCGACATCCAGCCGATCTATCTGGCACCTGCCGACGCGCGCGCCGCTCTCGAGCAGGGCTCGGTCGACGCCTGGGCGGTCTGGGATCCGTTTCTCGCCGCTGCCGAAGCGCAGAGCAACGCACGCCTGCTTGCCGATGCGCAGGGCGTGGCGAGCCATCATCAGTTCTTTCTGAGCCAGCGTGAATTTGCGCAGAAGCGTCAGAACGTGATCGCGATCGTCATGGAAGAACTCGGCAAGGAAGGGCAGTGGGTGAGGCAGAACACCGCCGCGGCGGCTGCCGAGCTTGCTCCCATTCAGGGGCTCGACGCGTCGATCATCCAGACCGGCCTGCAGCACTACGCTCACGTCTACAAACCGGTCGATGCCGAAGTGCTCGCGGAACAGCAGCGCATCGCCGATACGTTCTATGAACTGAAGCTGATTCCCAAGAAGATTGTGACGAAGGACGCCACGCTTGCGTGAGCGCGTGAGCATGTCAGCGCGTGGGCCTCGGCCTGGCGTCGGGGCTCGCCTGGAAAATCGGAAATCGTCATAAGCAAGTTCCAATTCGATAGTAGGCGCGGCACGTCCCGGCTGGTCCAATAGACGATTCGACCTGTCCGCCACAAGCGTCACGCAGGCGGTGCGCTTCGCCGTGAAGAGGGTTGAAGCGCGAAGGGCGGACGGGTGTCAACCTGTCGGTACGAAACATCATGTCCACTCTCGAAGCTTCCTCTGCCGCGGCGCCGTTGCTGCGGCGTCCCGACCCGGCCCGCGTGCAGCGCATTGCCGACGATGCAGGAGCACTCGCCGCCGCGCACGCGCTCGCAGCGCAGTTCGCCACAGGCGCTGCCGAGCGCGACCGCAAACGTCTGCTGCCATGGGCCGAACTCGATCTATGGTCGGAAAGCGGCCTCGGCGGCATCACCGTGCCGCGCGAATACGGCGGCGCTGACGTCTCGTACGCAACGCTCGCCGAAGTCTTTGTGATCCTGTGCGCGGCCGACCCGGCCCTGGGGCAGATTCCGCAAAATCATTTCGGTGTGCTCGGCGTGTTGCGCGAGATCGGCACACCGGATCAGAAAGCCCGCCTTTACGGCGAGGTCCTCGCGGGTCAGCGCCTGGGCAACGCTGGCCCTGAAAGGCGCTCGGCTAGCGTTAAAACCATTCTGCAAGGTACGACGCGGCTTACCCGCACGCCCGGCGGCCTGCGCCTCGACGGCCAGCGCTTCTATTCGACGGGGGCGCTATTCGCACACCGAGTTCCCGCACGCGCGACCGACGATGATGGTCGCGCCGTGCAGGTCTGGGTGCCGCGCGATGCACCAGGTCTTACTGTCGTCGACGACTGGAGTTCGTTCGGTCAACGCACGACGGCAAGTGGGACGGTGACATTCGAGCAGGTACCGGTCGATCCACAGGACGTGTTGCCGATCTGGCAACTTGCCGAACGTCCCGGCCTGTTCGGGCCGACGTCACAGCTGATTCAGGCAGCGATCGATCAGGGCATCGCACAGGCCGCAGTCGAAGATACGCTGAGCTTCGTGCGCGAACGCGCGCGTCCGTGGGTCGACTCCGGCCTCGAGCACGCAACCGACGACCCCTACATCATCGCGGATGTCGGCCGTCTGCAGATCGACCTGCACGCGGCCCATGAGGTACTGCAGGAGGCGGGGCGCACGCTCGATGCGATTGCCGCGGCTCATACGATCGATGCCGAAGCTAGCGCACGTGCATCGGTGGCAGTGGCCGAAGCCAAGATACTGACCACCCGCATTGCGCTCGAAGCGAGCGAGAAGCTGTTCGAACTGGCCGGTTCCGCTTCCACGCGTGCCGCGCACAACCTCGACCGCCATTGGCGCAACGCCCGCACGCATACGCTGCACGATCCAGTGCGCTGGAAGCTGCATCTGCTTGGCAACTATCACCTGAATCACGTGCTGCCTGCGCGTCATTCGTGGAACTGAACATGAGCATCGACCTTTCCGTAGAACCGCGCGACGGTGTTGCGCCAGACCCATTGCCTCGTGAGTTGCATGCGCATGCGCCGGGCACACCTGATCTGATCGCTAGCGATGACGAGGCGCTAAAGGCCGCGCATCGCCTTGCGGCACAGTTCGCACCGGAGGCCGCACTGCGCGACCGTGAGCGACGGCTGCCGTGGGCCGAGCTCGACGCCTTCGTCGCGAGCGGCCTGTGGGGTATCACGGTGCCGCGCGAATACGGCGGCGCTGGCGTGCGCAACGGTACGCTTGCCGAAGTCACGGCGATCATCGCCGCGGCGGATGGCTCGCTTGGCCAGATTCCGCAAAACCATTTCTACGCGCTGGAAGTGCTGCGCGTGGGCGGCAGTGTCGAGCAGCAGCGCTTTTTTTATGAGCGCGTGCTGGCCGGCGAGCGTTTCGGTAATGCGCTCGCCGAGATCGGCCATAAGGACTTCAAGCGACGCACCCGGCTGACGCGCGCAGCCGAAGGCTGGCACGTCGATGGCCGCAAGTTCTATTGCACCGGCGCCCTTTACGCACACTGGATCCCCACACTGGTCGTGGCAGACGACGAGGGCCGCGACGTCACCTACCTGGCGTTTGTGCCGCGCGACACGCCTGGCGTCACCGTGACCGACGACTGGGACGGTTTCGGTCAGCGCGTCACCGGTAGCGGCTCGGTGCAGTTCGAACATGTGCGAGTCGAGCCCGAATGGGTCGTGCCGTTTCAGGTTTCGTTCGAACACGCTACGACGATCGGCCCCGTCGCTCAGATCATGCATGCCGCGATCGATCTGGGCCAGGCACGCGGCGCTTTCGAGGCTGCCTTGCAGTTCGTGCGCGAACGTTCGCGACCATGGATCGACGCGAAGGTCGAGCGCGCGGCCGACGATCCGCTGACCATCGCGCAGTTCGGCGATCTCGCGGCGCGTTTGCGTGCAGCCGAGGCGTTGCTGCGACGCGCGGGCCGTTTCGTCGACGCTGCCCAGGCCAAAGCGACGGATCGCTCGGTGGCTGAAGCGTCGGTCGCGGTAGCGGAAGCGCGGGCGCTGACCACCACCGTGTCGCTCGACGCAGGCTCGCGCCTGTTCGAACTGGCCGGCACCGCTGCGACGCTCGATGGGCTGGGCCTCGACCGCTTCTGGCGCAATGCGCGCACTCATACGCTGCATGATCCGGTGCGCTGGAAGTATCATGCGGTGGGTAACTTCTATCTCAACGACAAGCTGCCGCCGCGGCACGGAGCCTTGTGATGGCGAAGAAACAGATTCTGCTCAACGCGTTCAACATGAACTGCGTCGGCCATATCAATCATGGTTTGTGGACGCATCCACGAGACCGTTCCACGGATTACCGGCTGCTGCCTTACTGGACCGATCTCGCTCGCACGCTAGAGCGCGGCCTGTTCGACGGCCTGTTTCTCGCCGACATCGTGGGCGTCTACGACGTCTATCAGCACAACGTGGATGTGACGTTGCGCGAGTCGATCCAGTTGCCGGTCAACGATCCCACGCTGCTGGTTTCGGCGATGGCCGCCGTGACCGAACACCTCGGCTTCGGCGTGACGGTCAATCTCACCTATGAGCAGCCGTATCTGCTCGCACGGCGCTTCTCGACGCTCGATCATCTGACGCAAGGCCGTATTGGCTGGAACATCGTGACCGGTTACCTCGACAGCGCAGCGCGTGCGATGGGTCTCACCGAACAACTGCCGCACGACGAACGTTACGAGCGCGCGGACGAGTACCTCGAGATTCTCTATAAGCTATGGGAAGGCAGCTGGGAACAAGGGGCCGTGTTGCGCGACAAGGCCGGCCGCGTCTATGCGGATCCGGCCAAGGTGCACCAGGTGAAGCACGCTGGCCGTTATTACAACGTCGAGGGTTATCACCTCGCCGAGCCGTCGCCGCAGCGCACGCCGGTGCTGTTCCAGGCGGGCAGCTCCGGGCGCGGCCAGCGCTTTGCGGCGCGGCACGCCGAGTGCGTGTTCATCTCGCCGCCAAACCGGACGGTGGGACGTGAGACGGTACGAACGTTGCGCGAGCAACTGGTTGAGGCCGGGCGGAAACCGGACGACGTCAAGGTATTCGTCGGCGCGGCGGTCGTGACGGGCGCCACCGAAAGCGAAGCGCGCGAAAAACACGCGGACTATCTACGGTATGCGAGCCGTGAAGCAGGCCTCGCGCATTTCGCAGCCAGCACGGGTATCGACTACGCGCAATACGATCTTGACGAGCCGGTGGATTATGCCCCGACCAACGCCATCGAATCGGCGACACGCACGGCCAAACAGCACGGCTGGACGCGCCGCAAACTGCTGGACATGTTCGAGATGGGCGGCCGCTATCCGGCCATCGTCGGCACCGCCTCGCAGGTTGCGGATGAATTGCAGGCGTGGGTTGAAGAGACTGGCGTGGACGGTTTCAATCTGAGCCGCACGGTCGTGCCGGAGAGTTACGAGGACTTCATCGATCTGGTGGTGCCGGAACTGCAAAACCGCGGGCTGTACAAGACCTCGTATGAGGACGGTGCGCTACGGCACAAGCTGTTCGGTGAGGGCGACCAGTTGCCGGAGCGGCACGCAGCGGCGAGTTTCCGGCGCCGGGCAACCGAGGCCGTTTAATACCGTTGCCGTTCAAGCTACAGCGGCAGGAGGCAGGAGCCGGCACGGACCTTCCGCGCCGGCCTCATTGAAGAAAAACCGCTTCTTAAACCTTTCCGACAACCTCAGGGAACAAAACGTCCCTCGCCAGCGAATTCGGCCACAGGTTTGCGCGGGCTCGGTACTTCGCGCGCCTGAAGCTGCTCCGGCAAAAGACTTTTATCGCCCAGCCGTCCTACTGCAACCGCGGCTTCAATCGAATATCCGTCCGGAACTGCCAGTCCCTGACGGATCTTGTCACGCTCGATTCCCGCCATGCCGTGGGTATGCCACCCGGCAAGACTCGCCTGCAGCGCGAAATAGGCCCATGCCGAGCCTGTATCGAACGAGTGGGTGACGGCGGGTACTTCGGCGGTCGCGCCGGGCGGCGTGAAGTTATCCTTCGACAGAACGATCACGATGGCCGCCGCACGTTGGGCCCAGCTCCGGTTGAAGTCGTTCAGGTACTCGAGAAAGCGCGTCCAGTGCTCGGTGCCACGCCGTGCATACGCAAATCGCCACGGTTGCGAGTTATAGGAGGAGGGTGCCCAGCGCGCTGCTTCGAAGAAGGTCAGCAGGGTGGACTCGGGAATGGTTTCCTCCGTGAAGGCGCGAGGCGACCAGCGGTCGAGGAACTGAATGTCGATCGGATGTTCGGCCGAACGGGCCGCGTTCGATGTGCTCATGTCTTGATCCAGAAAGAAACGAGGGCTGGCCGGTGACCGCGCGCGCTGCTGCCGCGCGGACGATTCCAGCCAGAGCTGGGGGCTGCAAACTCCACGCCTTGAAGGCTCGACGAGGCGCATAGAGCATTTATACCCGATTCTGCGCGAGACGATGCAAACCAGAGTGGCGCAGATTTGCTTATGTAAATTCGTCGTTTTGCCGATGCAGGCCGCATGGCTACCATGGGGCGCTTAGCTACTCGTGCGAAATCCGATCTCATGTCCACCGTTGCCGTTCCTTCGACACCTGTCGACGCCTCCGTGCAGGCGGGAAGCGTTTCCCGCACCGCCATCATCCGTTCCGCGCAGGACGTCTCGCGCATCGTCAACGCGGGCGCTGCGAAAGGCAGCAATGCGCGCATCGTGATTGCGATCGCGCTCGGCGGGGTCTTTCTGGATGCCTACGATCTGACCTCGCTCGCTTACGGCATCAAGGACATCGCGCGCCAGTTTTCACTTTCGCCGGTACAGGTAGGCTTCGTTTCATCGGCGATCACGTTTGGCGCCATTCTCGGCGCGCTGTTCGGCGGGTATCTGACCGACCGTATTGGACGTTACCGCGTCTTCATGGCCGACATGCTGTTCTTCGTGGTCGCGGCGATCGCCGCCGGTCTTGCGCCGAATGCGTGGGTGCTCGGCGGGGCGCGCTTTCTGATGGGCTTCGGTGTCGGCCTCGATCTGCCGGTGGCGATGGCGTTTCTCGCGGAGTTTTCGCGTGTGGCGGGCAAAGGCAACAAGGCCGCCAGCGTGGCCGCGTGGTGCCCTGCGTGGTATGCGGCCACCAGTACCTGCTATCTGCTGATTCTCGGCCTGTATGCGATTCTCCCCGAGCATCAGTTGGGCTGGCTGTGGCGCCTGACGCTCGCCTTCGGCGCAGTGCCCGCCATCGTCATCATTCTGGTGCGCAGCCGCTACATCAGCGAGTCGCCCGTCTGGGCGGCGAACCAGGGTGATCTCGAGGAGGCCGCGCGCATTCTCAAGCGCTCGTATGGCGTCGACGCCGTGGTGGAACGCAGCCAGGTGCCGGTCAAGGCGCCGCGCGCGGCGTCGTGGCGCAATTACGGTGTGCTGTTCAATTCGACCTACCGTAGCCGCACGATTCTCGCCGCGACGATCGGCGCCGCTTCTTCGTTCGGCTATAACGCGATCATCTTCGGCTTGCCGGTGATCATCGCCAGCTTCTTTCATCAAGGCCCGCTGACGACGATCGTCGCCGCGTTGACACTGAATCTGGCATTTGCATTTGTCGGCGGATTGATTGGGGTGCGTACCGCGCCGACCGTGGGCGCATGGAAGATGACGGTGCTAGGGCATTCGCTGCAGTTCGCGTCGTTGATCGGCCTTGCGCTGATCGGCAAGCCCAGCAGCGGTGCGCTCGTCGTGCTGGCAATCCTGTTGCTCGGTGGCTATCTGTTTGGGCAAGGCTTCGGCCCGGGTTCGCATTCGATGACGTATGCGTCGCTGAGCTATCCGACTTCGTTACGCGGCATCGGGGTGGGCTTCAATCAGACGCTGGTGCGCTCCGCATCGACGATTTCGCTGTTTCTGTTCCCGGTTCTCGCTGCAGCGCTCGGCACGAAGGTGTTCTGGGTGATTGCAGTCGCGCCGCTGACTTCGTTGCTCGTGCTGCTGGCGATCCGCTGGGAGCCGTCGGGCTATGACGTCGACGCTGAGGATTACGTGGAGGCAGGGACAGTGGAGCGCGAGGCGGCCGTCGCGGCTTGACCGATGCGTCGAGTTGAGAACCGGCCGGCATATAGCACGCTGGCCGTGCGTCGTCACAGAGCAAGACTGGGTATCTTGCCGGCGAACTCTGCGCCAAGCGTGCGGCCCTGCCTGAAGGCCGCATCGAACTGTCCTTGCTCGAGATGCTCGGCAATCGTGAGCAGCGTGCCCAGCACACCCGCATGCTCGACGATGGCTTCCTCGATGACGATGTCGATGGAGATATCGGTAAAAAACCGTTCTGGCGTGACCTCGCACGATATGTAGGCGAGCGAAAGAAGTCCGCAAAGCCAGGCGGCCTCATGGAAGTCGCCGTCTTCAGGAGTCAGTTCGCCTGCTGCGCGCTCCATGAAATTAGCCCGATGCTGTACAAGCTGGGCAAGGGGGCTATGGCCGAAGCGCAAATCCGCCGGATTTCCGTACAGCAGCAGGCAGCACCACAACATCAGCTGCTTACTGCCGACAACGGCAACGGCCTGTCCGATGGAAGTGATGGGAGCGTGGCTCCAGCGGCGTCTGGCCGCATTGTTGGCAAGGCGCAGCAACTGGATGACCAGAGCAGGGGCATGCTTGAGTGCGTCCTCGAGATGCGCGCCGTCCGCTTCTTCTCTCAGCAACTGCAGCACGCGGAATACCGCGGCGAATCTCGAGGGCGTTCTGCTGGCCGTCAACAGTTGCGGCCTGGCAAAGTAATAACCCTGAAACAGATCACAGCCGGCCTGCAAGGCCGCTGCGTGGTCGCTTCGCTCTTCGACCTTTTCGGCCAGCACCCGCTTTCCGGCGCGCTTGCAACGCTCGATGGCGTAGGCGGCTTCCTCCGGCGCGAGGTACGGCCACTCGAGCTTGACGATATCGACGTGCGGCAGGAATCGTTCGATGTCAGGCGTGAGCGAGCGGACATCGTCGAGTGCGATACGAAACCCGGCGAGGCGCAACTCGTCGCATCGCGCGGCCAGTTCGTCGGTCAGTCCCGTCCCTTCAAGGATTTCGAGCACGAAGCGCGACGGCGGCAATACATCGACCGCGCCAAAAAACAGGAAGTCGCCGGTGCAGTTCAGGAAACCGTCGTCATGGCCGAGTACATACTCGATACCCAACACGCCCAGCGTACGCTCGACCACGGCAGCGGTCGCCGAGTATCCGTCCTGAATCCGCGCGATATCGTCTCCCGCTTCCCGGAACAACAATTCCTGCGCGACGACAAGGCCCTGCCGGTCGAGGATCGGCTGACGAGCGACAACTACTTCAGCTTTCATTGGGCTACCTTGGTCATATTCTTCGCCGACTGGGAACGCCATTTGATGCTCCCGGTGTTCACGTGCTTGACCCTTTGGCCTGGATGTTGCGTTTTGGGTTTCCGCGTCTTTTCGCATTCGACAAAATGGACCCGCAGGCAGTCTTCCGCGAGGAGACCGCCTGTTCAGGCTATGGACAGGATGGACGAATGAACCCCGTTGTCATGCTGGCGACACACACCAACGCCGCATTTGACCCGCCAAATGCTACCGCTTTATGGCCGATGAATGCCAGCAATTCTCATATTAGTGCGCCACAAGTCTGATTTTCGTTGGCGGTTGTGATGCGGTTCTGAAAGTTTCCGGTAATTTTATTTATGCGGAACCCGATCAGTAACTGTCTCCCCACTTCTCGGACAATGAAGCGCGTAGCGCATCTTCCACCGTGCCGATCATGGTGCCGAGCTGCAATTCGTGATTTGCGCTGGGGCGATAGTGGGCGAAGAAAACCCGTTGGCCAATGACGCCGCCGAGCCAATCCAGTGCGTCCATATCCTGCGAGCACAGCAACAGCCTGCTGTCGCGTGGGAGAGGATCGAGGGCCTGTTCAATTCCATTTGCGGATCCGTGCTTCTGCGGCCGGATCGTGCCATGCTCGCGTGACACGAGCCATTCGCCACGGGCGGCCGCAGGGTCGAGGAGGCGCAGTAAAGCCACTTGTGGCGAACTTTCCAGACGCGCGGCCAAGGCCTGTTCGAAGGTCTCGGCGACGGTGTTATCGGTGACGATGCAGACTTGCGTGAGCCGGGATGGTGCGCGACGCCAGCGCGCAGCGCGTGATTCACCACTGGATTGCATAACGGTCCCCGTTGAGGCATGTCACGACGAGAGCACGAGAATCTGCACAACCACAGCGGTCACCCGAACACGCTTGCCGTGCCGGGTGACCGCTCGTTACCGCGGCGCGGCCTTTAACCGTTGCGGAACAGGAAGCTATAACCGTTCAGCGCCGGCACGCCGCCCAGGTGTGCGTAGAGCACTTTTGATCCGGCCGGGAATTCGCCAAGCCGAACCTTGTCGATCATGCCTTGCATCGATTTGCCTTCGTAGACCGGATCGGTCAACATGCCTTCGAGCCTGGCGCACAGGCGAATTGCCTCCATCGTCCCTTCGTTCGGCAGTCCGTATTCGGGGCCGCCGTAGCGTTCATCGAGAACGATATCCCGGGCGACAATGTCGCGGCCCAGTTCGACCTTCTCGGCAGTTTGCTTCGCAATCCGGAAGATCTGGTCGCGCGTTTGCGCGGGCTTGGCTGAAGCATCGATGCCGATCACGCGATCGGCGCGGCCGTCGGCGGCAAAACCGACCACCATGCCCGCTTGCGTGCTGCCCGTCACCGAGCACACGACGATGTAGTCGAACCTGAAGCCCAGTTCGGCTTCCTGCTGCCGGACTTCTTCGGCAAAGCCCACGAATCCCAGACCGCCCAGCGGATGGTCCGAACAGCCGGCCGGAATCGCGTACGGCTTGCCGCCTGCCTCGCGCACGCTTTCCAGCGCGTCTTCCCAGCTCTTGCGAAAGCCGATATCGAAACCGTCGGCGACGAGACGCACGTCCGCGCCCATGATGCGCGACATCTGGATGTTGCCGACGCGGTCATACACCGCGTCCGAGTAGTTGACCCAGTTCTCCTGTACGAGCACGCATTTCAGACCCAGATGGGCGGCGACCGCGGCGACCTGGCGAGTCTGATTGGACTGGATGCCGCCGATCGAAACGAGCGTGTCGCAGCCTTGCGCCAGCGCTTCGGGAATCAGGTACTCGAGCTTGCGGGTCTTGTTGCCGCCAAACGCCAGGCCGCTGTTGCAGTCTTCACGCTTCGCGTAAAGCTCGACTTTGCCGCCCAGGTGCTGGCTCAGACGCGGCAGTGCCTGGATCGGCGTAGGGCCGAAGGTGAGGGAATGGCGGGGGAATTTCTTCAGATTCATGCAAGTCTCCGGTGATAAAGAGGGTCGCGGCAGCCGATGCTGCAATGAGGTCTATAGTAGAAAAGTTCGCAAGAATCATGGTTGCGAATAAATTGATGATTTGTGGGTTTAAATAGGTTAATGGTATTTTTGACCTACATTTACTTCTCGTGAACCGTCATGCCCGCAAGAAAATTTCGTGACCCTGCGCCGCAGGGCCGTCAGTCAAGCCCGGAGATCGATCGCGTCGACCGGGCCATCCTGCGTCAGTTGCAGCGCGACGCGTCGGTCTCGAACGTGGCGCTGGCGGCCAAAGTGAATCTGAGCGCACCGGCTTGCCTGCGACGGGTCGAGCGGCTCAAGGAGATGGGGCTGATCCGCGGGGTCGTGGCATTGCTCGACGCGAAGGCGCTCGATGCCGGCATGCTCGTGATGATCGGCGTGGTGCTGGACCGCTCGACACCGGAGTCGTTTTCCGACTTCGAGAAAGCGGCGCAGAAAGTGTCGGGCTGTATGGAGTGCCACGTCGTGACCGGCGAATTCGATTACTTCATGCTGGTGCGCACGAAAGACAGCGACAGTTTCAACCGGCTGCATGCCGAGCAGTTGCTCTATCTTCCGGGCGTGCGGCAGATCCGGTCGTTCGTTGTACTCAAGGAGATCCTTTCGACGACGAGCGTGCCTGTGTAACGCTGAGTGGCGGGAGTTTGAATTACAGTGAGGTTTTGCATTTCATCCATCGCGCAGATACGGAACGCTCCCATGAATGCACTTGCTGAATCCATGCAACGACGCTTGACCCAGGCCCGCCGCTTATTGGCAATCGCCCAGACCGGCCTGCATTACACGGATGGCGCCTTCGACAGGGAGCGTTATCAGGAATTGCTGGGCATTGCGCAGGCGCAGCTTGCAGAGGTGGCCGACATCAGCACGGAAGAGGTCGCGCAGCTTTTCAGCCGGGAAGAAGGCTATGCCAATCCGAAGCTCGACGTTCGCTGCGCGGTGTTCGACGACGCCGGTCGCGTGCTGCTGGTGCGTGAAGCTTCAGATGGCCTCTGGTCGCTGCCTGGCGGCTGGGCCGACATCGGCGCCTCGCCGGCCGAGAACGCCATGCGCGAAGTCTGGGAGGAGAGCGGCTATACGGTCACCATCGAGCGATTGCTGGCGGTGTGGGATATCTTGAAGCATAAGCATCCGCCATCTGTCTTTCACATCTGGAAGCTCGTGTTTCTCGGGAAGATTGTCTCTTCGGGTGACATCTCCGGAGTGGAAACCGATGCCGTCGAGTTCTTTCCGATCGACGCACTGCCGCCGTTGTCGGAGGGCCGCGTTTTGCCGGAACAGATTAGAAGACTCGCCGAGCTTCGAGCTAACGGCGGCATGGAGTTCGACTGAACTCACCGGCTGGGCGTCTGGGTGTGGTGTATACACTTAATTGATATTTCCTGATAAGCGCCGCTAAAATCTGGTTCGAGACGGCTGATTTGTCGACACTGAGACAAGTCGCCGCCTGAAAAGACCACGAACCTGGAGACAGCCGCGCGATGGAAACAGGCAGCCATGACCGCCGGGAACCGGCATCTGTCGACCCGGCCGAAGCGCCGGGCAGTCCCGATCGGCGCACTATCCTGAAGGGTCTCGCGCTGGCGGCGGGTGGCAGTGTCGCGCCTGCGCTGTTCATGTCCGCGGCGCGGGCAGCGACAGCCTCGGCGCCGGTTGTCGAAACGGCGGCGGGACGTCTGCGTGGCCTGCATGTCGATGGCGTCGACGTATTCAAACAGGTTCACTACGCAGCGAGCACTGGCGGCGCCAACCGGTTTTTGCCACCGCAGCCGCTGCAGCCGTGGAGCGGTGTGCGCGACGCGACGACGTTCGGCCCATCCGCGCCGCAGCACGTGGACAAGCTCGATGCCCTCAGTGCGTGGTACGCAACGATCGAGCCGGTCAGCGAAGACTGCCTGCACCTGAACGTGTTTGCTCCGTCTGCCGGACGCGCGCAGGCCAAACGGCCGGTGATGGTCTGGCTGCACGGAGGCGGCTGGTGGGGTTGCGCCGGCACCGCACCGGGCTTCGACGGCACGCGTCTCGCGCAGCGCGGCGACGTGGTAGTCGTCACCGTCAATCATCGTCTGAACCTGTTCGGCTACCTCTATCTCGGCGATGCGGACGAGCGCTTTGCCGATGCAGGCAATGCCGGCATCCTGGATCTCGTCGCGGCATTGCGCTGGGTGCGCGAGAACATTGCTGCATTCGGCGGCGATCCTGACAACGTGACGATTTTCGGACAATCCGGCGGCGCGTCTAAGGTCGGTACATTGATGGATCTACCGGCCGCGCACGGGCTGTTCCACAAGGCGGTTATTGAAAGCTGCTCCGGCGGCTTGCACCTCGACACGCAGGAGGAGGCGGCGCGGCAGACGCAGGCACTGTGCGCGCATCTCGGTCTCGCGAGCCCCGATCCTGCCGCGTTGCAGGCGCTGCCGGTGGATACGCTGCTCGCCGCGATGCGCGCGGTTAGCGATCCGTTCCGGCCGGTGCTCGACACCCGCACCTTTATGCGCCATCCATTCGATCCCGATGCGCCGCCGCAGTCCGCGTCGGTGCCGCTGCTGATCGGCAACGCAGCGACTGAAATGACGTTGTATATGGCCGCTGATCCTCACAACTTCGCCATCGACTGGCCGACTGTCGAGCGGCGGCTTGGACTGCTGCTGCGCATCGACGCTGCGGGCGTCACGCGCGTCATCGACGCGTATCGTGGCGCGAATGGATCTGCGTCAGCAACAGACGTGCTGGCAGCAGTCAGCACGGACTACGTGTTTCGCCGCAATACCACGCGAATCGCCGAGCTGCAGTCGGCGCAGGCACCGGTTTTTGACTATGTGTTCGACTGGAAGACGCCGGTGATGGGCGGTGTGCTGCATTCGCCGCACACCATTGAGGTGCCGTTCGTGTTCGGCACGATCAAGGCCGCAAAGGGCCTCGTGGGTAGCGGTCCTCAGCTGGAACGGCTGTCACACGACGTGATGGGTGCGTGGACCGCGTTTGCGCACACGGGCGATCCGAACACACCTGCGTTGCCGAACTGGCCGAGGTACGATGCGACCGGCCGGGCGACGATGATGCTCGACCTGCGGAGCCACGTCGAACGTAATCCGGGCGGTACGGCGCGAAGCGCGTTGGACGGCTTGCCGCCCTACGAGTACAACATCGACCGCAATTGTGTCGTGCGTGGGTGAGGGCGGTGCTGCATGGGTGACACGATGAAAGAACGAGCTCGCCTGAGGAGCGCCCGGTCATGCCGGCCGCTCCTCAGGCTAAACAAGCAACACACTACGTGATTGCTCAGGTTGCGCTGATCCAACGCGTGCCCAGCTCGTCGATGATTGCAGCTGCATCGAACCGGTAGGCCATCAGCGCCGCCAGTCCGCGTCGGCCGTCGATCGACGCCGGCGCGGAGGTAAAGCCGTGCTTCGCCAACAGAGCCGCCTCGATCGCATCGGCAGCGGCCTTGCCCGTTTCGAGCGCTTCCATGGCCCCGTTCGCATTGCGGGCTAGCCCGGCCGCCTGGGTTGCGGCAACGCCAAGCGCGTTGCGTGTGCAAACGGCATCGAGTGCCAGCAGACGCGTTATCGCGAGCGTGGCGCCGAGCACACCAATCGACGAAGCCACGTTCCAGCGCGCGCGATACGCGTCGTCATCGAGCGCGGTCAGCACGCGCTGCGCCGCTTCGATGCCAATGGCCGCAGCCGTGGCGAGCACATCGTCTGACGCGCCACCGCGTTCGCCGAACGCGAGCACCGCGGCCAGTACTGGCGTCGCGACGCTCGGCGCCGAAACACGCGCGAGCGCGGCGCCATAGGCCCAGGCCCGCGTGCGTGCGTCCTGAGGCGACGGTTGCGCCCCTTGTAGCGCGGCAATCTGCGCTTCGCTGGCGAGCGCGCCACGGGTGGCGGCGCGGGCTTGTTCGAGCGCGCGCTGTGCAGCGGCTAGTGCCGGCGCTGCCGCGTTCGTCAGTGAAGCCGTCGCGAAGCCGACGAGTGCGTCGGAGACAGGGGAGTGTGTAGCGGTTTCATGCATGATTTCAATCCTTGTTCGGGACGCACAGCGCGAACAGCGCGTCGAGATTGGCAGCGGCCTCGAGATCCTGAACCGCGGCGGCGATGTGCCCGGTCACGCCAGCGCCCAGCACCGGCTCGATGAGCAGCCGCACCTTGTCCATCAGTTCGTCCTGCGTCAGCGGCCTCGCGAGACTGCCGCGTGCGTGTTCGACGTGGTGAGCGGCCACTCGGCCGCCGCTCAGACGCGCTTCGATAAATACCTCGTCGCGATTGACCTTCGTATCCGGCACGAGCCTGGTCTTCGCGCGCAGGGCGACCACATCGGGCTGCACGACACGCGCATCCTCATACTGTGCGAGACCGACACGCCGGTCGCACAGTGCCGCGGCCACGCCGTGAATCGCGCTAAAGCGCGCCTGCAGGCCATCCTTCGGCTGCGGATTGCCCATCAGTTCCGGCACCAGCGGATGGCAGCGCACCTCGATCGTCTCGATTGTGGTCGCGTCTTCGATCTGCTTGCTGAGTTCGAGCCCCGCGTCGATCGCCGGATGCGCCACGATTCCGCACGGATACGGTTTGTAGGTGTTGAACAGCAGCTCCCAGCGCTCGCCCAGCTGGCCGTTCATCTGCTCGAAGTCGACGCGTGTCGACATCGAGTGCGAGTAACCGCCTTCTGCTTCGAACACGTCGTCGGCAGCCTGCTGGCCATAGAGCGCGAGCCGCGCCGCCGCGATCCCGTTCGCTGCTGCCTTGCCCGGGTGATACGGTTTGGTCATCGTGCCGAACGCTTCGCGTTGGCCGACGAACATCGACGCGGCAATCGATACCGCACGCGCCAGAGCATCCGCGTCGAGCCCAAGCAGCAGCCCGGCCGTCAAGGCGCAGCCGATCACACCGCAAGTACCGGTGATATGCCAGCCGCGATCATAGTGCTCCGGCGAGATCGATACGCCGACGCGCAACTGCGCTTCGCAGCCGAGTGCGAACGCGGTGAGGGCCTGTGCACCGCTCGGGCGCGTCGATGGCGCCAGCGCGGTCAGCACCGCAAGCACCGACGCGGCCGGGTGAATCACGGTCGCGAGGTGCGTATCGTCGAAGTCGTCGAGGTGGCCGGCAAAACCCGTTGCCAGCGCACTGAAGTGGAGGTCGACGCGCTCGGTGCGGCCCGGCACCGGCGCTTCGGGCGCGGCGCCGAGTTCCTGCGCGGCCGCGAGAATCGCTTCGACGCCGGGGTGCATCGACGCGCCGATCGATGTGCCGATCACGTTGACAAAAGAGCGCTTCGCTTCCTCCGCAACCGCGGGCGGCAGGGGTCGCTGCGCAAGCGCGTGCAGGCCGTGCGCAAAGGCGGCGGCAATATGCTTCATTGGGACAACTCCTCAAGACGAATGCCGTTGGTACGCGGCCCGAAGGCCCCGACCATAACGACGATGACAAACATGGCCGAAGAAATCAATGCGAATACGGCCGGCACGCCGAAGTGCTTCAGCAGTGCGGCTACCCAGAAGCCGACGAAGATCGAACTGAAGCGGCTCCAGCTGAACACGAAACCGACGGCGCGGGCGCGTATACGTGTGGGGTAAAGCTCTGCCTGATAGGTGTGGAAAATGCCGATCAGCCAGTTGTTCGCGATCGTGACGGCGCTGCCGCACACGAGGATCAGCGCGGGCTCGCGCACGAACCCGAACAGCACGCCGAAGACGGCCACCACCAGCGCGCAGCCGACCAGCTGCCACTTGCGCTGGAAGCGCTCCGCGCACGCAATTGCGCCGACGGCGCCGAGCGGCGTCGCGCATGCGATGACCATCGTGTACAGCAGCGAATGCGTGAGCGTGATGCCCTTCGTATAGAGCAGGACCGGCACCCACGAGCCGAAGCCGTAGACGCCGAAGGTCTGGCAGAAATTGAAAACCGACAGCATCACTGTGCGCGATAGGTACGGGCGCTTCCACATTTCGCCGAACGACCCGCGGCCTTCCTGCTGCGCCTGCGGATCCGCCGCGTGCAATGCGGGTGCCGGCAGCGGCCGGCGCGTCTGGGCGACCACGTTGCGCTCCATCTCCGTGACGATTGCGTCCGCCTCGGCGGTGCGTCCCTTGCTCTCCAGCCAGCGCGGCGACTCCGGCAGCCCGCGCCGCACGAACCAGATCAGCACGCCACCCGCGGAGCCGACGATCATCACCCAGCGCCAGCCATCGAGGCCCAACACGTGATGCGGTACCACCAGCCACGACAGCACGGCGACGGTCGGCACGGACGTCAGGATTATGAGGATGCTGAACGCCATGTACTTGCCGCGGGTTCGATACGGCGTCAGCTCCGAGATATAAGTGTCGACAGTAATCAGTTGCACGCCAATTCCTACTCCGGCCCAGAAGCGCCAGAAATCCATCGCGAGCGGATCGTTCTGGAACGCCGCCACGAGGGTCGCGATCGAGTACGCGAACATCGCAAACGTGAACACCGAGCGGCGCCCAAAGCGGTCGCTGAAACCGCCGAGCGCGACCGTGCCGATGAACATCCCGCCGAAGAACGAGCCGAGAAAACTCGCGAAGCCGTTCACGTCGAAGAGGCTCTCGGTGGTCGCCCGATACATGCCGCTATGGATGAGGCCCAACGCCAGATAAGCGGCCATAAACAATTCGTAGAACTCGAACCAGCCTCCCATCGCGATACGTGCGACGAGGCCGAGGAAATATCGCGTGGGCGGCAAGCGGTCCAGCCGCGCCGATACGCCAGCTTGCGTGTGCACGGGGTCTGCGACCCCTTTCTCCATATACATCACGTCTCCTTCGTCTCTGAACTTGGCCGGCTTAGTGTCGACACTTTGCTCAGTGTATTCGCTCTTGTTTGTTGAAATCAACAGTTTTATGTTCTAGTGTCGACACTTTGATGGAGTCCACTTGGATGTTTCCGGGCCCGCCAGGGGTGCCTGCTAAAATGCGCGACCGGATCGGCGCAGTCACGCTGCCTCGCTCCCAGCCAACGACAGCAACGGAATGGCAATGGACGAGTTTCTCGACAAGAACGTAGAAGAACCGAACGATACGAACGACAGCTCGCCGGTTGCCGGCATCGTGGACTGGGTGGCGCGCGGCATCATCGAAGGGCGGCTGCAGCCCGGCGACGACCTGAACTCGGTCGACCTCGCGAAGCGATTCAAGGTGAGTCGCACGCCCGTGCGCGAGGCGCTGTTCGTGCTGAGCCGCGAAGGCCTCGTCGACTGGTCGCCGCGGCGCCGGCCGCGGGTGTCGGCGGTCAGCCTGAAGGACGTGCGCGAGCTATATCAGTTGCGCGCCGTGCTGTATGCGCAGGTGTCGTTCGCGATCGTCGAGCATGCGAGCAATGCGGATATCGAGGCGCTGTGGGCCGCGCATCGACGCCTCGCCGACGCAGCGGCGCGGCATGACGTGGACGGCTATTTCTGGGGCAACGTGGCGTTTCGCGATGAGGAACTGCGGGTGTGCGGCAACGCGATCTTCAAGGAAGTCCTGGATTCGCTGCGCATGCGCACCAACCGGCTACGGCATCTGAGTACCTCGCTGCCGGGCCGGCTGCAACGCTCCTGCGAGGATCACCAGCGACTTTGCGAGGCCTATGCGGAGCGCGACGGCACGCTTGCCGCGGCGTTGAACCGGTCTATCGTACTGGGTGCGTTGCGTGCGATCGAAGCCGCATGGCAGGACGGCGCTTCGCCGGCTCGTGACGATAACGACAGCGCGTCGTGACGTTAGTCAGCGGATTAATGATTGGGGCGAGGAAAGAGGAGGGGGCTCGCAACGAGGGAACGGCGATGACTGCTCGGCCAGCCGGAAGGATTCGTCGCGCCTTCCCTGCCGCTTGCCGTCGCTGCGAGTGCTCGAAGGATGCGGTGTCTGGCTCGCCTCATCAATTACAGGTGATAACAGGCACCTCCGCCTGGCCTCACTCTTCCCTTTAATTTTCCTTTCAATTCGTGTGTTTCTAACGGCCTCGTATACGCTCGAGACATTGAAAGCCTATTGGTTGTTTTTCGTGCGGTCGATTTTCGATTGCTTGCGTGACGCATCAAACTCGGGCAACATCGCTTCCGGGATTGCGAAGCGGCAGAGGCTTGGCTGGAGCCTTTGCCGGACGAGCGACACAAAAAGTCTCTAGAATGACAAACTCGCGATTTTCACCAGAAAATTACGGGGAAACGCGGCCGTAAGATTAAGTTGTCTACGGCACTACGCATTATTAAAATGCATTTCCAGTCATTGTTCAGGGCAAGTGATCAATCGCCGGTTTGATCACTGCTTCGCGCAATCAGGCGAAAACCACGGTTCGATGTGATGGCGACGCTAAAGAACAACGTGTCCGGGGAATCATGTCTGTTGAAGGTTAATCACGTGTTCGGCCGAGATGCCGAGCGTTGCGACACCGTCATTCAAGACGCCTACGTTTCCCGCGTGCATGCAATGGTCCACTTCAACGGCGGGCAATGGAACCTGCTTGATCAAAGCAGCAACGGCACGTTGCTGTCGGGTACATTGCTGCGCCATGGCGAGCATGCGCCTCTGCGCGAAGGCGATCTGATTCGCTTCGGTAAAGCGGTTGACGGCACCTGGGAGGTCGCGGATCTCGCGGACCCAGTCGATACGCTGTGGCCCGTTCGTCCGCCCGCCCGTCCCATTCTGCTCGAATTCGCCCAGGTGCTGCCAGGCGACAACACGCCCGCCATCAGTGTGATGCGCTCCACGACCGGCGAATGGCTGTGCGACGACGCTGGCTCGCTGCGCGTACTTCATCACGGCGACATCATTACGGCGGGCAAGCTGAGCTGGCGCCTGGAAATGGCGCGCAATGACCAGACGCTCACGCTGGCCGCGCCGCCCGCGCTCGCGGCACCGCCGGCACGGATCGAGTTTGCGGTCAGCCTGAACGAGGAGCACGTGCGCGCTGTATTGCATACACGCGGCGGGGCGGTCGACCTCGGCGAGCGCGCCCATCATTACTGTCTCACGACCCTCGCACGGATCCGTTTTGCCGACGCGCAGGCGGGCTACGACAGTGGCTCGCAAGGCTGGGTTGAAATGCCCGAACTGTCGCGCATGCTTGGGCTCGACGTAGCCCACGTCAACGTGCAGATCCATCGTGCCCGTGCCCAGTTTGCGGCACTTCCAGGTGAGGGGAAGGTCGAGCTCATCGAGCGCCGGCGCGGTAGTGTGCGTTTTGGCAACATCGCATTCCGGGTCATGCGAGGAGAGCAGCCGGAATGTCTATGGGTGCCGGGCGATCCCGTCAATGGCGACGCCACGCGCACCATGACTGCGGACCTGACGCGGCACGCCCTGTCGAACTGATTGCGCAATGCCCTCCACATCTGTGACATCATCTACCGATTCGCGCGCGCCCGCTGAAGCTGCGCATCTACCTCAGACATCATCTGCACCGGCGGTCGAACTGCATGGCGCGCATAGCTACCGGCTCGGCGCGCGTCTTGGCGAAGGCGGTAGCGGCGCAGTCTATCGGGCAACCCGGGTCGATACCGGGCAAACGGTTGCGATCAAGCTGATGCACGAAGACGTCGCGCGCACGGCCGTGCAACGCGAACGTTCACGCGCCCGCTTCGGGCAGGAAACGCGGCTGTGCGAGACGCTTGAACATCCGCACGTGGTGGCATTGCTCGACAAGGGCGAGACACCTGACGGCCAGTTGTTCGCCGTGTTCGAATTCGTGCCGGGCAAAACGCTACGCGAGATGATCGAGGATGAAGGCGCGCTTTCTGCGGTCACGACAGGACTCCTGATGACGCAGGTGCTCGAAGGCCTGGCGGCCGCCCACAAGCAGGGTATCGTGCATCGCGACCTGAAGCCGCAGAATGTCATGGTGACGGCGACCGGTGACGTACTGCATGCGAAGATCCTCGACTTCGGCATCGGCGCGCTCATTTCCGACGCTACGATACCGGATGCGTATACGCTGACGCAGGCGACCGAGGTCCTCGGTTCGCCGCAGTATTGCGCGCCCGAGCAACTGCGCAAGGAAGCGCCGACACTCAAGACCGATCTGTACGCGTGGGGCCTCGTCGTCATCGAATGTTTGACGGGGCAGCCTGTCATGCAGGGCGCGAGCATTGCCGAAATCCTCTACCAGCAGCTCAGTCCCGTCGATGTAGCGTTGCCGCCGGCGATTGCCTCGCACCCGCTCGGCACGGTATTGCGGCTGGCGTTGAACAAGAATCCGCAGTTGCGTGCCGGCTCCGCGGATGAGCTCGCGGAACAGTTCCGCGCACTGCATTTCCAGGCGCTCGTCGGCGAATTCAATTACCCGCGCGGATCACGCAAGTCCCGAACTGCCGAGGCGAAAGTTGCCACCCTTTCGACGAAGGCGCCGGATGGCGCAAGCGCATCCCGGCAGGTGACGGCGCTGTGCTGCAGTGTGGGCATCGTTGAAGACAGCGCGCCGCTGACGGCCGATCCCGCCTCGCTGGAAGCGCTCGAGGCGAGCCAGCAACAATGGCTGACGCGCTGTACGGATATCGCAGTCGGGTATGGCGGCGAAGCATGCGGCAAGCTTGGCGATACGTTGCTGTTTTACTTCGGCGCTCAGGTCGGGATCGATCGGCCGGCACGGCGCGCCGCGCGTGCCGCGCTCGAGATGGCGCGGCAGTCGGGCCGCGCGAACCTCGACGACACGCAAACGCCGAACGGCTGGCGTGTGGAGATAGCGGCGGCGTTGCATGTCGGCCCTATTGCCATCCGTGTGCCGCTCATGGGCGAGGGCGCTACGGCGGCTACAACTGCGAAGCTGCTGCGGCTTGCCACGCCGGGCCAGATTCTGCTTAGCGAAGAAGCACGCGAGTCGCTCGACCGGTATGCCGACTACGCGCGCACCGGCTTGCATTTTGCGCGTGCTGGCCATCCGTCGCGCAACGTCTATGCGTTGCTTGGCGAACGCCACGAGCATGCGCCGTTCGATTCGCTCGACCGCAACGCGGCGACGCCGCTGATTGGCCGCGAGCGCGAGCGCGAAGCGTTGCTGCAAGCCTGGCGCGGCGTGGTAGCCTCCGCTGCATCCGGGGCACAAGCCGGCGAGGGCGCACCGCGTCTTGCGAGACTGGTCGTTGGAGATCCGGGCATCGGCAAATCGCGACTCGTCTATGAGCTGTGCGAAACGGTACGCAACGCAGGCGAGACGGTTGCCTACGGCGCATGCCTGCCGGAGCGCATGAATCACGCACTGTTTCCGATCCTGCGCTTCGTGGCGGCGCATTGGCAGCTCGATCTCGAAGGCGACCCGGCTAGCGCGCTCGCCGTACTCGATCGCCTGATCGCCCCGCTTGCCTGCGATCACGCCGCAGCGCGCGCCACGCTCTCTGCGTGGCTTGGGATTGCAGCGGGGCCAGCCAACCTGCGCTGGTCGACTGCGAGGCAGCAGCAAGCGCTTTTCGATGTCCTGCGCCAACTGATCGCTTCGTCAGGACAGGGCGGACCCGTGCTGTTCGTCATCGAAGACGTGCAGTGGCTCGATCGCATGAGCTTCGACTTCCTTGAGTCACTGCGTCTCTCGCCGGTATGCCGCTCGGTTCTTGTCGTAATGACGTCGCGTCCCGAAGTGCTCGACCGGTGGCGTACCAGCACCGAACGTCTGATGCTGCGACGCCTGTCGCGCAACGACACACGTGAGCTGATCGCGACGCTGCTGGGCAAGGCCGATTTCGATGCCGCCACGCTCGACTCGATCACGCAGCGCACGGCCGGCATTCCGCTGTTCGTCGAGGAAATTGCGCGCGAATTCGTGATCAGCGGTGCGATGCCGGATGCTGGCGTGGCGCAGGCCGATATCGGCGCACCGGATCATCAGCCGTTGCCGGCGAGTTTGCGCGACATGCTCGAACTCGCGTTCGATCGTATCGACGGCGCGCGCGACACCGCGCAACTGGCGGCCACGATCGGCCTCGAAGTCGATGCGCAATTGCTCGCCGACGTTTCGCCGCACGCGGCCGACGTCCTCAACGACGACCTGAAACGACTGCTCGAGGCGCGCATCGTCTATGCGCAGCACCGGCTCGGCGGCATCTCGTATGCGTTCCGGCATGCGCTGATTCGCGATGCAGCCTACGAATCGATGCCGGCGGCGCTGCGGCGCGACAATCATGCTCGCGTGGCACGGGCGCTTGGCAAGCGGCCAGAACGCGGCAATGGCATGCAGGACGTCAACATAGCGCAGCATTTCGTGCATGCACGGGCCTTCGAAGAAGCCGTGCCGCACGGCATTCGCGCCGCACAGCGTGCGCTCGAACGCGCCTTGCACGACGATGCGATCCGGTATGCACAAACGGTGCGCGAATGGCTGACCCAATGCGATTACGCCGGGCGTGCACACGACGCGGCACGTGCCGATCTCTCGCTCGTGCACGCGATGATGGCGCGCTTTGGCTGGGCCGATCCGCAAGTGAAGGGGCATACCGAGCGTCTGCTGGATGAGGTCGGCGGCCTCAAGGATCCACAGCTTGCCGCGAGTGCATTGTGGACGCTTGCGACTTATTACCATGTTGCCAGCGACCGCGCGGCCGTGCAGCGCATCGCCGCGCAGCTGATTGAACTGTCCGTGAGCGAAAACGATCCGTCGATCCGTGTGGCCGCCGATGCGATGCACGGCATGAGTCTATGGATCGATGGTCACTATGCCGAGGCGCGCTCGGCGTTCGATGCGGCACTGTCGGGCCACATCGTGGCTCGCGACGCAGGACACCGGCGCCTGTTCGGTCTCGATACGCGGGCGTGGACAATGGCTTCGCTGGCGAGCCTCATGTGGCACATGGACGAGGGTCCGGACGCGGCGCTGGAGATGGGGCGCACCGCCGTACATTCCGCGACCTGTGTGGACCATCTGCCGACGATCGGCGTTACGCTGATGTATTGCGCGCGGATGCAGCAATGCAGCGGCGATCGCGAAGGTGCGCGTGACACGTCGGCGCTCATCCTGAGGCTGTCGCGCACTTACGGACTGAACGCGGTCGAGCGCTATGCCGCCGCCATCCACGCGTGGTCCGAAGGCGACCGCGACGCCGTTGCGGGGCACATCGAGGCATTGCGCCGCTCGGGATGCCTGCTCGGCCTGACCTACTACGCCTCATTGATCCCGGAGATGGATGCGGCCCGCGGCGACTGGCAATCGGCGCTGCGTGAAATCGATGCATGCCTCGCACTGTGCGAAACGATGAACGAACGCTACTACGAGGCCGAGCTGCTGCTTAAGAAGGCGACTTATCTGTTCAACGCGGGCTCGCGTGAACCGGGTGAGGCCGCGGAAGAAACGTGTCGCCAGGCGCTTGCTATCGCACGCAAGGCCGGCATGACGCGCACCGCTGCGAGAGCGCAAGACATGCTGGAGCGCCTGCAGTCGAAAACGTTCCCAGAACAGTTACCGATCAGGCCACACCCACCCATGGAGAGCGTCAGTGAGTAACCTCGAAAGCAGTTTTCCAACCTACCAGCAGTTCCTCGAATATCGCGCTGTCATCGTTCAGGCGATTGCCGTCGCATGGCACGACGACGCCTTTCGGGTCAAGCTGGTAGACGACCCGCAAAAGGCACTGGCCGACCGCTTTGGCTACCGCTATCCGTTCAGCCTCGCGCTGAAGGCGCAGCTCGACACCTCGGAGTGGACACCGGCGACCAACGGCGGCTGGACCACGCTCGAGAACAATGTGCTGGAACTCGTGCTGCCGCCCGCGCCGGCCGACCCCGAGCAACACGCCATCGCGCTTGCCGCTTATAACGCAAAACATATCAGCGTCATTGAAGACGCTAAACAATAAACCGGGGAAGACCGATCATGGGAATGAATAACGCGGTTCCTACTCAGGAATCGATGCTGGAGTTCCAGGACGTGTATCTGCGCGCAATCGCACTTTCATGGAAGGACGCAGCTTTTAAAGACGCCTTGTTGAAGAATCCTAACGATGCGCTGGCTCGTTACTTCGACTATCTGTGCCCGTGGATCATCAACCTGAAGATCAGCGAAGCCCCAGCCGGTTCGGGATGGGACGCGGCGAAGCAGAGCTGGTCTTTGCCAGCTAACGCGATGACGTTCGGTGTGCCGGTGCGTCCGAAGCTCTCGGACGAGGAATCGATTGCGCTGGCAGCCTACAACGATGCAGGGCCGTGCTACCTCTTCACCTGTTGCTGAGATTGGACTGACGTGCTGCGTGCGAATGCGGCGCGTCGATATTCCACCGCATGCCGGCGGTGATATACCTGCCGCCCTCGTTCGCCCTGTGTCCATGCTCGATGACTTTTCCCGCGTGCTGCGCTTCAAGGCGCATTTGTCGGTACTCGACGCCGGGCCCGATACGCTTTTCATCGTTGACGAGACCCGGCGCTCGGTTCTGCGTGGTGCGGTCTATGTGAGCATTGCCGCGTGTTTGCGCGAGAGCATGACGATTGCTCAAACGATAGCGACACTCTCGGCGCGTTTCTCCGACTGGCAAGTTCTGGCGGCACTCGATCATCTTGAGCGCCAGGCCTATCTCCGAAGCGATGCGCCTGACGAACTCGATGCCGCACGAGGTTTCTTCGAACGCACCGGGCTTGACGGCGACCGCGCTTGCGAGCAACTCGCGCAACTGCGCGTCGCGGTCGAAGCATTTGGCGTCGACCCGGCACCCCAGGAGCGGGCTCTCGCGGCGTGCGGTATCGAGGTGGACCGCGAGGCGCCTTTGGTGATCGCACTCGTCGATTCATATGCGCGGCGCGAACTCGCCGAGGTAACCGAACGCGTGTTGGCACGAGGCGGCTCGGTGCTCGTCGCGATGCCCTACGGCATACAACCGCTCATCGGGCCGCTGCTGGGCCCCGAAGACAATGCGCCGAACGCGCCTTGCATTGCATGCCTGCGTTATTGGACCTCGCTTAACCAGCCGGTGCAGACCTTACTCGCGCGTCATCACGGCGATGTGGCGTTGAGTCTCGCGCCGGCGCATACGCTTGCCAGCGTCGCCGCGGTGAGCGCTTTCGCTGCAGCGCTGATCCAACAGATCGCGGTGAGCGAAGCGCGGCGCGAGCACGCTCGCCGGCATATTCTTTCGTATCGCATCGACACGTCGGCCACGGCGTCACATCGTGTGGTGCGGCGCCCGCAGTGTCCTCATTGCGGCAATCCTCACTGGATGCAGGAACAGGCCACACGCGCGCCGATCCTCAAGGGGGGAGACGTGCTCGCCTCACGCGAGGGCGGTTTTAGAAGCATCGAACCGCAGGGCGTCCTCAAGCGCTACGCCCATCTCGTCTCGCGGGTCAGCGGTGCGATTGCCTACCTGCATCCGATGCCGGGCCGGCATGCGGGCCTTCGCCATGTCTATGTGGCTGGCTATCTGGTTTGTCCACCCGGCATTCCGCGCACGAACCGCTTCGACCGCGTCTGTTCCGGCAAAGGCCGCACCGACGAGCACGCCAGGGTCAGCGCGCTTTGCGAAGCCATAGAGCGCTTTAGCGGCGTGTATCAAGGCGATGAAATGACGGTGCGGGCCAGCATGCTGGAATTGCAACGCGGCGACGCTCACGGTGGGAGCGCTCCGGTTGCTGTCAACGAACTTCAGCAATTCAGCGAAAGCCAGTTCGCGCGCCGCGATGCCATCAATGCCCTGACCGAAGATGTGCGCAAGCAGGTGCCGCAGCGCTTTTCCGGCGACGACGTCGTCGACTGGACGCCCGCATGGTCATTGAACACGGGAATGCGCCATTGGGTGCCGCTCTCGTACTGTTTCGCCGACACGCCGGACTCGGCCGAAGGTCTGACGTTCTGCGTCCATAATCCGAACGGTAGCGCGGCGGGCTCGTGCCTTGAGGAAGCCATCTTGCAGGGCTTGCTTGAACTGGTCGAGCGCGATGCGACGGCAATCTGGTGGTACAACCAGGTACAACGACCCGCTGTGGATATCGCGAACTTTCGTGATCCTTATTTCGATGCGCTCTTGCGTGAATATGAGTCAATGGGCTGGCGTCTGTGGGCGCTCGACATCACGCACGATCTCGGCATCCCCGTTATCGTCGCGTTGGCCGAAAACCCCGCGACGGGACGCTTTTCGATCGGCTTCGGCTGCCATCTCGACAGTCGTATCGCTTTGCAGAGGGCGCTGACCGAGGTCAATCAGCTGCTCAACGTGACAGCTGATGCACCGCCTCCATGGGACGCGGCAAAACTGTCCTCGAAGCAGTTTCTGTATCCTGCCACTGACCAGACATCCGTCGATGCAACCGTGCACGCGTCAATCGACGCGCGTGAACTGAAGGATGCCATCGAGCAGTGCGTGAGCAGGCTCTATGCGGCAGGCATGGAGGTGTTCGTCGTGGACAAGACCCGGCCCGATCTCGGACTGCCCGTGGTCCAGGTCATCGTGCCGGGCTTGTGCCACTTCTGGCCGCGTTTTGGCGCTATGCGGCTTTATTCGGTACCGGTTAAGCTAGGCTGGCTCAGTCGCGCCCGTAGCGAAGAGGAATTGAATCAGGCGTTGCTGTTTCTTTGAGCCGGATTCGATCAAGGCGCGCGCATCGCTCCGCCAGTTCGTCATAAATAGGCACTACCTGATATTTTTCGACGTTTTTGTTGTGCAAGAATTTTCTCGTATTGAACCCGCTTCATAACGGAGAAAACATGCGACTGTCACTGTATCCGGGATTGCTAACACGCTGTCTAGATGGCTTGTTCACCGCTATCGAAGCAGGTGCGGTGGGCGCGCAGTGCACGTTTGGCCGCCTCGGCGTGGTACCGGTCGCAGTAACCCTCGCGGCAGGAATCGTCAGTGGTGCCGCCCATGCCCAGGCAACGACAGTCGAGATCGGTTTTGCCGCGCCCCTTTCCGGCAACTCCGCCAACTTCGGCAAAGACATGCAGATGGGTGTTCAGTTGGCCCTTGATGAAGTCAATGCCGGGCAAGTCGTCATCGCTGGAAAGCCGGTGAAATTCGAACTGCAGGTGCAGGACGACCAGTCGGATCCGCGAATTGCGGTGCAGGCGGCGCAACACCTGGCGGATGAAAAAGTGGCCGCAGTCATCGGGCACTTCAATTCCGGCAACACGCTTGCCGCTATTCCCGTCTACAAGCGCGCGGGCATCCCCCTTATCGTTCCGTGCTCCTCGAATCCGACCATTACCCATCAGGGCTTCGATTTGCTGTACAGGCCATACGGTACCGATTTCACGGTCGCGGAGAGCGCAGCCCATTACGCCGTGGAAACCTTGAAGGCCAAACGGATTGCTGTCGTCGATGATCGCACCACCTTTGGCCAGGGCATCGCAGACGAATTCGAAAAGGGTGTGCGGGCTGCTGGCGGCACCATAGTGACACACGAGTACACGACGGATACCGCAGTCGACTTCCGGGCCATTCTGACTTCAATCAAAAGCGATCGCGCAGATCTTGTCTTCTTTGGAGGTCTAAGCAATCAGGGCTCGTTGTTCGTCAAGCAGGCCCGCCAGCTCGCATTCGACGGACAACTGATGGCAGGTCCCACCTTTGCCAATCAACACTTCCTCCAACTGACGGGAGACGCCGCCCAGGGAATGATCGGAATTGAACAAGGCGCGCCATTGGCCCAGCTCGATAGTGGCCGCGCTTTCCTGAAGAAGTTTCACGACAAGTACGGAACGGACCCGATCGGCTTTGCGGGCTATGCGTATAACGCAACGCTGGTCGTCGTCAACGGAATGAAACAGGCGAATTCGATCGACCCGGCAGTGTTTGGGCCCGCGATCAGCAAACTTTCTTTTGATGGCATCCTGGGTCCGATTTCGTTCGACAAGAATGGCGACCTCAACGATGCGAAAGTCACCCTCTACAAAGCAGGCACGAGTTCATGGGGCGCCGTAGCTACGGTTAGCGCCAAATAACACACCCGACCCGACGATATGACAACTCCCGGGAACGATCAGATGTCTTCTGGAAGCGCAGTGACTGCGAATGAAGGATCCGTGACGATACGCGCCGGTGTGGACATCGGCGGCACTTTCACCGATGTCGCGCTTGAGTGCGGTACGACGCTGTATTCGGCCAAGGTTTTGACCGATTACGCTCAGCCCGAACGGGCGATTGTCGAAGCCATGCGGCGCGCTACGGCGCAGGCCGGTATCGCCATGAACCAGGTTCAGGCGATTGTCCACGGCACGACGCTCGCCACCAATGCGTTGATCGAGCGGCGGGGGGCGTACACGGCATTCATCACTAGCGACGGTTTCCGCGACGTGATCGAGATGCGGACCGAAAGCCGCTTCGACCAGTACGATCTCGGCATTACGCTGCCTAAACCCCTGGTGCCGCGTCAGGATCGACTCACGCTGCGTGGACGTATGAGTGCTAGCGGAGCAGAGCTTGTTCCGCTCGATGAGAAACAACTGGACGGAATCATCGGGCACATTCGCCACGCGGGCTATGAGAGCGTGGCAGTAGGACTGATGCATAGCTACATCAATCCGGCGCACGAACGGCGAGTTCGCGAGCGCCTGCTCGAGGCCATGCCGTCGCTTGCGGTATCGCTTTCGTGCGAGGTGTCACCGCAAATCCGCGAGTACGAGCGCTTCAACACGGTCTGTGCGAACGCGTTTGTGCTGCCCCTGATGTCATCCTATCTGAACCGGCTGGCTGGGTCACTCCGTGAGGCCGGGGTCGACTGCCCCATCTACATGATTCACTCCGGCGGCGGACTCATGTCGCTGCGGAGCGCTGCCGCGTTGCCAGTGCGCCTGCTGGAATCAGGGCCGGCGGGCGGAGCGATCTATGCAAGCCACGTCGCTGCCCGCTTTGGCCTGGGTCGCGTGCTGTCGTTCGATATGGGCGGTACGACCGCGAAGATCTGTCTCATCGAGCAGCAACGTCCAAAGACAGCTCGCACCTTCGAAGTGGCACGGACGTATCGTTTCAAGAAAGGCAGCGGAATGCCGATTTCAATCCCCGTCATCGAAATGGTTGAGATCGGGGCTGGGGGCGGTTCAATCGCTCATGTGGATGAGTTACGCCAGGTGCGTGTCGGTCCGGAAAGTGCCGGGTCAGAGCCAGGGCCCGCCTGTTACGGCCGCGGAGGCGAGCGGCCGACTGTGACCGACGCGGATCTTCTATTGGGCAAGCTCGATCCAGCGCGCTTTGCTGGCGGCAGCATGCGACTGTTTGCCGATGCGGCGCGAGTCGCGGTCGACGACCATATCGTAAGGATGTCACACCATTTAACGGCAGACACCGCTGGTGAGGAGGCAAGCAGCCATACTCCGGAAAGCCGCATTGTAGATGCAGCGTTCGCTGTTGCCGAAGTGGTCGACGAAAATATGGCTAATGCAGCCCGCGTCCATGCAGTCGAAAACGGCTGCGAACTCGATACCTATACGATGATCGCTTATGGCGGCGCCGCTCCTTTGCACGCCGGCCGCATCTGCGAAAAGCTCGGAATCCGGCAGTTTTTAGTGCCACCGGGTGCGGGCGTCGGATCGGCGATCGGATTTCTGCGCGCGCCTTTCGGCTACGAATCGCTGCGCAGCAATGTTATGCGACTCGACAGATTCGACGCGGATGCGGTTAATGCACTGATCGAGGACATGGCGGCAGAAGTCACTGCGTTCGTACGCGAGACGGGCTACGAGGGCCCTGCACATCGAACACTGCGAGCTTATATGCGTTACGCAGGGCAGGGATGGGAGATTCCTGTCGATGTGTCTGTGGAACGCTTCGTTGGTGAGGGCGTTCCGGCGCTGCGCGAGTCCTTCGAGAAGGCCTACCTGACCTTGTTCGGTCACACGGTTGCAGGACTGGATGCAGAGGTCGTCAGTTGGGCACTGCAACTACGTACGGATGTAGCGGAACCGGAGCGCATGAGTATCGCCAAGGGTAACCCCTCGGGCCTCTCGCGTGAGAGTCAACCTGTCGAACGGCGCCTGGTATTCGATGCGCAAAGCGGTCGATTTCATGACTGTGCGATCTACGATCGAGAAAGTCTGCAGGTCGGAGAGCGCCTTGCGGGTCCCGCGATCATCGCCGAGCGGGAAACCTCGACGCTGGTGCCGCCGCGCTTCAGCGTTATCCTGCAGCACGACGGTTGCCTGCTGGTTGACCGAAACGAAGGAGTGGCGTGATGGATCATCACGAGACAGAGCAGACTGCGGCAGCCGCGCCGCAGGAATCCGCTCCGGACTTCAAGGTCCGCGAGCAGATCATGTGGAATCGCCTTATTTCGGTGGTCGAAGAACAGGCGGTGACGCTGATCCGTACAGCGTTCTGTACGAGTGTGCGGGAAGCGGGTGATCTTTCCGCCGGCGTTTTTGACGGGCAGGGGAGGATGATCGCGCAGGCGGTGACGGGAACGCCCGGACACGTAAATTCAATGGCTGAGGCGGTTGGCCATTTCATTGAGCGCTTTGGTCCGGAGCAGCTCTTTCCTGGCGACGTTCTCGTGACAAACGATCCGTGGTTGGGTACGGGACATCTGCACGACATCACGGCAGTTACACCTGTGTTTCGCGAGAGTGCACAACCGCACGACGCGGGAGTGGCGCCTCGGTTGATCGGTTTTTTCGCTTCCACGGCACACGTTGTCGATATCGGGGGACGTGGCTTCGGCCCGGATGCAAGAGAGGTGTACGAAGAGGGGATCTGTCTGCCGCCGATGAAGCTGTATCGGCGCGGAGAACTAAACGAGGATCTCATTGCAATCCTGCGCAGCAACGTGCGCGAGCAGGACCAGGTCATTGGGGACTTCCATTCGCTTGCTGTCTGTAACGACACCGGCCGCCGACGCCTCATGCAGATGATGGACGAGTTCGGTCTCGACACGTTGGAGAACCTGGCGTCATTCATTTTCGAGCACAGCGAGCGTGCGACACGCGAGAAGATCGCAGCGTTGCCGAGAGGCGAACACAGCTACCGGATGACCGTCGACGGGTACGATCATGAGATCGACCTTGCCGTAAAGGTTCATGCGCAGGGCGATACGATGTATGCCGATTTCACCGGTACGTCTGGCCCAAGTGCATACGGCATCAACGTGCCGCTGACGTATACGAAGGCTTACGCCTGCTATGCGTTGAAGTGCGCGATTGCGCCAACCATTCCGAACAACTGGGCGTCGCTGCGTCCTTTCGTCGTGACCGCGCCTGACGGTTGCATTCTCAACGCACCGCGCCCGTGCGCGGTAGCAGTACGCCATGTTCTCGGCCATCTGCTTCCGGACGTGGTGCTGGGCGCGCTGCAACCCCTTTGTGCGGATATTGTGCCTGCCGAGGGTGCGAGCGCGCTCTGGAACCTGCAGATGGCGTTCGAAGGCACGCGTGAAGATACGCTTGCGAACCGTCATCAGATGCTGACATTTAACAGCGGCGGCACCGGCGCACGCCCTCATAGCGACGGACTCAGTGCAACCGCGTTTCCGAGCGGCGTTCAGACGATGTCCGTCGAGGTCACCGAAAGCGTGGGGCCGGTCGTCATCTGGCGCAAGGAATTGCGCCCCGATTCTGGAGGCGCGGGCAAATGGCGCGGGGGTCTGGGGCAATGCATCGAGATCAGCGCGCAGGACGGCTATCGTTTCAGCCTTAATGCCATGTTCGACCGCGTCCTGAATCCGGCGAGGGGGCGCGAAGGGGGAGGGGACGGCGCAGCGGGCATTGTTGCGCTGGACGACGGGACATATTTGCGCTCCAAGGGCAACCAGGCTATTCCGCCTGAGCGGCGTCTGGTGCTTTCGCTGCCTGGTGGCGGTGGATATGGTTCTGCCGAGCAGCGTAATGTGGCTCAGGTCAGGGCGGATGTTGCTGCGGGGTATCTGAGTGAGGATTTGGCCAAGGTTCAGTATCCGGGGGCTTTTGATGAGTGATGCCAATGAACTGTGCCTTAGGCAGTCATGTCACTTAGCGCTGCGCACACGCGCTTGATAACATCCGGCCAGTCTCCGATCGTGCGTTGACGGAACAGACGAACCGATGGGTACCACGGACTGTCATCACGCTCAAGTTGCCATCGCCAGTCGCAATTGACCGGCAATAGCAGCCACGTCGGCTTGCCCATGGCCGCGGCGAGATGAGCCGTCGCCGTGTCGACGCTGATTACGAGGTCGAGGTTCGCGATGATGGCCGCAAGGTCGGAGAAGTCGTTGATCTCGTCACCGAGGTATTGAAATGATGGCGTGCTCGCGAGGTACGCTGCGTCCTGCGCGTGCAGACCCTTTTGAATGACGAATACGTCTGCCTTGGCGAGAAGCGGGGTGAAGGACGCGAGAGATGCGGAACGGTTGCGGTCGTTACCATGCTCCGGATTTCCCGACACCGCGATGCCGAGACAAGTGGTATGCGCTCGAGCAGGTTGTAGTCGACGGCGCCACGTCTCAGTGGCTTGCGGATCCGCACGGAGGTATCCGGAGACGTACGGGATCAACGAGGACTCTATCTTCAATGCGTCAGGAAGGCTAAGCAAGGCGATCGCGAAGTCGCAGGCGGGAGGCGTCTCACCTCTGGCAATGACCTGAATGTTGCGAAAATTTTCAGTGACTAACGCCTTTAGCGGGGGTTGAACCTCAAGCACGATGTCAACGCCGCGCGCTCTCAGTGCAGATGCGTAGCGGCAAAACTGGATGGTGTCCCCGAAGCCTTCGTCGGCCCAGATCAGCAGGCGCTTGGCCGTGATGTTTTCTAAGCCTGACCATACTGGAACGTCGGCATGCCGGCGGACGTTGGGTCGGGCACAGCGCCAGCGCGATTCGAATCCTGCCCATCCCTTCAGGTATTCGCCTCTTTGCAGATGCAGCAGACTTGCGTTGAAACTTGCCTCGGCGTGGTCGGGATCGATTGATAGCGCGTGCTCGTAGCTTGACATTGCTGCTTCGGGTTTTCCCAGTGCCTGCAAGGCCATGCCCCGGATATTCAGGGCTTCGACCTGAGCAGGGTAGAGGGAAAGGGCGTGGTTCGCGGCGGTCAGCGCTTCGTCATACCGCTGCTGATGGAGCAGTACAAAGGCTCGATCGGTCAGCACCTCGCTATTCCTCGGTGCAATCAGCACGGCGCATTCGAGCACTTCCAGCGCCTCTGAATAGCGCTTCAGGGAGCTCAGGGAACGCGCTTGTCCGAGACGCGCCTCGACGTTCTCTGGTTCATCAGATAACGCTTGCTGGAAACTGCTCAGTGCGTCGGTGAAGCGCTGAAGTTGCAGCAGGGCGGAGCCGCGACCGCAGTATCCCTGTGCGGTCATATTTTGTTGGTCCAACGCAGCGTCAAAATCTTGCAGCGCGCCGTGCGCGTCGCCGAGGTATGCGCGTAAGATGCCGCGGTTTTGAAGAGCGAAGTGCAGATCGGGCTGGATCGCGAGGGTCTGGTTAAAACTTGCGATGGCTTCCTCGCGACGGCCGAGCGTCACGAGGGCGTTGCCGCGGTTGTTCCATGCTTCTGCCAGGTCGGGCTTGACTTGCAATGCTGCGTCGAAGCTGCGTAAGGCGTCCTCGACGTCACCGCGCTCCAGGTGCAGGACACCCAATTGATGCAGGGCGAAGGTGTGATCCGGTTGAAGTGCAATGACGCGTTCGAAGCTCGCTATTGCGTCGTTGCGTCTTGCCGGATCATTCCGGGCAAGTCGGGTTAAAACGTTGCCCAGGCCCAGCCAGGCACCGACGTTGCTGGGATCGATCGTTGTGGCTCGTTCAAAGCTTGCACGTGCCTCTTCGTTTTGATCAAGCGATTGCAAGGCGAGCCCGAGATTGACATGGGCTGCGGCGTTTTCCTCGTAGACATCTAGTGCTTGTCGGATCAGGTCTACGGCGAGATCAGGTCTCTGGGACTGGTATGCGGTGACGCCGAGCAAATGAAGTGCGTCGGGGTGCTGGGGTTGTGTGCGCAGCACAGCTTCGTATAAGGCTTGGGCTGCAGTGAGATTGTTTCGCCGATGGGCCTGGACGGCGTCTGCGAGTAATTGGGCGGTTGTTGGCTCGTCGGCCTCGAGCTTTGGGGCAACCGGGGCTGGCCGTTTTTCGTTGGTGGGGTTTTCGGGGCACATCGCGCAATTCTACGAGTCTGGAAACACCTTCGCGATAGTATTCTCGTCGAGAGTCAATTCACGATGGCCCGGTGGCGGGACCGGGCATTTCTATTTGGCTGAAACACGACATTCTCATATTGCTGCTACAGACAAAAGTTCGATAATTTATATTATGTCAAATAATGTGAGTGCTAAGGTTACTTCTGGTGACGGTCCAGGCAGCCCTTCGAACGACCCTGCTTCGACCTGTAGCAAGCTAGCAAGTGTATTGTGGTCGTCACGTCGACGTACAGACCTTCACGTAGCGGCCGTCCCTGTAAACCGAGCATTTCGTGTGAGCACTGGGATCCCGACACAAAGTGTGTTCATACTAGAAACCTTAATTGTAGGAAGGCACGTAATGGCGATCGAGGACAGATTCAAACAATCGGTGATAGCAACGCTAGCGAAGCGGGCAGCGAACCGCTGCTCTAATCCGGCCTGCGGAGCGATTACAAGCGGCCCTACTGATGACCCAAATGATGCTGTGAACGTAGGCGAAGCTGCACACATCTACGGTGCCAATCTTGGTTCGGCGCGTTACGTTGCGGATATGACGTCGGCAGAACGTAGTGCCATCACAAACGCTATCTGGCTTTGCGGAAATTGTCACAAACTAGTCGACGACGATCCAAATCGGCATCCAGCCGGACTTTTGTTCGAATGGCAACGAGCGCACGAACGTTGGACTGCGGAGCAGTTGGGAAAAACCGCCGCGGACATTCGGCAACGGTACGAGAAAAGACATCTCGAAGAATTCGGACGATTGAGCTATTTAGCTGAGCGAATTATTCTCGAAAAAGGAAAGCATTGGGAGTTTCGCCTAACGATCGAAATGTTGCGCTATGAGATGGAACCTATATTGAAACGATGGTCCGCCCTACAGCGAGGGCTTTACATCAAGCCTACGGTACGCATCGAGGATTCTGAGTTTACCTCATGGCTATTGGGCCTCATGCACGAGTGCTTGCAAATTACTGCGGCATTCACTGCATTGATAAATTCGGAGTTCCATTTTGCTTGGGGGGAAGTAGGCGTTGCCGGTTCTGATACTGAAATCGTTACGATATGCCGACTTTTTGCCGAATTATGCGCAAGTACACTTGCATTGGAGGAGCGAGTGCGCTTCTCGCGAGTTAACGAAGCTTTCTCCGAGATACATGGCCTGATGAGAGGCGTGGGCAGCGGTATCTTCGACCAAGCGCGGAAGCTCCCGGAATTTCTCACAAACGTACTTGAGCAGGATCCTAAAGGCGGAACCTACGAGCTAAACCTTGTCCTCACCCTCCCGGACCACTTTGAAGAGAATATCCAGGCGGCGTTGGAACGGGCGGCCGTTGTGCTTCGGAGTCAATCGTGAATGACGCTGTGCCCACCGACGGTGCAAGACTCAAGTCCGATCTTCGGCACTTTGCGGAACAACTGGCCGACCACAGCTCTCGCGTAGCAAAGCCAAAGGCACCGACCGCGAACGGCAATGCGAAACACGTCTTCAACCGATCCTTGTACATTATCGCGCCGCGAAACGTGAGCGTTACCGATGTGATCGACCTGAATTGCCTTCCACCGAAACCGAACCTGCTGCTTCGCGCGCTCGGCCGCATCGAGAAGATTGTCTTCGCTCTTCAACCCCTCTCCCCGATCCCCTCCACCTGCGGAATCATAGCCGCCTGCCCCCGATAAACCCCAACCTCATCCACCAACTGCCAGACAGTAGCGTGTTCAATCCAGAACCGCTCGCCTGATTTAGCAACACGCACGCCCCGATATCCGGTAACAAAACCGTCACGCGCGACCTGATCGAGAAACGCCTGCCGCTCGCTACGCTCCGGCATTTCCGCGGAAAGACGCGAGGGCAGCGCGGTAAGCTCATCCCAGCTATACCCGAAGATCGCCTGAGCGCGTACGTTGCCATAAACAAATACAGGATCGGCCGCAGTACTATGTGCAAGAACACCAAACGGCGCCGCCTCGTAAAGCCAGACGGCACTTTCAGACACGCTCATGCCGTCAGGAACGAGTGACTTCCCGACGAGTCGGCGGTAGCTGTCGGAGAGAAGGCAAAAGAATTCGGTATCGGTACTCAGTGACATCGGGGAAGGCTCCTGAAATTGCATAAGAGAGAGGCGCGCAACAAGAGAAACGCTAGCCCTCGCGAGTTTATTCCAACGAAGTCCACTACTACCGCCCGACAATTCCCACAACTCAAGAGTTAAATGAAACGCGGCAAAAGCAATCAGACGGCAAACTCAAAACCGACCTTTGCTTACGTGCGATGACCACTTCCGAAATACCCCCGCCGGCTCAGTACAATCCATTCCGTGCTACTACCCCCCTCGTAGTAGCGCCTTTGGTACCTCGACGTATGTGTTAAGGCCCGCCCTTCCCTCGGCGGGCCTCTTTTTTGTGCCGGCCAAACGTCGTTGACGTCACCAGGAAATCACCGGTAAGGTCGCGTAAAAAAACTTTGTTGTCCTGCTTGAGTCTGTATTCACCGATATCAACGTGATTCGACTCAACATGCGCGCAACAATCCTTGGGACCTTCCTGATAGCCCTGTTTTGCATTCTCACGGTGGCATTGTGCGAATCGAAGACCATCGAGCATCTGGTTCTCGACGGCTCAAGCGACGATGTGCAACAGCAGGACACGTACATCGAATGTGCGCACTACCCGCTGGGTTTCTGGACCACGTTTCGGGGCGATTTCCACCACGGCCTCGGAAGACTGCAAGCAACGTATGACCGCTATCACTTCAGCTACCTCGATGCGATCGATGCCGCAACCACGCTTCCTATCGAGACCCTGGCACTCGAGCAAGCCCACCCCCCCACCACTCAGGCGAATCGCTCAAAGCTGGGCGCGTCTGACGCAATTTCAACAGCGTCGGACATGACGTGCGACCTGGAATCGACCAGCGACACAGCAGCGCCATGATCCGCATCATGCAGCACCGGACACCAGAGCAACGCTCAATGTCAGCTCCCCACCCGTTCTCCCAAAAAAATGCGTCGTGCAAGCACGACGCAATAAAATCCTGAGTTTCGAGGATCAGGACGTGAGAGACCAGAAGCACTGGAGCCATCTATCTCCAGACACAGCGAGTTATACGGCAAAACGGGGCTGCCGCTGAAGATCGGCGCCGGCTGAAAATTTCGTAAGGTAATCCTGAATGAACGTTTCGTGACGCTCAAAAACAGCTTCCATTCAGCGTTTTCCCTATGAAACCGGACTCCCACGCGCCAAAAAATCACATCCTTACGAAAATTTCAGGCAATCCCTACATCGGCGCACTACAGAGATCGATGGACGTTGCCGTATACCGAAGTAGCAACCATGGTTATGGTCCTTTCACCTTAGCTTCACAAAGTTCAGCTGCGGATATACACGATTCGATACACGCAACAAGGACAACTTTGGACAACAGACAGGCCGCGTATCGGTACCGTTAGGAGAGCCGAGATTCGAGTTTGATAGTCCGCTGTTGCAGATTGGACGCGTTAGCGATGGACCCGCGGGAATGCGCAATCATGAAGCTCACGAAACTCCTGAAATCCGTTAGAGAAATTGCGAGCATCCCGCGAGACAATCCGGATCTGCTGATCGCCCAGTACCGGGCTTTCACGTTCCAGATGCCGCTCATGTATGTGGTCCTGATGATCAATACATGGGGGCTCGCGACGACGCACATGCACGTGGCGCCGCATTGGCTGACCGTCGACATACCCGTCATCATGACTGTGATTTCGGTGGTGCGGCTGATCGGCTGGCTGCGTCGCTCGCGGCAGGAAGCAAGCCATGAGATTGCGTTAGAAGCACTCTCCCGTACCCAACGGCTCGCGCCCTTTATTGCTCTCGCTTTCACGCTGTGGGCGTTCGGGCTCTTCCCTTACGGCGATCCATATGAAAAGGCTCACGTAGCCTTTTATATGGCCATCACCGTGATTGGCGTGATTTTTTGCATGATGCATTTGCGGCCGGCTGCCTTCACGGTTGCATTCATCGTCAACGGCTCCTTTGTTATTTTCTTCGCTCTCTCGGGGACGCTGGTCTTTGTCGCGATCGCCGTCAACACGGCGCTTGTTTCCGCGGCGATGCTCGCCATACTGCTGGTTCACTATCGTGACTTTACCGGCATGGTCAGTGCGCGCGCGGAGAATTTCCGGCTGGCCAATATCGATAGCCTGACGGGACTGGCCAACCGTCGCGCGTTCTTTTCGTACCTCGATTTCGCCTATGCGCGAGCGAAATCCGATGGAACGCCTCTTGCCGTCGGCATTATCGACCTGGATGGTTTCAAGCTCGTCAACGACATCTACGGCCATGCCACCGGCGACAAACTGCTGCAGATCATTGGAACGCGCCTCGTCGAGGCATGTCCGGAAAATTACTATGTCGCGAGACTGGGCGGGGATGAGTTCTCGATCGTGGCGTCGAACTTTGGCGACACAGTCGAACTGGTCGCGAATGGCGAATTGATCTGTTCTGCTATACGAGCTGCGGCATCGCTCGGCGATATCACGCTGCAAATAGGCGGCTCGATCGGTTTCTCGGTCTTTCCCGATATGGCGAGTGACACGACACAGCTGTTCGCCAACGCCGACTATGCGCTATATCACGGAAAGCGCAGCAGTCGTGGCAAGGTGACGCTGTTCTCCACCGACCACGATGCGAAGATCCGCTACGAAGCCAAGATCGAGCAGGCACTGCAGCACGCCAACCTCGAGGATGAACTGACGGTTGTGTTCCAGCCGATCGTCGACGTTTCGAACCGCTCGACGATTGGATTCGAAGCACTGGCCCGATGGGGCAGCCCCACCCTGGGGGCCATCACGCCGGCGCAGTTCATTCCCGTTGCAGAACGCACCGGAATGATAGAGAGGATCACTAAAACACTACTGAAAAAAGCACTAGCTCACGCGCTGCTTTGGCCTTCGACCATCCGTCTTTCGTTTAACCTGTCCGCCCACGATCTGAGTTCGCCGGACACCGTCCTCGACATCATCACGCAGATCGGCAAGAGCGGCTTCGACCCTGCCCGTCTCGATCTGGAAATAACCGAAACGGCGTTCATTCGTGATTTTGCTCAGGTCCGTCGTGCCACGGAGACGTTGCGGGCTCTCGGTTGTGGTATTTCTCTCGACGACTTTGGAACAGGCTTTTCGAGCCTGACGCACCTTCATGCGTTACCGCTCACCAAGATCAAGGTCGATCGCAGTTTCGTGACAGATCTGAACACGAATCCCACGAGCTACAAGATCGTCAAGTCGCTCCTCGCGCTCAGCCGGGACATGAACCTTGATTGCATTATCGAAGGCATCGAGACGAGAGACGAACTGGCCATACTCAAAACGCTGGGCGGTCTGATGGTTCAGGGCTATCTGTATTCCAGACCCATCCAGGCAAGCGAAGTCGTGAATTTCCTCGAACAACCGCTGATGGTCGCCTAGGCAACGTCGCGCAAACCACGCTTCATTCCGGCCGCGACTCCGCGATCAGCCGTTCCAGCAGGCGCTTTAACTGCTTCGAGTTGCGTGGTCCAAGCGCTTCTTCAATCGCCTCGTGATGCGCATCCACACTGCGCTTCAATCGCCCTACCATCTCCAGCCCGCGATCGCTGATATAGACCAGCACCTTGCGACTATCCTGGGCGTCCTGTGCGCGCTGGACGAGTCCGCGGCTTACCAGTCTGTCGACGTTCTTGGTCAGTGCAGGCCCATTCAGCAGTACCTGCTCGGCGAGTTCGCCCATCGAATGACCTTGCTCGTCGGATACGACCTGCAGGATGCGCCAGTGCTCCTCGTTGACATCCTCATCGGCAATCGACTGGGCTATACCCAGCTTCATCTGCCGGTGCGCCGAGGCCAGCAGCCAGGCGAGGTACTGCGAAAGGTCGTGTTCGGGCATGGTAGATGCATGGTGTCGAAGCAATGGCATCGATCTTACGCAAATTAATTTTCCGTGGAAAGTATCGGTGCAAAACTGGCTGAAAATGTGCCAAGCTGGCGCTCGTCCGCCCGTGGTTGGTGCAACGCTTGCGTCCGGCTTGACGTTTTTACCGCTCAGGCGTCGCGGCCAGCCTCGCTTACGTGTTCGACCACTTTGGCATCACACGCCCATCGATGAGTCAGCGTCCCGGTACCCGTAGCAGCAAGCAGGAATTGAATATCGCCTTGTGCGTGCCGCTCGGCGGCGCCGCGGGCATCTGGGGGCCGTCCGCGCTGGCGTCGGCGCGCCTCGCCGTAGCCGAGCTCAACAGCGGGTCGGGCATCACCGGCCGGCCTTGCCGGCTAATCACCCTCAACGCCGGCGACGACGCGCAGGCGATCGAAGACAGTCTGGTCGAACTGGTTGAGGAAGGCGCCGTCGATGCCCTCGTCGGCATGCACACCAGTGCGGTTCGCCATGACCTCCTGCACGCGATCGGCGGCCGCATACCGTTCGTGTACACCCCGCTTTACGAGGGCGGCGAGCGCACGCCCGGTGTATTCGCAATCGGCGAAACGATCTCCAGACAACTGCGTCCTGCCATTCACTGGCTCAACGAGCGCCACCGTCCACGGCGCTGGATGTTCGTCGGCAATGACTATGTGTGGCCGCGCGCGTCGCATCAGGTCGCGCACCGTTTCGTCGCCGAATCCGGCGGCAGCGTCGTCGGCGAGATGTTTCTGCCCTTCGGTGGCGGCGACTACGAATACGTTCTCGACCAGATTCGCGAGCAACGTGCGGACGCCGTCCTGCTCTCCTTGATCGGCCAGGACGCGGTGGACTTCAATCGCGCCTTCGGCCATGCCGGTCTGGCCTCGCACGTTCTGCGGCTATCCTGCGCACTCGGCGAGAACGAGCTGCTCGGCATCGGCGCACGGAACACGGACAACCTGTACGTTGCCTCTGGTTATTTCGCATCACTGGATACCGACGCCAACCAGTCGTTCAAGGAGCGTTATCACAGCCATTTCGGCGTTCGTGCGCCGACGCTGGATACGTTTGGACAGTCCACCTACGAAGGCATCCACTTCCTTGCTGCTTTGCTCAACGATGCGCATCAGCGCAACGCCACTAGCGCCAGTCTGGCGCGTCTCGGCACCGCGCCCCTTTCCTATCGCAGCGCTCGTGGCGCTGTTTACGCTGGCGGCCGGGTCAACCGGGTGCCGATTTATCTGGCCAGGGTCGACGGTCACGCGTTCCGCGTGCTGACCCATCTCTGATTGCGCCGCGCCGTCGTCATTTTATTTTCCAAGGAAAATAAAATGGTTGACGCAGAAAATAGTCGTCCATACCATTGCTCGCAAGTTGGTCAGGCATTCAGGCGCCTGACAACGCCGTCATCCATCGTCGAATGGTCACCGGCAGCACAGTAGCCGCAGGTCTGTCCGGAATTCAACTTACGGAGCAACCATGGCAGTCAAACGTCCTACGCTGAGCCAGCTTGAAGATGTCGCGTTGAGCCTCGGCATCCATCTTTCCGAAACGCAACTGGCCAGTTACAACGGCTTGCTGCAGGCGAACTTCGACGCCTACGATGTCGTCGATGCCCTCCCCGACTATCTGCCACGCGTAACTTACCCGCGAACGCCCGGCTATCGTCCGAGCGGCGAAGAAAACCGCTACGGCGCGTGGTACGTCAAAGTGGAAGTCAAAGGCGCGCCGGGCGGCAAACTGGCTGGCAAGACCGTCGCACTCAAGGACAACGTCTGCCTTGCCGGTGTGCCGATGATGAATGGCGCGTCGACGCTGGAAGGCTATGTGCCCGATGTGGACGCTACCATCGTGACGCGCTTGCTCGACGCTGGCGCGACGATTGTCGGCAAGGCCACATGCGAGTACTTCTGCTTTTCCGGAGGCTCGCATACGAGTTCGCCCGCGCCTGTCCACAATCCGCACCGCAGGGGATATTCCGCCGGCGGTTCGTCGTCGGGCAGCGCGGCGCTGGTGGCCGCGGGGGAAGTCGATCTGGCGATCGGCGGCGATCAGGGCGGCTCGATCCGCATGCCTGCGTCGTACTGCGGCGTCTACGGGATGAAAGCCACGCATGGTCTCGTGCCTTACACCGGCGTCATGCCGATCGAGCTGACGATCGATCACACGGGCCCGATGACCGCGAACGTCACCGACAACGCCCTCATGCTCGAAGTCCTTGCCGGCCCTGACGGCCTCGATCCGCGTCAGTACGCGGGGCAGACGGCCAAGCCCTATAGCGACCTGATGAAAGAAAGCGTCAAGGGTCTGAAGATCGGCGTGGTCAAGGAGGGCTTCGGATGGCCGCAATCGCAGGCGGCGTCCGATGCGAAAGTGCGCGAAGCCGCCGCGCGCTATAGCGATCTGGGTGCGAAGGTCAGCGAAGTATCGATCCCGATGCATCTGCTCGGCCCGGCTATCTGGCTGCCGATCGCGGCCGAAGGCGCGACCCAGCAGATGATGAAAGACAACGGCCACGGCTTTAACTGGAAGGGACTGTATGTGACCGGCATGGTGGACTTCCATGCAGGCTGGCGCGAACGTGCAGACGAACTCTCGGAGACGCTGAAGCTCACCATGGTGCTCGGCGAGTACTTCATCAAGCACTATCGTGGCCACTTTTACGCGAAGGCCCAGAACCTGTCGCGGCAACTGACACTGGCGTACGACACGGCGCTCGCCGATTACGACCTGCTCCTGATGCCGACGCTGCCGCTGACTGCGACTCCATTGCCCGCCGCGGGGGCGCCCCTCGAGGAAGTGGTTCAGCGTGCCTTCGAGATGCTGCCCAACACCTGCCCGTTCGACGTGACGGGCCACCCGGCGATGAGCGTGCCATGCGGCATGGTCGAAGGTCTGCCGGTCGGCATGATGCTGATCGGCAAGCATTGGGACGAAGCAACGATCTATCGCGGCGCTTACGCATTCGAACAGGCCGCGGACTGGAAAACGCTTTGACGCCGCTGGCGGATTAGCCGTAGAGAGCGCTAACATGGCGCTCGTATTCGATCTTGTTCACCTTCAGGAATCTTTCCATGGATCGCCGTTCCTTCATCAAGACCTCCGCTCTCTCGCTGGCTGCCGGTGCGGCTTGCGGTATCCCGTTTGCCGCATCGGCCGAAGATGAAATCGTCGTGGGCGGGATCACCGATTTATCAGGAGGACTCGATATTTACGGCAAGCCCATGGCCGATTGCCTGACGCTTGCCGTCGAAGAATGGAACGCGCAAGGTGGACTGCTGGGCAAGAAGATCAAACTGCTCACCTACGACCCGCAGTCGAATATGCAGCTTTACACGCAGTTTTCGCAGCAGGCCGCGTTGAAGGACAAGGTCGCGGTCGTGCATGGGGGCATCACCTCCGCCTCGCGCGAGGTCATGCGTCCGGTGCTCGACCGCTACAAGACCCTGTATTTCTACAACACCCAGTACGAGGGCGGCGTGTGCGACCGCAATACGTTCTGTACTGGCGTGACGCCGGGCCAGACGGTGGCAAAGCTTGTGCCCTATGCAATGAAGAAGTGGGGCAAAAAGGTCTACGTGGTCGCAGCCGACTACAACTACGGTCAGATTACCTCGCAGTGGGTCAAGAAATTCGTGCAGGACAACGGCGGCACGGTTGCCTCGATCGACTTTTTCCCGCTGGACGTCACGAACTTCGGCCCGTCGATCTCGAAGATCGAAGCGGCCAAGCCCGACATGATTGTCTCGGCACTGGTGGGCGGCGCGCATATGTCGTTCTATCGGCAATGGGCCGCAGCGGGTCTGCACAAGAAGATCCCGCTTGCCTCCACCACCTTTGCCGGCGGCAACGAGCAGATCGTGCTTTCGCCCGACGAATGCGACGGTTTTCTCGTCTGCTACAACTACTTCGAGACGATCGACAACCCCGTCAATACAGCGTTCAAAGACCGCTTTCACAAGCGCTTCGGCGCCAACTATCCGAACATCACCGAACTGGCGATGGGCACTTACCAGGGCTTCAACCTGTGGGCGCAGGGCGTGAAAAAAGCCGGTACGCTAGACCGCATGAAGGTGATCGAAGCGCTGGAGTCGGGTATCAGCATCGACGCACCCAGCGGCAAGGTCTCGATCGATGCGGCCACGCATCACTGCGTGCTGAACGTCAATATCGCCGAGGTTCGCAACAAGAAGCTCGATATCGTCGAGACCTTCCAGGCGCAACCGCCGAGCGATACCAGCGCCGTCTGCAATCTCATCAAGAACCCGCGCGACAACCAGCAATATGTCATCAAGCTTTGACGCTTGCGTGAAGCGGCCGCGCGCCGTCCCAAGGAGCCGCTGATGGATCTTGCCGCTATCGTCCTGATTCAGATCCTGTATGCGATCGCAAGCCTGATTGTCATCTCGTCGGGGCTCGCGGTCATCTTCGGGATGATGAAGGTGATCAATCTCGCGCATGGCGAGTTCATGATGCTAGGGGCGTACGCGACTATTGAAGCGATGCGGCTCGGCATCAATCTGTGGGTGGCGATCTTCGTCGTCGCGCCGGTGACGGTGGGCCTGATCGGCATCGTGCTGGAGCGGGTTTTCATCCGTCGTCTGTATGGCCGCATGATCGACACGATGCTCGCCACGTGGGGTTTGTCGCTGCTGCTGATCGGCGCGGTGACGTCGATTGCCGGCAATACGACCGCTGGAGTATCGGCCCCGCTTGGCAACTTTACGATCGGCGCTTACTCGGTCAGCAGCTATACGCTCGTGATCATCGCGGTCGGCGCACTGCTGGCGCTCGCCTTGCGCTGGGTCCTCCTGCATACCTCCCTTGGTCTGATCGCACGCGGCACCATGCAGAATCCGCAGATGGCCGATGCGCTGGGCATCAACCCAAGCCTTGTGTATTCGGCTACCTTTGCAATCGGTGCGGCCTTGTCCGGCTTCGCGGGCGGCCTGCTGGCGCCGCTGACCGGTGTCGTGCCGACGATGGGCGGCGCGTTCATCGCCAAGGCGTTCATCACGGTAATAGGCGGTGGCCCGGCGATTGTCATCGGCCTCGTCAGCGCGTCGACGCTGTTCGGTACCATCAACCAGATCGCCACCTTTGCCTCGACGCCCGTGTTCGGCGAAGTCGCACTGCTGGTCGGCGCGATCATCATGTTGCGGCTACTGCCGCAGGGCATTACCGGCCGCTTCTTCAAGGGGTCGCTGTGACGAGGCCTGCGCACTCCAGCCAGCCGGCGCAAGGGCCCGACGCGCTGCAGCGCTTCTCGAGGTCGTGGGCAAGCGCCGCGCTCACCATTGCGTTGGGCCTGGCGCTGCTGTTCGTGCTGCCCCACGTGCTGGACGACTTCGCCCTCGTGCAGGCAACCGTCTACGTCGTGATGTCGATCCTCGCCATCAGTCTCGCCTTCATCTGGGGCTATGGCGGCATCCTGTGTTTCGGACAGTCCGCCTTCTTCGGGCTAGGCGCCTATACCTACGCGATCGCCGTGACCAATCTCGGCGACAGCACCGTGCCCTTCGTGCTGGCCATCGTGCTGCCCGCTGCATTCGCAGCGATCCTCGGCTATCTGATCTTCTATGGACGGCTGTCCGACGTCTACATGGGTGTCATCACGTTGACCGTAACACTGATCCTCTTCAACCTGATCAACTCTACCGCGGGACCGGAGTGGAAAATCGGCACGGCGCCGTTGGGCGGATTCAACGGCATACCGGGTATCGCGCCGTTGAATATGCCCGGCAATATCGACGACACGATCGGGCCGCGCGGCCTGTTCGAGCTGTCGTTCGGCGCGCTGCTGCTGGTCTATCTGCTCCTTAGGGCGCTGCTCGCCACGAAGCCGGGCCGGGTTATCGTCGCCAGCAAGGAAAACGAGCAGCGTCTCTTGCTGCTCGGTTACGACGCACGCGCCTACAAGCTGTTCACATTCGTTCTCGGCGCAGCTATTGCCGGACTGGCCGGATGCCTGTTCGCCAACTGGGGCGCCTTTACCAGCCCTACGGTATTCAGTCTCGCGCAATCGGCGCAGATCATCATCTGGGTGATCGTCGGCGGCCTCGGCACGTTAGTGGGCCCGGTGGTGGGCTGTGTCGCCATCCAGTGGCTGACCACGCAGATCGGCACGCAGCAGACCATCAACTCCAACCTGGTCCTCGGCGCCATTCTCGTGGTGTTCGTGTTGATGGTGCCCAAGGGAATCGTACCGGGCGTGGGCTCGCTCGGCGCCGCGCTCGTATCGCGCTTACGCCGTCGGCGCGACACGGCCAACGTCAACGCCGTGGTGAAGGAGGACCTGGATGCGGGGCCGCAGGCGGCAAAGATCGATCAAGCCGCAAAGCTCGATCCGCATGGAGAAACCGTGCGATGACGCCGCTCCTCGAAACCCGCGATCTGAACGTGCGCTTTGGCGGCGTCCACGCGACCCGCGACGTCAATTTCACCCTGGCGGAGGCGGAACTGCGCTGTGTGATCGGGCCGAACGGTGCGGGCAAAAGCACCTTCTTCAAGCTGCTCACCGGCCAGGTGAAACCCACCTCGGGGCAGATCCTGTTTCGTGGTCAGGACATCTCGAACATGCAGCCGCATCAGCCGGCTCGGCTGGGCATTGGCATCAAGACCCAGGTGCCGAGCCTCTTCAACGGGCTCAGCGTGTGGGAGAACGTCTGGCTCGCTGCGCGCCGGGTGAACACGCCGCAACAGACAGAACGGGTTACGCGGACGACGCTCGAACGCGTCGGCATGCTGGCGTACCGCGATGCGACGGTCGGCCTGCTCGCGCACGGTCAGCGTCAGTGGGTCGAACTGGCGGTGGTGATCGCGCCGGACCCGCCGTTGATCCTGCTGGACGAACCCGCGGCGGGCATGAGCGATGCCGAGGTTACGCGCACCGCTGAGCTGATCCTCGAAATCAACCAGCGGCACGCGCTCGTCGTGGTCGAGCATGATATGGGTTTTATCCGCAAGATCGCGCGGACGGTCACAGTGCTGCACCAGGGGGCCATCATCCGCGAAGGCACGCCGGATCGCATCATGAGCGACCCGCTGATCCAGCAGATCTATCTTGGCAAGAAACCGCAATGAGCGGAGTCCGATGATGCTTGAGGTTGTCGATCTATGCGCCGGCTATGGCTCGATCCCGGTGCTCTACGATGTGTCGCTGTCGATCGCCAGCGGGGAATCGATCGGCATTCTCGGCCACAACGGCATGGGCAAGACCACCTTGCTGCGCAGTCTGATCGGAGCGTTGCCGGCGACTTCGGGCACGATCCGTTTCGACGGCGCCGACGTGACACGCGCGGCACCCCACACGCGCGCGCGACGCGGGATGGCGTACGTACCGCAGGGCCGCGAGATCTTTCCTGCGTTGAGCACGCTGGACAATCTTCGGCTCGGACTCCTGAAGACCGGCCAGCGCCCGGCAGATGCGCTCGAACGGCTGCTGGCCGACTTCCCTCGCCTCAAGCCCTTGCTCGACCGTACCGGCGGATCGCTGTCGGGCGGCGAGCAGCAGTTACTGGCCCTCGCCCGCGCGCTGGCCGGCAATCCCAGCCTGTTACTGCTCGACGAACCGACTGAGGGCATCCAGCCGTCGATCATCGATGAGATCGCCGAGACGCTAGTGCTGCTGCGCGAACGCAGCCGGCTCACCATCGTGCTGGTCGAACAGAATCTGGATTTCATCGCCGCGGTGTCGCAGCGGGTGCTGGTGATCCGGCGTGGCCAGGTCGGCGACGAGATTCCCCGCGAACACCTGGGCAACCTCGACATCATGAGCCAATACGCCGGCGGTTACGCGTGATGTGTACCGACCTCGGCACGGCTTGAGGCAGTCCCGGACGACGACGTGCGCGTCATCGCGGCCGCTTCAACCTGGCTATGTGTTAGCGCCGACAGCACCGCATGGTCATTGAAGCGAAACGAGCACAGAATCTGCGACACCGAGGCGAGTTTCGTGAGTTCCTTGAGCGAAAGGGCCAGCAGAACATCGGCCACCTCGGGCGAGACGCCAAGGGTACCCATGGCCGTGCTTCTGTCTTCTGCCAGCAGGCGCTGGATCAGCAGAAGATAGGCGAGATTCATCTCGCGTATCAAGCCTTGCGTGTCCTGATTCATTCGACCACCCCCGCGGCACCGGCCGGATCGGCTCTACTTTGAGCGCACGGCGCTTCGAACAGACGCAAGCGATCGCCGCAAGTCGATACTAGACACGCTGCGCCGCTAGCGCCGTCAGGACTCCCAGATATTGAATTAGGCCGATATGGAATTCTCCGTAAGGAATTCCTGAGTGCGCTCCGCGTCCCTGTCCGTGAAACCCACTGTCAAGAATTTGACTTTTTTGCCGTCAACCAGGAAACGCCCTCGCCTGGCGAACGCCGGGCCGGCTCACGAATACCTGATTTGAGGATAGCCACGATGACATGGCGCGTGTACACAATGCCCCGGCCGGCCAGTGCTTTCAACTGGATGCCGACGCTCGAACGCATCAGGGAACTGGTGGAGGCGGACGGCGGCAAGTTCTCGCTTCAGCTTGTCGATTCGGAATACGAGGCCGCGACCGAGGCCGCCCGGGCATTTGGATGGGATGGCCAGTTCCTCGAAGGACCGCACGTTTTCACGTTGCCGAATGCGGATTCGATGCAGTTCGGGCTGGTGTGGACCCAGCCCGATGAAAAGCTGACGACGTTTATCGTTTCGCCGCGGGCGCTGCCCTGGCTCGAATGATCGCGCGCTAGTGAGCTATTGAGCTAGTGAGCTAGCTATTCGTTCGCGACCTCCGGCATGATCTTCCCCATTTCCATTGCCTGGCTGGGCGGCAGTTCCTGAATACCGATGACAATCTGGTCATCGGGCGCGCCGGTCGCGGTCTGAAACAGCTTCCAGAGACGCTGGATCAGCTCGCGCTTGTATTCAGGTGGGCGGCCGGTCCGGATCAGAAGCGTCAGTGCGGCGGTGGCCGCCGCTTCTCCGGCCGTGAAACCGTTGCCGGGCGGATACTCCTGAAACACCACATGCACCCAGTTTTTCGGCACACCCGAATACGACGAGTGCAGCTCCGTCAGTTCGACCGCGAGCCGGGTCTTGGCCTCGCTGCTGAGTACGCCATCCTGAGTCATCAAGGTATAAAGCGGCATTGAGGCTACTCCTGTCCTGACGTTTCCGGCCTGTCACTCGACGTAGTTCTTCAGAATCCGCAGATCCGTCACCGAGTAAGACATCCCCAGCCGATAACCGCGGCCGACGCGCAGCGGAGCGATCAGGTGCATGTCCTCACCGGCGACCTCGGGAAGTTTCAGCTCCGCGGTTCCGGTCCAGACATCGACGATCGCCAGATTGTCCGTAAGCGACATGGTCAGCTCGTCGACCGGCGGCTTGTCCTGAAGCCCGGCGGCGAGCTGGGGAAAGTAGCGGCGCATGGTCGTCGGGCGGTTGAACACGGTCGTCGGGTCGGCGACAGGCTCCTCGAGCTGGATACGGGCCGTCGCCAGGCGTTCGCCGTGCGCCGAGACACTGGCGCCGAAGCGGCTCCCTTTGGCAAGCGGCGCCGCCGCTGCACTCGGCGCGGAGAAGCTGCGGGTCTGATAGACGCTCGCGAGTTTCTTCGGAAAACCCTGCGCCCATCCGCGGGCAATCGCCGCATCGTTGTCGACGAAGATGTATGGGCAATAGTTGACCGGCACGCCGTCGAATACCGCCTCGACCAGAACGAAGGCCTCGCGGTACTGATAGCGGGCCGGGTCCGTCAATTCGTCGTTGGACCCGGTGAACTGCCAGTCCAGAAACCAGAAGAAGGCGCGCCCGCCTGATTTCTCGTCCACGGTCATGCCACGTGGAAGCAAGGCCGCGATGGCCTTCGGATCGGCCCAGTATTCGATGGCCAGACAGTCGCTCGAATAGTGCCACGGCGGCATCGTCGCAAGTGCGGATTGCCCTTGCGGAGTAACAGGAACTGAAAACGCCTTAAGCATTTCGTTTCATCCTCAATGGGAGCGACCGCAGTCGCGATGACCCATTATTCTCGAAGGCGCTAACGTGTCCTATCCCCCGATCGGGTGTCGAAAGGCCGTTTGAAAGCCTTGCGCAAGGCCGTGGTCCATACCGTTACGTCGAAGGTTTTCGCAGTCATTTTGCCGGTATAGAATCGGCCAAATGTTTAAAACTACGTTAATGCCTGCCGAAGACGCCAAGGCTCGCCACGCCTCAGTGGTCAATTGCCCTGCCGTGCTGAAATCCGCGCCAGACCCAGCGCACCGAGGCGGCCATCGCCTTTCATATAGGATTGCAAGAATGAATGGGCCGTGCGGTCGGAGACAAAAGTGAGCGAATTCCCGCCTTTCCGGCTCGACCGGGCCAACCAGTGTGTCTGGCAAGCGACGCCGGATGGGGGCCAATCCCGGCTCAATCTCAGGCCTCGTGCGTATGACATGCTGCAGTACCTGATCGACAACGCCGGCCGCCTCGTGACGCACGACGAGTTTCTCGACGCGCTTTGGCAAAACGTCACAGTGCAACCGGAAGTGCTGAAGGGGCACATGCTGTCCATACGCGCCGCACTCGGCGACGATCCGGCCAACCCCCGCTTTATCGAAACGCTGCGCGGCCGCGGCTACCGTTTCATCGCCCCGCTGCTGGCCCGCACGCCGGTCAACGCCACGGACGATGTCGAGAGACCGGCTGACGGTACTTTCGTCGGACGCACACCGCAGTTGAACAAGCTCAAAACGCTGTTCGACGAGGCTTGCGCAGGCGAATCGCGGATTGTGTTCGTCGCCGGCGAACCGGGCATCGGCAAGACCACGCTCGTCAATCAGTTCCTCGAATCGCTCGACGGCCGTGGCGACGTGCTGACTTCGCTCGGGCGCTGCGTCGAGGGCTACGGCGGCACCGAGCCGTATTACCCCGTGCTCGAAGCGCTGGCCCAACTGGTGCGCGGCGACGCGGGCGCCGCCATCATGCGCAGCCTGATTTCGATCGCGCCCACCTGGGCCGCGCAGCTTCCCGGCTCGGTGCCGGAGCGGCATCGCGCCCAGTTGCAGCGGCAGCTGGTCGGCGCGGTCAGCGGCCGCATGCTGCGCGAGATCTGCGAGTTCTTCGCCGCGCTCTCGGCGCAAACGCCGCTCGCCCTCGTCTTCGAAGATCTTCATTGGTCGGATTATTCGACGGTCGACATGCTCTCTGCGCTCGCCCGTCATCGCACCCACGCGCGCCTGATGGTCGTGGTCACCTATCGCCCCGAAGATGCGGAGTTCGCTCAGCATCCACTGTGCCGCCTGAACCACGACCTCGGTTTGCAGAAGCTTTGCCACGACATCGTGCTCGAGCCGCTGACCGAAAACGCCATTGCCGAATACCTTGAAGGCAAGGCGCAGAACGCTCGCGAAAACGGTCTGGCACAACTCGTCTGCGAGCACTCCGGCGGGAATCCCCTCTTTATGGTGGCGACGCTCGATCATCTGGTCGCACAGGGCATTGCGCAGTCCACCCCCGAGGGGTGGAAGCTGCATCTGTCTCCGTCGGAAGTGCGGCTTGAAGTGCCGCTGACTCTGAGCCAGGTTATCGAGCATCGCATCCAGCGGCTGACGGGCAATCAACAGCGCGTGCTGGAAGCCGCCAGTGTGGCGGGACTCAGCTTCGATGCCACGCTTGTCGCGCCGGCGGCCCAGTTGAGCCAGGAAAGCATCGAGGAGACGTGCGAAGCGCTGTGCCGCCAGGAGAGCTTCATCCGCCGCGAGGCGCCTGCGCCGCTCGAGCGCATGATCACGGCACGGACCTACGCATTCCGCCACACGATGTACCGGCAGACCTTCTACGAACGTCAGGGCGCGCTGCGTACCGCTCATTCGCATCTGCGGATTGCCGAGGAGCTCGAAGCGCGCAGCGCGCCGGGAGAGCACGGCAGCGTCGCGGCGGAGTTGGCCCAGCACTTCGCGGCAGCCAAGCAATGGTCGCGCGCGCTGGGGTATCTGCGGATCGCGATCCAGACCGCGAAGAAGCGTCTCGCATACAACGACGCACTCGCTATCCTCGATCGCGCCATGATGCTGGCCGCCAACTTGCCGAACGAGGCACGCGCAGCGGCCGAGGCCGAGTTCCTCGAGGGACGTGCGTCGGTCTTTACCGCAGCGCATGACCGGCGCGCGCTCGAGACCTGCGAACAACTGGCTAGGCGTGCCGCGCAACTCGGTCTGATCGATATCCAGAGCCGCGCCTTACTGAGCCTCGCCTACGCCTATAGCTGGCGCGATCAGCTGCGCAGCAGCCGGATCATCGACGAAGCGCTGGTGCTGAGCGAACGGCAGACCAATCTGCAACAGCAGGCGCGCACCCGCATCAGTTGTTACGTCTGGAGAATGTGGGTGCGCGGCTGGCGTGCCGACGACATCCGTCAGTGCGAAGCTGCGCTGGAGCCTTTGGGCAATGGCGACGATCCGTTCACGACCGCCTGGTCGCAATGCGAATACAGCATGGTCATGATGGTATCCGCGCGGTATCAGCAGGCCCAGGACAACATTCTCGCGAACTACCAGTTCCTCGTCGACAACGACGAGAACCGGCCCGAGTTCAACATGGCTCGCGCTACCTGGATGGTCAATCTCGGTGTGCCCTGGACGCTGCTATATCTGGGCGAGCTTGGGCGTGCACATCAGGAGTTCGACCGGGCGATTGCCATGTATGCCACCAATGGCAATCAGTACGGTGCCGATACGCTGACGCTGTATCGCTGCTGGGTGCAATTCCATGCGCTGGACTTCGACGCCATGCTCGAGTCCTGCAGCCAGGTTCTCGCGGAAACGCTGGCCGGGACCGCGGTGCGCCGCTCGACCCTTCCCGCGGAACAACGGCTCGCCATCCTCCTGAAGGGACTGGCCTATCTTGGCCTCGGCGACACCTGCACGGCGCGCGTGCATCTGGCCGACGTGATGCAGCGCATGGATAACGAGCCGGTGATTTTCGACTGGTACTGGCGACTTGCGCTCGAATGGGGTCTCGCGAGCCTTGCCCTGATGCAGGGCGATCTGGACGAAGCGATGACGCACGCCGCGCGTCTGGTGAAGGCGGCGAGCGGCACGGAAGAGCGCACCTGGCAGGGTTTGTCGTGGGAGATTCAGGCACGCGTCGCGCTGCGCTTTGGTGCGGTGGCGGACGCTGTGCGGTATGTGGAAAAAGCGCTCGTTGCCACGCAGCATTTCCAGACTCCGCTCGCGGACTGGCGCATCCATCGCACGGCAAGCGAGGCCTATCGCGTGAGCGGCGATGCGCAAACGGCTGAGCGTCACGCCGAATTCGCAGTTGCCAAAAAAGCGGCGCTCGCGGCAAGTTTGCCCACCGGGCATCGTCTGCGGGCCACGCTCGACGCCGGGGATTAGCCCTCGACCGGCTCCGCGAGCCGCTGGCCGAAACCCGCGTCTTGCGGGATCGAGCCGGCCAGACGGACACGCAATTCGACGTAGCGCTGCTGTGCCGCTGCCATACGCTGCATGTCGCCGCGCGCTTCGTGCAGCGACGCAGCGGTGCGCTGCAAACGCCAGTCCGCGAGCGGCGTCTCGAAACCTTCGGTCACCGAAAACGCGGCGTCCAGCTGGACCTTGGCGTTCTGCAAATGGCCCTCCCCCAACGATGCGCGCGCCATGGTTTCCCACGCGAGCGCCTGCCAGGTCCGTTCTTCGGTGGCAAGCGCGCGTTCGAGAAAGCGGCGGGCACGATATTGCGCCGCGTCGTAGTCGCCTTGCGCTATCGCGAGGTCGGCGCATCCCCATTCGAGCAGGAGTCGCCAGTACCAGTCGAACATGATCGGTTCGCGCTCCATCTGCTGTTCCGCTTCGGCAAAACGCGCTGCGGCAGCGGCGTTTTCGCCAAGCCCAGCGTGAGCCAGCCCGGCGAGAATGGTCCAGACGCGCTGCTGGGGCGGCAGTAATGCGGCACGCTGGCGGGCTTCGTCGTCGGACCCGGGCCGATCCGCCGCCTGCCTGAACTGACGGTCGAGTTCGAGGACGGTTTCGAAGTCCATCGTATGGATCAGCAGCCAGCCGCGATAGACCTGCAGGGTGCGCGCCGCGAAGTAATTGCCGTTGTCGTGATACTGCCGGATGCCATGGTCGAATTCGTCGAGCGAGCGGCCCAGTTCGCCAAGCGACAGGTACGCCCACGGCACGCCCAGACGCACCATCCACATTGGGCGTGAGATATCGAAACACGGGTGACTCGCCGCATGGTCGTACAACACCCGATAGCTCGCCTGCGTGGTCTGCAGCGCTTTGCGGTACTGCGTCGACACCATCATCAGCATGCAGTGCTCCATTTGCGCTTGCGCGACGGACACCGGATCGCCTATCTCGCGCACGGTCGCGAGCGCGTCGCCGAATTGCTGCGCATCGTCCGTGTTCCAGCCTTGCGTCCAGATACGCCGCACATTGCATGCGATCTGCGTCGACGCGCTAACGCGCCGGTCCGGATAGGACGCACTGAGCCTGAGCGCATCGTCGAGGCATTCCACCGAGCGAGCCTGATCGTCCCAGCTCAGCACGTACGACAGACCGAGCAGCGCGCGCAGTTGCACTTCGATCTTGCCGAGCCGAGTCGACTGTTCGTGCAGCGCGCGGTATGCGTCGATCGCCTGCCGGTCATGGGCGGCCGCATAGAGCGCCGCGCGCGCTTCGACGAATTCGACGCGCCGCAACGCGCGCAAGTCGGCCGGCAGGCGTGCGAGCAGCATATCGGCCTGATCGAGCGCGGCTAGCGCTTCCCGATAGGCACAGCGAACCTTGGCGGTTTGCAAGGCGGTGCGTACATAGTCGAGCGCCTTGTCCCATTGCTGCGCATCGGCAAAGTGCCAGCAGAGCTCCGCCGAGAGACTGCCGCGTTGCCCCACCGGAAACAGCGTCTCGAGACGCTCGCCAATCAGCCGGTGCGACCTGGAGCGCCGCGTTAGTCCCTGACGGTCGTAGAAGACGCTGCGAACCAGCGCATGCGTAAAGCTGAACGATTGCGCGCTGTTGCCGTCGGGCAAGCTCTGGACGCCGGCGCGGCGAATGAACTGGCCCTGGCGAGCAAGGCTGTCGCACAGATCCTCGAACGCCTCGATGCTCATCGCAGCCGCTTCGGCCGTTGTTGCCGGCGCAAACGTCAGTCCCGCCACGCTCGCCGCCTCGAGCATGCGTTGCGCCCTGGCAGCCAGCCGCCGGATACGCATTTCGATGACCTGCACGATGGTGCGCGGAAGCGCCTCGCGCAACTGCGCGGCGCTCGCCGTCTGATGCCAGCCGTCAACCGTCCTGATCGCGAGGCCATGCTCGTACAGATGCTCGAGAATCGCCTGCATGAACAGTGGATTGCCCCCCGAGCGTTCGGCGACCAGATGCGCCAACTCCTCGTCGAGCGGGTTCAGGCTCGCGCCATGCATGAGCCAGGCGCCGACCGAGTCGGGCTTGAGCGGGGCAAGCTCGATCACCTCACACGCTCTGCGAAGCAGTAGCGTGTGATTGAGCTTCATCACCGGATGCCGGACGGAAGATGCGTCGTCGCTACGGTAAACGGCCACGATCATGAGCCGCAGCGGTCCCTCGAGCTGGGCAAGCGCGGACAGCATGTCGATGGTCGAAAAGTCCGCCCAGTGCAGATCGTCCAGCACGAGCAACAGCGGGCGTTCTCTCGCCAGCGTCTGCAGCAGGTCGCAGATTTCGCGCATCATGCGCTCGCGCCCGGCGCCGAGTGTCCGGGCGAGCAACGAATCGAGGATATCCGCCGGCACGCAGGACGGCATCAGGATGGCCCAGGTGGGCGCGATCGAGACGAGCGCCGTCTTGACCTGCTCGCCGCCTGCTCCGCGGCAGAGGCGGCCGAGCGCTTCGAGCACCGGATAATAAGGTTCGGTGCCGCCATAGCCTTCGACGCACCCGCCTCCCATCACCCGTGTGTCGCCCTGGCTTGCCGCAGCGAGGAACTCGTCGACGAGCGCCGTCTTGCCGATACCCGCCTCGCCCGTGACAAACACGATCTGCCGCGAGCCGGCCTCGGCACGCCGGTGTGCCGCCAGCAAGGCATCGAGCTGCGGCGCGCGGCCCACGAAGCGCTCCGCCCTGCGTGCAAAGAAGCCTGACTCGCCGCCGACGGCGAGATTGCCGACCGGCGCGATAAAGCGATAGCCGTGCCCGCGATGCGTTTCAACATAGCGCGGCTGACTGGCATCGTCACCCAGGGCGCGACGGATTGCAGCGACATGTCCCTTGAGCACTTCGGGCTGCACATGCACGTCGGGCCACACGGCTTCGAGCAGCGCATAGAACGACATCAGCTGCTGCGCATGTTCCACCAGATGCCGCAACACAGCGAAGGTCTTGGGCGGGAGGTCGATACGGGTAGCGGCCTGCGCCGGATCCAGCCGCCACAGACATTGACTGGACAAGTCGAGCTGAAAGCCGGGAAACTGGAGCGACGTGTGGATACGCGAGTCGGGGTTCAAGCCGGAAAATTCCTCGGAATCTGGATCAGGCCAAGGCGGGTGGCGAGTGTGACCGCTTCGGTCCGGTTTCTGACCGACAGCTTCGTATAGAGATGCTTCGCGTGCGATTTTACGGTCTCAGGCGCGATGCACAACTGAACCGCGATCTGCTTGTTGGACAGACCTCGCCCCATCAGGTCGACGATCAGACGCTCGCGCTCGCTGAGTGCCGCGGCTGCGTTCGGGCGTCGCGCCGCGAATGGCTCAATCGCCTGGCGCGCGCCGCGTTGCCGGTGCACCAGCAGCAGCCCCGCGTAAGGCAGCAGTTCACCCGCCTCGTGCACGGAGGCGATCCGCCGTTGCACGATCGCCTCGATCAGCTCCGCGACGCGCACGCTGCAATCGACGAGCGTCTGATGCAGACCGACCGACGGCGCGAGCTTGAGCAGATTGACCAGCACCTCGACGGCTTCGCCGCGTTGCCCCGTCACGAGCAACGCCTCGACAAGCAGGAGCGCAACGGGTACCGCTGCATAGAGACTGCCGCGCCGTACCGTGTCGAAATGAGCCTGCCGCAATGACGCGACATCGACGGTACCTGGCGAGCGGGCCAAAGCGACGTGCGCCCGTGCGAGGGTATGAAAACGCGCGATTTCGAGGGCCGCGCTGCTGCCGCTGGTGCTCGCGGCCCGCTTTTCACGTGTGAGCGCGGCGAGACGCTCCAGACATTGCTCGGCCTGCTCGAGGCGCCCGTTCCCTGCTTCGATTTCGACCTGGTACGCGAGGCTCGCTGCCCGCAACCGGGGCCAGCCGCGCCGCGCACCGAGCGCCTCGGCCTCGCTGAGAATCACGAGCGCCCGGCCGGCTTGCCCCCGGTTCCTGGCGATGCGCGCGAGCAGCACATGCGCGCGCAGTGCGCCTTCGAACGTACTGCGTTCGCGGATATTGGCTATCCGTGCGGCGATCAGCGCCTCGGCTTCGTCCACCTGCCCCTGCTCGTAGAGCACTTGCGCGATGATGGAAGCGGGAAACGCATCGGCCGGAAGCTGTCTGCCGAGCAGGCGCCGCCCCGTTTCGAGCGCATCGGCAGCCAGCAGGCGCGCCGCGTTGAAGCGCATCTGATCGAAGGCGACGGCGGCATCCAAGGCCAGATCGAACAGCGCGGAGAGCGCCTGCATCGGGCCCGGCCGCGCGTCCAGTTCGACGCGCTCCACCGCGTAGAAGCTCTCCAGATCGCCGCGCCGCCAGTACACACAGCGGCACACTGTCAATGCGACTTGCGCCGTCGGCGCGCTTGCGCCAAGCGCAAGCGCGGACAACGCAGCCGGCAACGCGGCCACCTCATCGTCCTGGAACACGAGGGCCACCGCCCGCAGCGCCGCAATTTCGCCGTGAAGCGTTTTCGTCACCGTCACAGACAGCCGGCTCGCCTGCTGCTCGATCAGCTCCGCGATGGCCAGCGCCTCGCGCGAATCGAAGCGCATGATGGCCTGCCACGCCCGTTCGATATCGAGTCTGATGTGCGCGAAGCCGTCGCCGATCCGGGCGCCACCCATGCGCGGAATCTGCAGAGCGGCCCCGCTGCCGCTAACGACCGGCAGAGATCCCGGGGCGGCGCTGGGACGCTGCGCGCCCGATTCCGGCGATACGTACGGAATCGCCCCACTTCGCTGTGTTCGTGCAGTCGTGGAAAAGCTTTCGTATGCAACAACGACATCGTTCATTTCAGGCTCCGTAGGGACACCAGATCGTCGCAACCGCACAACGAGGGAAGATGCGGCCAAGACTAAACCGGGCACCGCTACGAAGCGTGATGATTCGGTTATTTTTCGGTAATGGCCGGGTCGTCAAGAGGCCTATACGGAAGTTAGACGGACAACGTGGCAGGAAATGAACGTGTGACGCCGCTATTCGTATGCGGGAATGCCGCTATCAGGGAACGCCCCGTTGAGCGGCGTGGCTGGGCGAATCGTCCGGCAACCTGGCACCGCGCATGCGCGCCCGCCAGGCGTTCGGCGGCTCGCCAATCATGCGCTTGAAGACCGCGGTGAAATGCGCATGCGAGCTGAAGCCGCAACTGAGCGCGACGTTCAGCACGCTGAATTCCGACGAGCGCAGCAGCATCTGCGCATGTTCGAGCCGACGTCTTAGCAGGTAAGTGTGCGGCGAATAGCCGGTCGTCGAACGAAACTGGGCCGCGAAATGCATGCGCGTGAGTCCCGTACTGGCGGCCACCTCGGCGAGGCCAATCGGGTTGGCGAGATTGGCCTCGATGAAATCGATCGCCCGGCGCAGACGCCATCTCGGCAGCGACGCGCCTCGCGCAACCGGCCACGCCGGCATGACGTCGGTGCGCCTCGCCAGCAGGCGGGCTACGATTGCATCGCAAATGCTGTCCGCATACATGCGGCCGAAGGTATCGGCGAGCGGATTGGCGTCCTGCAGCGCGAGCGCCAGCCGTTCAACTGCGACATCCCGGAAGATCCGCGGATCCTGGTCGGCGAGATCGGGACGCACGAGCTGGCCTGCGGCTTCGTCATAGCGCCGCGACAACAGGTCCGGCGAAATAAACAGATGTATCACGCGGCACGGCGAGGCATAAAAGGCTTTGACGCTTTCGCCGGGCTTCGTGATCTGGATCGAACCGGGCATCACCGGTCCGTCGCAGATGATCTTGCCGTCGTGCTGGAATTTCAGCGTGGTGGCGCTCAGGGCAATGCCGACCGTATAGAAGCGTTCATCGCCGACGCTCGACACTTCGCGCGGCTCGCCCGCGGGGACGTCCTCGCTCCAGCTGCCGGCGAGGATGCGATCCGCCGCCGCGGCATCGACTGCGGAAAACGGCGGACAGCGCCAACGCTCCTCGACCTGCACGACCGAACTCTCGCTCGCCCACAAGTTTGCACCGAACCCGCCTGCCGCATCCGGACAGGCCGCCCGGAGAACGCTCGACGCGTCCTGTGACTGTCTGGACATGATGTCACTCCGTTTTCATTGGTGAGCATCATGCGTGAGACTGGCGCTCCTCCGGTATCCCCCCAATGGGTGAAACCGCACTGCACGAGCGTGTCCGTTTTCTCTCAGGTCCGGGTGCCGCGCCGCGGTTTGATGGCACCGGCGGGATGATTCTTGGCGATGGTCGAGCGCAGCGCCGAGTAGGCTGGCGCCACCATCGGATAGTTGGCCGGCAGCCCCCATTTCGCCCGATACTGGTCTGGGGTCATGCCGTAGCGGTGTTGAAGATGGCGTTTGAGCGACTTCAGCTTGCGGCCGTCCTCCAGGCAGATCAGATATTCGTCGTGGATCGATTCGCCGATCGGGACCGCTGCCTCGGCATGCGGACCTGCGTCCTCGCAAGGATCGCGCAACGCGGCCAGCGCGGCATGGGTACTCGAAATGAAGGCGGGCAGATCGGCCGCGGGCAGCGGATTGCACGAGACGAAGCTCGCCACGATCTCGGCGGTCAGTTCGATCAGATGGGGGCGCTCCGTCACGGGCGGCCTCGCGAGCTCAAAGGCCCTGCGTTACTGGGATTGCCCGAAAGCGGCAGGCGGATTCGCACGGCACCATAAGCTTGTCTCACTCTCAGGTGGGATACCTGATCAAAGTAGTGGCGCGACCTGAACGGGTCAATCCCCCGAATGGGGGCAAACCTGCGCGCCGGGTTAGAGATGCATTCCATGGAGCGCCTGCATACCGCGTGCGAGCCAGGCGGCGAGGCCGTGCGGCGTTGGCGGTACGTCCCTGGGTGGTTCCATTAACGCCTGTCCGCGGCGTTCACGCTCCGCGAGTTTTGCGGCCAGTACATGCGTCAGTTCGGGATGCCGTTTGAGCAACGCGGCAATCGCCGCTCCCGGCAGTTCATAAACAATTGCGTAGGTCTTCGCCGAGATTTCCGCGCCGACCGCCACGCCCGCGATGGGTCCGCTCTCGCCGAAGTATTCGCACGGTGAAAAGCGCATGACGTCCACGGTCCCGCCGTCGAGCCGGGTGGATGCGTTGATCACGCCATAGCCGATGAGCGTAATCGCTGACGGCACGTCGCCGGCCTGCAGCAGCACGTCGCCAGGCGCAAGTTCGCGAACCTGCAGGACGCTCGCGAGCTGTTCCTTTTCTTCACGCGACAGCAGGCCGAAGATGCCGATGCTCTCGACGAGGCGCCGCCCGACCGAGCGCTCGCCCGAAGCGTCCGCGTCGTCCGCTGGCGTGTGGAACAGCGACAGCGCTTCCAGATGCCGGTGCGCGGCGTCGAAAAAGACGTTGAGCGTGTCGTCGCTGCTGCGATCGCTCGAGACGAAGAACGTCACTTCGTAGTCGGTCGCCTGCCAGCCGACCGTCTTCGTGACGATGTTCGCCGGCAGCGCAGGGTCGATGCCGATGCACGAGTCGATTGCCAGCCGCAGCGCCGACACCACCGACGACGGACGATGCACGGGATCCGCCTGAAACCGGACCACGGTCGCGTGCGTCCCAGCCGGGACACTCGCGTTGACGACCTTCGATTTCGCGATCGCCGAGTTCGGCACGACGATCAGATCATGGTTGCTCTTGAGCACGTGTGTCGCGCGCCACGTCACTTCGCGCACCGAGCCTTCCGAGCCGTCGTCGAGCACGATCCGGTCGCCGACGCGATACGGCGCCGTCGCATTGATGACGAAGCCGGAGAACAGGTCGGCCAATGTGCTTTGCAACGCCAGCCCCAGCACGATCGCGACGGCGCCTGATGTGGCCAGCACGCCCTTGAGCGGAATGTCGAACACATCGGCAACGATGGCGACCGCCGCGGTCAGATACGCCACGACCTCGGCGACATCGAGCGTAAAGCGCTCCTGGCGCGTGCGGTCGTTGATCGTGTAGTAGAGCCGCACCACTGCCATGATCGTGGATGCCGCCAGCAGCCACCAGGCGATCTGCACCGCCCCGCGCGCAAAGCGGTACTCGGCGGAGGCGCCGAGATCGGGCGTCTGCGTCGGCGTCACACCCGCGTGCAGCATCGCGATCGTCAGCGCGGCAAATGCAAGGCAGCGCAACGTGGTGCGCGGCATCGCAAAGCGCATGCGTGCGCAGCACAGCAATACGATGAAATTGAGCGCGACCGCGGCGACCGGAAGCAACAAGGGCGCGAGCGGCTGCGGCAGCATCTAGTTCGCTCCGCTGGCCGCTAACGGTGGCACCGGCGGCCGGCTCGGCAGGTCGTCGCTGCGATAGCCGCCGCCCAGCGCCCGCGTCAGCACGATTTCCGCTTCGAGCTCGTCGCCGTTGAGCTGTAGCAGCGCGATCTGCCCTTGTATCACCGGAGCCTTCGCCTGGATCGACGCGGTGCGGTCGGCAAGACCGCGCTCGTACTGCGCCTCGGTGCTGTCACTCGTGACGCGCAGCGCGTCGATCCGCTCGTGCTGCAGTTGCGCGCGATGATCGAGATCGTCGATCTGACTGCCCGTTTGCGCCACATCGCGAACTGCATCGAGCACCGCTTCGTTGTACTGCTCGATCAGCGTGTTGCTGGCCGTGCGTGCGCCATGCAAGCTCGCATTCAGACGACCGCCGTCGAAGATCGGCAGATACAACCCGGGAATGATATTGATCTGCTCAGCCGTATGCGTAAACAGATCTCGCATGCGTAGTGCGTTGAAACCGAAGAACGCTGTGATGTCGAAGCTCGGGTAAAACGCCGCCCTGGATGAATCGATACGGTCGAACGATGCGTCGACGAGCCAGCGCATTGCCTGCAGGTCGGGCCGGCGGGCGAGCAGCTCGAAGGACAGCGTGGCCGGCAGGCCGGCCGAGGGCGCGGGCAATGCCACCGGTGTGATTTGCGGGAGGTCGTCCGGTCCCGCACCGAGTACTGCGCGCAAGGCCTCGCGAGTCTGAACGATCTGTTCCTGTGCCGAAGCGATCTGCTGGTCGATCGCGAGCAGTTGCGAGCGTGCCTCGGCCGACTGCGTAACCGCCGCCAGCCCTCGTTCGTGACGCGCGGTCTGGGTGTCCAGTTCGAGCGCCTCGACGCTGCGCAATTGCTGCAGCAGGTCAAGGCTTGCGTAGACGATCTGGATCTGGTAGTAAAGTTGCGCGACGCCGGTCGACACCTCCAGCTCGGCCTGCGCTGCCTCGGCGCGCCGTGCGTTCTGCTCGCCGAGCGCCGCACGCACGAGGTCGCGTTGCTTGCCCCACACATCGATATCGTAGTGAGCATCTACGCCGACCAACCCGGTCCAGTACCACGGGCCGTACGCGCCGATGGCAGGATCCTTCGAAGCATAGGCGCTGAGGAATCCATGGCCGGATACGTGTTCGCGATCCGCCTCGGCGATCGCGGAGATCTGCAGATCGCTCCCGGCGCGAACCAGTTCTACCTGGGCGTGGGCCTGCGACACATGCTCACGGGCGATGGCCAGCGTCGGCGCATGACTGAGGCCGCGCTCGATCAGCGCTTCGAGTTGCGGGTCGTGATAGTGCTCCCACCAGCGAGCAGAGGGCCAGCCTTCGCTCGCGAGGTGAATATCGTCGGCGAGGCGGATCTGGTCCTGTGGGATGAGCGTCGCCGGCGGGCTATCGTGATGAATCATCGCGCAGGCTGCCAGCCCCGCACAGACTGGCAGCAGCACCAGCCAACGCTGCACGAAGCGCGGCAACCCATGGCGGGCACCTGTGCCACGCGCGGTCTGCATCAACGGGTTTTGATCGTCGCGCATCGCGCTATCCCTGTCCGGCAACAGCCGGCAATGCTAAAGGCAGTTCATCGGTCGACCATTGCGGCAGGCCCGACAACGCAGTATCGATGCGTGCGGCCCACTCCAGCAGCGCGTTGGCAGGCGCGCCTCCCTCTTCACCTGCCGCCGCCGCGGCCACCCTTGTCAAATCGAGTGGCAGCGGCGGCACGGCGAGTGGCGGCTCGCCCGACAATTGCTGCGCATATCGCTCAAGCGACTCCGCCAGGTTTCGCTGCAATGCGCCGCACGCTTGCCTCAAACCCGCACCCGACACGTTGGTGCGTCGCGCGTCGAAATTTGCCTCGATATGGAACGCGTCGCTCGCCAGCAGAATCGAGCGGCTCTGCGCGAGCACCGTTTGCGCGAGAAGCGTGACGCGGGCCGTTTCGCCCTCGCGCCAGTCGGGCTCGAGCGCAACCCGTGCGAGCATTGCTTCGCAATCGGCCAGCATGACCCAGGCGGTCAACGCGGATTGCGATTGTGCCGCCGGAGCGTCGCTTTCGACCACTTGTGCATGATTGCGAGCAACCCCTACGATCGCGCGCAGAACCTTGGCGAGTTGCAGCCGCAGCGAGTCGGCCTCGCCTTCCGGCCATAGCGACATCTGCATGAAAGTCGCAACCCCCACGCCGAGCAGAATCCCCACCAGCCGATCGCGAATCTCGGTGAGATCGGACGGCGGCGCGAACTGCTCCAGCAGCGCGAGCGAGAAGGTGAACATGATCTGCAGGCCGGCGTAGCTGATCCGCTCGGAACCGGCCGACACCCATGCGCCCAGCGCGATCACCGGCAGACTCATCAGCAGCAGGCCCGTCACGCTTTCCAGATGCGGGATGACGAACGCAACCGCGAACAGCGCAAGAGCGCTGGCAATCAGCGCGCCGCTGATACGCAGCACGCCGTGCCGGGTCGATGCGCCGAGGCTGGGCAACGCGACGATGAGGCAGGTCAGCATGATCGTGTGAATGCCGGGCCAGTTCACCGCGTTGTAGAACACATAGCAGATCAGTACCGACAACAGTGTGCGAAGCGCGAAGCGGGCGTAGAGCGGATTTGTAAAGGCATCTGCCGGCAACATCGCGGGGGCGGCGGGCGGCGGCGTGCTGGCGTGCGATTCCTGGCTGGCGGTGGCATCGGCGAGGGCTTCAATGGCCCGCTGCATCGCAGCGACTGCGGGAATCGACGGCCCTTCTTCCTCGCTGCCCGCAGCGACTGCGCGCGGCAATGGCAAGCCTTCGGAAATCGCGGCATCGAGCGCCGCGACTTCGCCTCGAACGCGGCGGATAGCTGCAATCCCAGCCGCAGTAGACGGTTGCGCCGTGACAGGCAATCCCGCCGCTGCTTCGTACAGCCGCGACACGGCGGTCACACAGGCCAGCATCGCTGCGGCCGCAGGCCCGCTGTAGTGTTTGCGCATCGTGGAGAAGCGCATGAGTTTCTGCAACGACAACGCGCCCTGCTGCAGATCGTTCGTATTGAGCGCGACTGGCGCCTCAGCGGGATCGACCAGCGCGGCGAGACGCGACTGCACCGTGCCAAGTTGCCGGTGCATGGCGGCCCGCAATTGCCGCTCAGGCTCGGCGGGCAGCAGGATCGTATTGAGGATCAGGGCCACGGCAACCGGATAGTTGACTGCCGACCATACCCACAGACAGGCGCGTACCAATGCTTCAGCGTTATCGGTTCGATCGGCGAAGCTCTGCGCATAGATGACGATCAACGCGGTGACAAAGAAAACCAGGCCGAACTTCGTGACGGCCCGCAGCAGATACGTGCAGCAAAAAAATACCGCGCTCGCGACGGCGATGCGCAGCAGCGGGTAATCGAAGGTCAACATGAACACCACGATCGCGCTGGCGATCGCACAGGTCGAGCCAATCACGATGTTCAGCGCGATCACGCGCGACAACACCACGTTCGACTGAGTGACGAAGAACACGACGATCAGCGACAGCGCCAGCTCGGGTACCTGCAGCGTCATCGACGTGACGATCACAATCGCGCTACCCAGCACGCAACGCATCATGACATTGCCGCGACCGGGAAACGCCGCCAGTTCACGTCGCAGAAACGCCGCGAAACGCGCCAGCGGGCGCGGCCACGCGAGCTCGCGCCGCGAGCCGGTCACCGTGCTCATGACTGTGCTCCGCTGGCGGCGGCCGTGTCGTGCGCGGGATCGTGCGTTGCATCTTGCGCATGAACACGCAACACCGCTACCGCCGACGTGCCGATACGGAACAGCCGCGGATCAGGATGATCGATCACGATCTTCACCGGAAAACGCTGCGCGACATGGACCCAGTTGATACTGCGCTGGATATTCGGCAAGCCGTTCGCCGTGGCGCCGCCGTCCTGCGGATCGACGCCGTAGCCGATCGAATCCACCGCGCCGCTGAAGCGAATCCCGGTGTCGCTCATCAGGTAGACCGTCGCGGGTGTGCCGGGATGGATATTGCCGAGTTCGTTCTCGCGGAAATTCGCAATCACGTACCAGTGTCGTGTATCGATCAGTGTGAAGACCGGCTTTTGTGCGGAGACGAACTGCCCGACCGATGTGGTCAACTGCACGACGCGGCCGTCGAATGGCGCCCGTACCGTGGCGTACTCGAGATTGAGCTGCGCCGACGCAATTTCGGCCTGCAACACCGAGCGTTGCGCCACCAGCGCGTCGACGCTGCTGACGGCGGCCTGCGCTTCGCGTTCCTGCGATTCGGCCGCCGCCAGTTCCGCGAGCGCGGAACGCTGTGCGGTGCGTGCGCGATCGAGGTCGTCGGCGGAAATGTAGCCCTTGCCGATCAGCGGCGCCATTCTGGCGAGCGTGTCGCTTGCCTGGTTCGCCGCGGCCTGGGCACGCACGACCGCCGACTTCGCCGCGGCAGCAGCGAAGGTCTGCGCGTTCACGCTGCGCTGGGTCAACGGAATCTGCGCATCGAGTTGCGCAAGCGAGGCCTGTGCCCGCGCCAACGTGTATTGATACGGACGCGGGTCGATCTGGAACAGCAGATCGCCCTGCTTGACCTGCTGGTTGTCGCGCACGGCCAGGTTGACGATCTTGCCGCTCACTTCCGGCGACACGCCGATGGTGTCCGCATAGGCATAGGCGTCGTCGGTGCGCGGCACCGTGTCGACGCGCCAGATCGCCGCGATGGCGGCAGCCACCACCAGCACGATCAGCAGGATCGCCGGCCAGGTGCGGGGTCGAGGTTTCGTTGTACCGGGGCCGTTTGGCGCGGTCGGATTAGAACTCATATTTCGCACCGTGTGTCACAGATTGAAGCCAATGGCCCAGAGCACAATCGAAAAGAGCACCGTCAGCGCGGGATAGACGATCGCCGGGGGCGTAAGCCAGCTACCGTAGCCATTGCGGTACGACAACACATGCACGACGGCCGTCAGCACCGTGCCTCCGATTACGCAGAACAGCCAGTCCGGAAAATACGCGCCGAGAATCCCCACCGACGGCGAGCCCGAGCACGCCGTCAGCAGCACGCACATCAGGAGGCTCAAGGCTGCCTCGCACCGGCGGCGTGCCGGCCCCTTCTGCAGGCGTGCGTCTTCCGCTGTAGCGGTGCTGGAGGGCGGCTTCGGCATGTGCGGCCCGGGTGCAGCGCAGCGCACGCGTGAACCGGTACGGGTAGCCAGCATCAGCGTGTCAGATTCACTTTCGCCAGATCGATCAGCGACTTGCCGCGGCCGTCCAGCACTGACTTCATCATGAAGAGCCCGAAATGCCACGCTTCGTCGATCGTCGTCTTGGGCGGCATGATGAGTTCCTCGCGCGCGCTGACCACATCGACCAGCGCCGGACCATCGTGCGCGAACGCTGCAGCGAGTCCCGCTTCGAGGTCCTGCGGCTTCTCGACGCGAATGCCCTTCACGCCGATCGCTTCGGCCATCTTCGCGAAGTTGGGGTTGATCAGCTCGGTGCCGGTGTCGATGAAGCCTGACGCGCGCATTTCGATTTCGACGAAGCCGAGCGTGCCGTTGTTCAGGACCACGACCTTCACGGGCAAGCCGGCCTGAACCAACGTGAGGAATTCGCCCATCATCATCGCGAAGCCGCCGTCACCGGACATCGACACGACCTGGCGGCCCGGACATGCTGCCTGGGCGCCGATCGCATGCAGCAGCGCGTTGGCCATCGAGCCATGGTTGAACGAGCCGATCAGCCTGCGCTTGCCGTTCAGCTTCAGATAGCGCGCGGTCCATGCGATCGGTGTGCCGACGTCGCAGGTGAAAATCGCATCATCCGCCGCGAGCTGGCTGACCAGACGCGTGACGTATTGAGGATGAATCGTCGTGCTCGACGGATTGCTTTCGGCGAGCGAATCCAGATCCCTGCGTGCGGTGGCGTAGTGCTCGAGCGCGCTCTCGAGATGCGAGGTATCGGTCTTTTCGTTGAGCACCGGCAGCAACGCGGCGAGCGTGTCCTTCACCGTGCCGAGCAGTCCGAGATCGAGCGAGCAGCGGTTGCCGAGCGCTTCGGGGCGCACGTCGATCTGGGCGATCCTGGCGTTGTCCGGATAGAACTGCCGGTACGGAAAGTCCGTGCCCAGCAGCAGGAGCATGTCGCACGCCTTCATCGCAGCATAGCCCGAGGCGAAGCCGACCATGCCGGTCATGCCGACGTCGTACGGATTGTCGTGCTCGATGTACTCCTTGCCGCGCAGCGAATGCACGATCGGCGCCTTGAGGCGCCTCGCCAGTTCCACGACTTCGTCGTGCGCACCCGCGCAGCCGGCGCCGCACATCAGCGTGATCTTCGATGCCGAGTGCAACATGCCCGCGAGGCAGGCGATGTCGTCGTCGTTCGGGCGCAGCACCGGCGCCGAGGTGGGCACGACCCAGGCCGGCACTTCAGCGATCGAAGGCGACAGCGCGACGTTGCCCGGAATCACGACGACGGCCACGCCGCGGCGTGCCACCGCGACCCGCATCGCGCGGGTCAGGATCTGCGGCAGTTGCTCGGCGTTCGACACCAGTTCGACGTAGTGGCTGCACTCCTTGAAAAGGCTCTCCGGGTGCGTCGCCTGGAAGTAGTCGATGCCGATCTCGCTGCTCGGGATATGTGCGGCGATCGCCAGCACGGGTACACCACTGCGCTGGCAGTCGAACAGCCCGTTGATCAGATGCAGATTGCCCGGTCCGCAGCTGCCCGCGCATACCGCGAGCTGCCCGGTCAGATGCGCCTCGGCACCGGCGGCAAACGCCGCGCCTTCCTCGTGCCGGACGTGAATCCAGTCGATCTTGCCACGCCGCCGCAGCGAGTCGGAGATGCCGTTCAATGAATCGCCAACGACGCCAAAAATACGCTTGACGCCAGCATGCTCAAGCGTGGCGACCAGGTAGTCAGCTGCGGTAGTCATGCGGTACCTCCGTGCGGACAGGTGAGTGCGAGTGAGCGGTAGACCCGGAACTGAGGCCGGCATGCCGCGTGCGTCTGGTGATAGTGCCGTGCCGCGCCTGCTGACGCTGTTCAAATCGCACGGGCTGCTTGCGATTTAGCACGGTGTGGGATCCGGGCTCTGGCGTGTATCGGCCGTAGGTTCGCCGCGTTGTCCGTCCATCGCCCACGTGGCCCGTAACAATCCTCTGGCCGTTACGTAGCGGCAGCCTTTGATGCCCGTTGCGCCGCCGCTGTTGCATTGCCTCGCAAGTCCCGTCCCACAAGGCTTTTCGCCCTGCTCCCCGCCATCGAAGATCACCCTTCATTCACATGGCACGATCCCTGCAGTACAGCCTGTAGAGACGGACGCCGGCGTGGTTTTCTCCCGCGTTCATCGACTAGAAACGAGGCCGTACCAGGGCCGCAACGTCCACGGGGACCACGATGATTGACGACCTTTTGCTCGATTCCGACCTTGCCGAACCGGCGAGCGATATTCATCCGGACTTCGCGCAACGCCACCCATTGCAGATTGCGGTGTGCCTTCGCAAGCTCGTATCAGGCGGGGACTTCGTCACGGCGGAATTCGATGGACGGCAGATCGTCACGCAGGTGCTCGAGGTCGACTCGCGCAACGGCCGTTTTATTTTCGATGCCGGTAGCGTCACCGCCGACAACCGCAGCTTGCCGGGTGCGAAGAAGCTGATGTTCCGCAGCGTGCCCGGCGGCATTCGGGTCGAGTTCGCCACGGACGCGGCCGAGGCAATCGTCTTCGAAGGACGGCTTGCTTTCGAAGCGCCGTTCCCTGCACTCCTCTACTACGTCCAGCGTCGTGAATATTTCCGCGTGCAAACGCCCGCACTCGATCCGTATGTCGTCAGCGGACGTTACGCGGACGGCGATTCGTTCAAGGTGGAGATGCAGGATCTTTCGTTGGGCGGGGTTGCGCTGCGAACCGCGAATGCGCGCTTCGGCACGCTCGACGCAGGCTGTGTCTTGACGGATGTCACATTGCAGCTTGGCGACTTCGGTACGCTCAGGCTCGATCTGGAAATTGTCGCGCCCAGGCACTTTACGAGTACGGGTGGCGAGCGGCGCTTCGTGATGGGCTGCAGGTTTACCGCGCTACCCGGGCCTGCCGAACGGATGCTTCAGCGCGTCATTACGCAGCTTGAAACGCGGCGCCAGGCGCTGGTGCCGCGCGAGTGAACGCGGCACCATTCGACGGTATTGTGGCAAGGATTATTGCGGGCTAACCTTGTGCGGCTTGGTCGCCTTCTCGAGCTTGTTGTACTGGAATTCAGGCAGGTTTTTCAAGGCTTCTTTGGTGGCGCCCGCCAGATAGAGATTGCCGTTGCGGATGTCGAAGCGGTCGATCGGAATGGCCACGTAATGGATACCCATGCCGAGGAAGCCGCCCACCGATAGCACCGCGTAAGTCGCCTTGCGATCGGGCGCAATGATCAGGTCATAGATCTTGCCGATATTGTCATTGGCATCGTTGTAGACCGGTTCGTCGACCAGCGCCTTGCGTACGCTCCAACCGTGCAGCAGACCATTGGTTTCCTCCACCGAGCCGCCGAGCGGTTGAACGCCGGCAATCTGCGCCTGCGCGAGTGGCACTGCGCAACAGGTGAATACGAGCGCGCCGGCGCATACGAGTGTCTTTGCTTTCATCTTCATATCCTTAATCTGGGTCAAAGGCGTTTCGCCAACAGGCGAAGTACCGGGTAGCACACGCCATGCCCACGCCTCATGCGGCGGCCGTTGCCGGCGCCGCGCACGCCGATCGGCCGCGCCGGGTAAGATGGCAAACGCGATGACAAACGCAAAGACAAGCGCGATGGCGCCGCCCGCTTCCCTTCCCCTGAACTGAACACCACCGATACCGATGCGCGTTCGCGATGAATGCCCTGCTCCGGCGCTTGAATGCCGACGATTGAGCAAAGCCTACGGGACCGCCCGCGTGGTCCTCGCACAGCTCGACTTTATGCTCGACCCTGGCGAATTCGTAGCGATCATGGGCGACTCGGGGGTCGGCAAATCGACGCTGCTCAACCTGATCGCAGGGCTCGACGCGCCCGATAGCGGCGAGGTCCTCATCGATGGCACGCTGGTCTCGGGTCTCGACGACGATGCAGCGACCCGCCTGCGCCGGCAAAAGCTCGGCTTCGTTTTCCAGGCGTTTCATGTGCTGCCGCATCTGACGCTCGCGCAAAACGTCGCCTTGCCGCTGCTGCTCAACAATTTGCCGCCGGCCCATGCTGTTGAAATGCTGGCTGCAGTCGGCCTCGCTGGACGCGGCGACGATTTCCCGCGGCAGTTGTCCGGCGGCGAGCTGCAGCGGGTGGCGATCGCCCGCGCGCTGGTGCATCGTCCGCGGCTGATTCTGGCGGATGAGCCCACTGGCAATCTCGACCCGGATACGGCTCACGAAGTGCTCGCCCTGTTTCGCGCCGAAGCCAAGGCGAACGGCGCGGCGACCATGATGGTGACGCACTCCGTCGCGGCCGCGGCCGTCGCGGACCGCGTGCTGATCCTCAGTGAGGGTGGCCTGCATCCCGCTGGGCATGCCGACGTGCAGCAGGTTCGTTCGTCTCATGAGTGACGCCTTGCGGCCGGAGTCTGCGCCCGTGAGCGGCAGTCGACGGCTCGCCCGTTGGCTGCTCGAGGCGGAGTGGCGCAGTCAGCGCGGGCGCGCGATTGTCGCCGTCATGACGATTGCGCTGGGTGTGGCGCTCGGGTACGCCGTGCAGCTGATCAACAGCGCGGCGTTCAACGAATTCTCGGCAGCGGCCCGGAGCCTGTCCGGCCAGGCCGACCTGCAGGTGCGCGGCGCGCAGCCTACTTTCGATGAGTCGTGGTACCCGCGGCTTGCCGATGAACCCGGCGTCGCGCTTGCCAGCCCCGTCCTCGAACTGGACGCGACCGTGCCTGGCCAGAATGCACCGCTCAAGGTGCTGGGCATCGACGTTTTCAAAGCCAGCCAGATCGCGCCGGACCTGGTCGGGGTGCCTGCGTCGCAGCGTCCCATGGATACCCTCGCCGACGACACCCTCTTTCTTTCGCCAGCGGCCCAGCAATGGCTAAACACCGCGACCGGCCAGCACATCTCCCTGTTGAACGGCACAGCCAGTGTGCCGTTGCGCGTCGCAGGCGGCCTCGTCAGAGCCAGGCCGGGTCAGCGCATTGCCGTGATGGATATCGCCGCCGCGCAGTGGCGTTTCGGCAGGCTCGGCAAGTTGTCGCGGGTCGACCTTGAACTCGAGCGCGGCGTCGACCGCGAACGCTTCAGACGCGAACTGCAGGCGCGGTTGGGCAATCAACTGGTTGTGTCCGAACCGCATGACGTCGAAAGCCGGACCGACCGTCTGTCACGCGCTTACCGTATCAACATGAATGTGCTGGCGCTAGTGGCGCTGTTCACCGGGGCATTTCTGGTGTTCTCGACCCAGGCGTTGAGTGTCGTGCGGCGCCGATCGCAACTGGCCATGCTGCGGGTGCTCGGCTTCACGCGCGGTCAGTTGCTGCGGCAGATCCTGATGGAAGGCGCCGTGCTCGGCGTGCTTGGATCAATTGCGGGCCTTGCGCTCGGTTACGCGTTGGCAAGCGTCGCGTTGCGCTTTTTCGGCAGCGACCTGGGTGGCGGCTATTTCCCAGGCGTTCGGCCTGGTGTCAGTTTCGAACCGATCGCGACAGCGATTTTTCTCGCCTTGGGAATTGGAGTCTCCGTGCTTGGCAGTCTCGCGCCTGCGCTCGAGGCAGCACGTGCCCGACCGGCTGCCGCCCTCAAGGCCGGCAGTGAAGAAGGCGCGTTGGCGCGGCTCGCCACGCCGTGGCCTGCGCTCGGCTGCCTCGCGCTGGCGGGGGTGTTCACGCAGATGCCGCCCGTTTTCGAGGCGCCGGTTCTTGGCTACCTCGCGGTCGCGCTTCTGCTCGTAGGTGGCATTGCGTTGATGCCGCGCTGCACGGCCGTGTTGTTCACGGCCCTCGGTCGTTCGCGCGTGGGACGTCAGGCGAAAACCACCAGCGCGCTGTCGCTGGCACGGCTTGCCAATGCGCCCGGACAAGCGTCGGTGGCGATGAGCGGCGTGCTCTCGAGCTTCGCGCTGATCGTCGCAATGGCGATCATGGTGGCGAGCTTCCGCGTTTCCGTCGACGAATGGCTCGAACATCTGCTGTCCGCCAACCTGTATGTGCGAGTTGCGCCGAACGGCGACACCGGTGTGCTGAACCTCGCCGATCAGGCAAGCATCGCGGCAACAGCCGGCGTGAAGACCGCGGCATTTACGCGTGCGTCACAACTCACGCTCGATCCCGCACGTCCCGCAATCGTTCTTCTCGCCCGCGAAATCGACGCAGCCGACCCCGGCGCCAGTCTGCAAATGTCCGGGCCCGTGCTGCTTCCATCCGCACTGCATGGCGAGACGCCGGTGTGGGTGTCCGAGGCCATGGTCGATCTGTATGGCTACCGGCTCGGCGAGCATGTCGAACTGCCGGTCGGGCAGGACAACGAGGCGTTCGTCGTGGCCGGCGTGTGGCGCGACTATGTGCGTCAGACCGGCGCGATCGAATTGCGGCTGGCCGACTATCGGCGCCTGACTCACGACACGGGCGCCACCGATGTGGCGATCACCGTCGCGCCGGGCGCCGACATCGATCGGGTCATCGCCGCGCTGCGCGCACTGCCGTTCGGCGACGCGCTGCAGTTCGCGCAACCCGGCGAGATTCGCGCCCGCTCGCTGACCGTCTTCGACCGCAGCTTTGCCGTCACGTATCTGCTCGAAGCGGTCGCCATCGTCATCGGGCTGTTCGGTGTTGCGGCGACGTTCTCCGCGCAAACGCTCGCCCGCGCGCGCGAGTTCGGCATGCTGCGCCACGTCGGCGTGACGCGCGCGCAGATCATCGCCATCCTCGCCAAGGAGGGCGGCATGCTGACGGCGCTTGGCATCGCGATGGGCTTTGTCCTCGGCTTTGCCATCAGCCTGATTCTCGTGTTCGTGGTCAACCCGCAGTCGTTTCACTGGAGCATGTCGTTGCACATGCCGTGGTTCGTCTTGAGCATGGTGGCTGCGGTGATGCTGGTCGCTTCGTGCGCAACCGCCGTGGTGGCGGGACGCCGGGCAGTCTCCGTCGATGCGGTCCGCGCCGTAAAGGAGGATTGGTGATGCGGCACAGAGTCCGAACCGTGTCGAGTATTGCGTTGTTCATGTTCTTTCTCGGCATAACGATTGCCATGCCCACGATAGCCGCGTCACCCGGGTTCGCCGCGGTCACGCCCGGTCAGGCGCTGGCGTTTCCAGCGGATACCGGCGCGCATCCCTCGTTTCAGACCGAATGGTGGTACGCCACCGGCTGGCTCGACACACCGGACGGCAAACCGTTAGGTTTCCAGATTACTTTTTTCCGCTCGGCCACCGGTGACGACACAGCGGATCCGAGCGCGTTCGCGCCTTCACAGCTGATCATCGCGCACGCCGCGCTGAGCGATCCGGCTTTCGGCACACTCGTACACGACCAGAAAATCGCCCGGCAGGGTTTCGGCCTCGCCTATGCCAAAACCGGCAATACCGACGTCAAGCTCGACACATGGAGCATGGTGCGCGCGACCGATGGCCGCTACCTGGTGCATGCCGAAACCCGCGAGTTTGCGCTGAACCTGTCGTTCACGCCGACGCAGCCCCTGCTGCTGCAGGGGGACCACGGCTACTCGCAAAAAGGCCCGCTTCAGAGCGAGGCCAGTTACTACTACAGCGAGCCGCAGCTGCGCGTCAGCGGCAGCGTCTCGCGGCCCTCGCACCCGACGGGACGCTCAGGCACCCCCACGTCAGTAAGCGGCGTGGCATGGCTCGATCACGAATGGTCCAGCACGATCCTGAGCCCCGATGCGGCTGGGTGGGACTGGCTCGGTGCGAACCTCGCTGATGGCTCTGCGTTGATGGCGTTCAAGGTGCGCGGCCGCAATGGCGGGTCCGTCTGGGCGCACGCGGTGCTGCGCGACGCAAGCGGCAAGCTCACCACGTTCGACCCGGCCCAGGTCGATTTCGTCCCGCAGAGAACGTGGCGCTCGCCGCGCACGAATACGCTTTATCCGGTGGCCGAAACCGTCAAGACCGGCACGCTCACGTGGCAGCTCGAACCCTTGCTCGACGATCAGGAAATGGACGCCCGCGACTCGACCGGCTCTGCTTACTGGGAAGGCGCGGTGACCTTGAAGCGCGGCGGCGCAAACGTGGGCCGGGGCTATCTGGAGCTAACCGGCTATCAGAAGCCGTTTGAATTTCAGAACCCGACGAAGGCTGCGCGGTAGTGCCGCTCCTTGCCGTTGTCCTGATGTGGCCGTCGGCCCATCAAAGCCCTGCCAGCGTGCCCCACAACTGCTGTTTGAGCTTGCCCGTCGCTTCGTCCGTGTTCTCGTAGGGTTGCCCCTGCACGGTCACGATGCGCCAGAACGACGCGTCGATATGGCGCAACTCCACATGCGTTTTCATCGTGGGGTCTGACTTTAGGCGGCCCTCGGCAATCCAGCTTTCATGACCGTCGACCGTGTCGCGCGTCCCAGGTACGCCGAGCGGCATCGTCGACGCATTGTTGCGCAGGTACGCGGGGATGTATCGGCTGAATCCCACGTCCGGCAGAACCTCGCGCGCGAAGACGACCGCGGCGCGGCCGGTCGGGTCGGTGAAGGTATAGATCGGCTCGCCGTTTTCGGTTCTGGTTACCGAGAGCGTCCAGACGCCATCTATCTGCACACTCGCACCGGTGACAGGATTAGTCCATCTGGCGGCGACAGTGGCGTGCGGTGGCGCGCTCGCAATGCTCCGATGAAACGGCAGGCGATGGTTCGCGTGCCAACCCGTCCACGCCGCGGCCAATACGATGGCAACGCAAACAACAATCCTGAAGGCGCGCGCCCGAGCCGACTCCTTCGTCTTGCCCTGCTGGGAAGTGGCCGCTTCGGGTGCTGTGTGCCGCCTCTGGTTGAACGTCGAAGCCCTGGCGGACGCCGCGAAGGACGGTTCCGCCCTGCCGTAGCGCTCGCGCGGCGAAGGGTACGCCGGCGCCGCATCGGGCGGCGGCCCCTGCACTTTCGGCGCTTGCTGTTCGTGCGCCGAAAGTTCGCGGTCGTACGCCTTTCTGCGTTCCGGGTCGCCCAACACCGCGTAAGCCTCGTTGATAATGCGCATGATGCGCTGTGCATCCGGACTGGTATTTTTGTCAGGATGGTAGCGCTGGCTGAGGGCCTTATAGGCGGCTCGGATCACCTCGGCCGGCGCGCCGCGCGTGACCTTGAGATTGTCGTAATGGGTATGCATGTGCTTTCCGTGGCGATTCTTCCCCGCATCGACAGCATATCGGCTCAAAAACAGATTGCTTGAATGGCGCGGCCATGCAAGCCCTTACCGCTTTGCGCGCGACAGGCACGCCGGTTGCTGACGCCTTCCGTGGTGTACCGTTTCACCAAGCCTTTCCGCTTGCAGCAACCGCCCGATTGTATCGGTGCGCAGCCCTGCCGGCCCCGTAAAAACGACGGAGCAACAGGCAATGGAAATTCCCGAACCGACCCGCCGGCGCCATATTCGCCATGCGCGCCGGCGCGCGCGCTCGAGCGAGATGTCCCGTTATGCCGGCAAGCCGATGGCTCTGCTATGGCGCTACATCGCCCGGCGCAAGGTTTCCCATCTGATCGTGCTGGTGAGTGTGCTTGCCGCGGTCGGGTGCGCGCTGGCCTCGCAATGGGGCATCAAGAATCTCGTCGATGCGTTACCTTCTGGCCGCACCCATCCCGCTGTCGTGATGCGGGCCTTCGTAATTCTCGTCGGACTGATTCTCGCGGACAACCTGTTCTGGCGCGTCGGCGGCTGGATCGCCGCGCGGACTTTCGTCACGGTGACCGGCGACATCCGGCGCGAGATGTTCGCCTATCTGACCGCTCACCCACCCGCGTTCTTCGCCGACAAGCAGCCGGGCGTCCTCTCGAGCCGCATTTCCGCCACGGCGAACGCGGCGTACATACTCGAAAACACCGCTTCGTGGACGGCGATACCGCCGTGCCTCACGGTAATCGGCGCCATCATAATGGTTGGCGCCGTCAGTGTGCCGATGAGCGCCGCGCTGGTGGCGGTCTCCGGCATTCTCGCTTTCGGCGTTTACGTCCTGGCGAGCCGCGGCACTTCGCGGCACCATGCCTTCGCCGCGCGGGCAGCAGCGGTGGATGGCGAACTGGTGGACATCATCGGCAACATGGGGCTCGTGCGTGCGTTCTCAGCCATCGGGAGGGAACGTCGACGCCTCGACGAGCAACTGGGCGTTGAGACCAAAGCGCGTACCGGCAGCCTGCTTTACCTCGAAAAGCTGCGTCTGCTGCATGCAATCGCCACGGCGATTCTTTCCGCTGGCATGCTCGGCTGGACCCTCTGGCTATGGAGCATGGACCGCGCGACGACGGGCGACGTCGTGCTGATCAGCTCGCTCGGCTTCGCGATTCTGCACGGCACACGCGATCTGGCGGTCGCATTCGTGGATCTGACGCAGTACGTGGCGCGCCTTGGCGAAGCCTCGGCCATCCTGCTCGCGCCCCACGCGATGCCTGAGCACCACGACGCGCCGCCGTTGCACGTCACCACCGCAACCATCGATTTCAACAACGTCACATTTGCCTATCCGGGGCGCCGGCCGGTGTTGAACGGCCTGAACCTGCAGATCCGCGCGGGCGAGCGCGTTGGGCTGGTCGGTCCGTCGGGCGCCGGCAAATCGACGATCCTTGCCCTGATCCAGCACTTCTACGAACCGGCGTCCGGCACCGTCAGCATCTCGGGACAGGACATCTCGAAGGTCGGCCAGGACAGTCTGCAGGCCGCGATTTCGATCGTGCCGCAGGATGTCTCGCTGTTCCACCGGACCTTGCTCGAAAATATCCGCTATGGGGTGCCGAAAGCGAACGAGGCGGATGTCAAGCGCGCCTGCGAGGATGCCAACTGCATGGACATCCTCAGCGCGTTGCCCGACGGGCTCGACACCGTAGTCGGGGATCGCGGCACCAAGCTCTCCGGCGGTCAACGGCAGCGGATCGCCATTGCGCGCGCCATTCTGCGCGACTCGCCGATCCTTCTGCTCGACGAAGCTACGTCGTCGCTCGACTCGGCCTCGGAAGCGGCGATCCAGCTGGCGCTCGAACGCCTGATGCAAAACCGCACGGTAGTCGCCATCGCTCACCGTCTGTCTACGCTGCAGAGCTTCGACCGGATCGTCGTGGTCAATCGCGGCCGTGTCGTCCAGGACGGCTCGCCCTCTGAACTGGCGAACGTCCCCGGCATCTACCGCGATACGCTGACACGCCAACGCAAGCGCAGCACTCCGCCGCCAGAACTGGCGTGACCGGTTGACCGGACCCCGCGGGCGCCGGGGTCCCACTCCCCGCCCACTCCTCCCATTGCCACGACAACGTTTGCGCAACCCGCTCGCGGCCCGCGCACATCGGCAATTTCCCTCGGACTGCTCATAAAAACTGAAGAATGTTAAGAAACCTGCCGATATACGAGGGTTAAGGCTCAATTCACACGAGGAGCACTGATGGGATCGGTAGCTCGAATAAGGGGGGCGTTCACGGTCGACAGCACCGACCCGGAACTCGTGCGCTCGCAAATGCAGGCGTTCGGCCGGCAAATCCCGCTCCTCTACTTCATGCTGGTGGTCAACACGATGGCGGTGGCGATCACCCACCTTGCCTACGCGCCGGCCTGGCTCGCCATCCATATTCCGGCGGCCCTTTGCACGGTCTGCGTGTTCCGCTGCGTACGGTGGTGGTTCGTCCGCCACCGCACGCTCACGCATGAGAAAGCCGTGCCCGAACTGCGCAAGACCTTCTGGTTCGCGTGCGGGTTCGGCGTCGGCTTCACTACCTGGTCGCTGCTGCTATTCCCCTATGGACCCGCCTACGAGCAGTGTCAGGTGGCGTTCTACATGGCCACCACGGTGGTCGGATGCGTGTTCTGCCTGATGCATCTGCGGACCGCGGCGCTCACGCTACTGACCATCGTGATCGGTTCTTTCACCATCTTTCTGCTGGCCGCGGGGCGCCCCGTGTTCGTGGCGATGGCGGCGGATATGCTGTTCGTCGGGGTGACCCTCGCTTTTATCGTCCATCTCTACTACCGGAACTTCGCGAGCCTTGTCTCTTCGAAGCGCGAACTGCTCGTGAGCCAGTCGGTCACGCAGAAACTCAGCGACGACAACTTCCGCCTCGCCAACATCGATAGCCTGACCGGCCTGCCCAACCGGCGCAGTTTCTTTTCGTCGCTCAATGCGCTGGCCGAGCAAAGCACAGGCGGCGTCGCCAACTTTCACATGGGGCTGATCGACCTCGACGGTTTCAAGCAGGTCAACGACATCTACGGTCATTCGAGCGGCGACCTCGTGCTCAAGGAAGTCGGCAACCGGCTTCTGGCGCTCGCCGATCCGACGATTTTCTTCGCACGGCTGGGTGGCGACGAATTCGGAATCATCATTCAACGGCGTCTTGGCGAGGACGAACTCGACCGCCTCGGGCAAACGCTGTGCGAGCGGCTCAGCCGGCCCTATACGGTCGGCGAGAACACCGCCGAGTTGTCGGGTACGATCGGCTGGGCCGGTTTGCCGCCTGCGAGTGTCAGCGTGGCCGAGGTGTTCGAGCGCGCGGATGCCGCACTCTACGTCGGCAAGGAAAGCCGGCGCGGCACGGCCGTGGTGTTTTCCGCCGAGCACGAAAACCGCGTGCGGCGCGCGAGCCTCGTCGCCCAGGAGTTGAAGGCGGCGAACCTCGACGCCGAACTCTACCTGGAGTTTCAGCCCATCTACGACGTCGCCACCCGTACCGCGGTCGGCTTCGAGGCGCTTGGCCGGTGGCGCAGTCCGAAGCTCGGTCAGGTGAGGCCGGATGAATTTATCCGCATCGCCGAGCGGACCGATCTGATTCGTGTGGTGACCGAGGTGCTGTTGCACAAGGCGCTGAACGAAGCCGCCAACTGGCCGCCGCATATTTACCTTTCGTTCAACCTCTCGGCGCTCGACATCTCGTCGGTGCCGCGCGCAAGGCGGTTGCTCGATATCGTGCAGGCGAGCGCCACGCTGGCCGAACGGGTGCATTTCGAAATCACCGAGACCGCGGTGACCCGCGACTTCAGACAGGCGCGTGCTTCCTTGTCGCTGATCAAGCAGGTGGGCTGCCAGGTGTCGCTCGACGATTTCGGCACCGGCTATTCCAGCCTGAGCTACGTCCATCGCCTGCCCTTCGATACGATCAAGATTGATCGCAGTTTCGTGGCCGAGGTCGATACGGATGTAGCGTGCGGCAAGATCATCAAATCGGTGATGGACCTGTGCCGCAACCTCGGGCTCGAATGCGTGGTGGAAGGCGTCGAGACCGAATCGCAGTGCGAAATGCTGACCGCACTCGGCTGCCGCGTGATGCAGGGCTATCTGTTCGGCAAGCCGATGCCGGCCGAGGCGCTGCAGTTTTTCCAGGCCAATGTCGTTTAAAGAAGGCGTGAATTACCGGAGCGCCTGACTCTCACCGGTACATGTTGCGGCCGCGCGCCCGGATCAAGGCGCCTCTTCGAGCGGCACGCCGCCGAATGCCTGGCGCTGCGCGAGCGAAACGAAAGTCTGGGCATCGCGCGCCGCCTGAACCACCGGCGCCATGCCGAAGAATTCATGTGTCGCCCCCTGATAGTTGCGGTGCTCGACGGCAACACCAGCATCACGCAGTTTTTCCGCGAGTTTCTCGCCATCGGAGCGCAATGGGTCGATGCCCGCGGTCACCACCACCGTAGGCGGTAGGTTCGACAGATCCGCGCTGACCACATCGATCAGCGGGCTTTTCAGATCACCCTCGTCGTTGATCACGTTCTGGACGAACCACAACATCATCTTCTTGTTCAACGGCTTCGCATTGCGATTCTCCTCATAGGAGATCGAAACGATGTTGTTGCTCGCCACGGGATAGATCAGCGCCTGATGCAAGGGTGCGCGCAAGCCTGAATCGCGCGCATGGATGGACACGTTGATGGCAAGATTCGCCCCGGCGCTCTCGCCCATCACCGCTATCCGGCTTGGGTCGCCGCCGAGGCTCGCCGCACTTTCGACGATCCAGCGCCACGCGGCGAACGCATCCTCGTGTGCGGCGGGCAACCTGTGCTCAGGCGCCTGCCGGTAGTGGGCGGACACCACGATCGCGTTGCTTTGTGCCGCAATCGAGCGCGGCGTCGCATCGTAGACGTCCAGATCGGCAATCACCCAGCCGCCGCCGTGAAAATACAGGATCAGCGGAAACGGGCCATCGCCGGCCGGACGGTAGATACGCGCCGGATTGCTGCCCGCAGCGCCCGGAATCAGCTTGTCCTCGCTCTGCACCGCCTCCACTTCCAGCGGTAGCCGGGCGGCGTGACCCGCCTGCGTCATCAGTTTCCGGACGGCGTCGGTGGGCGTCGGCTGCTCGCGGGCCTCGGCAACGCTGCATTCTTCGATCGGCTTTGGGTTCAGTTCCTTGAGCGCGGCGAGCACCGCCTTCATATCGGCGTCTGCGTGGGCGGTCGGATCAAGTCCGATCATGCCCTTGAGAGTATCGGCGAGTGTCATGGCGCGGCTCCAGGTGAGACCGGGGAATCGGGAATGGGTTGTCGTCGAGCCCCCGGCTCAATGCCCCTTGGTACCGCTGCTCGCGTCGGCGCCGGGCATGTTGGTCGTATCGTTAGCCGGCCTGGACGCTGTCGTGTGTTTCTTCTTCGTCTTGCTCTTCGACATCGTCGTCGGGCCGCTGCCGCTGGCGGCGGTCATCGCCGAATCGCCAGGGGCGCCCCCGCCTCCGTTGCCATTCCCATTGCCGCCCGCTCCGCCGTTCCCGGTACCACCTCCACCCGCAGCCAGCGCAACGCCAGAGCTCAACAACAACGCCGAAATCAAGACCGCTTTTTGCATTTTCATGACTTACTCCTTGGTGAGATCAGAGAGATTCAGATTTGAGCGGCTGCGTTGCCAATGCACGCAGGCCTGCCAAAGATTCAGCAAGCGACGTGCCGTTGTAAAAGCGCTGGGAGCGAAGAGCGTGCATCGCTGCACTGTTGTGTAGCCGTCGTGCGTAAAAACTGCCCCGCATTGACCGTCTTGCCAGACGCGTGCTGCCACGAATGCGTCACGAGCTCCGTACGAAAATCGCAAATATGTGATGCGCTACGCGATGCAAATCTGAATCGACACGCGGCTTCGCTTTAGGCCGCAAGCCGCAGATCCTTGTGCAGCGCGGCAAAGAGCGCTGCGCGCAGGTGGCGCGAGCGCACGTCGACGAGCGAGGACACGCACTCGCCGCGGCTGAACTCGCAGCTCCCCCTTCGTTCAAGGGCCACGGGCACAGTGCTTGCTGAAAACTATCGGTTTGATTTCTGCCGTACGTCTATCCGCTTACGCCCCACCGCCAAATTTTTATCCGACTATGCCGACGCCGCTCAACGTTTTACTGGTTGCATCCGAAGCAGCCCCTCTTGCAAAAACGGGCGGCCTCGCCGACATGGTCAGCGCATACGGCGCCGCGTTATGCGAAGCCGGCGTCGCTGCGTCGATCCTGATGCCCGCCTATCCCGGCGCACTCGAGCGCGTGCTCGGCGCGACCCGCGTGGCCAGACTCGCGGGTCTGCCGGGCGGCGACGGCGTGATCATCCGGGCGCAGATGCCCGACACGGGCGTGCCGGTGCTGTTGCTGCAGATGGATCATCTGTTCACACGCGAAGGCATCTACCGCGACCGCTACGGCCGCGACTACGTGGACAACCTCGTGCGGTTCGCATCGCTCGCTGCCGCCGCGGCGCGGATTGCGCGCGGCGTGCGCGGTATCAAGCGGCCGGACGTCGTGCACGCTCACGACTGGCACGCGGGACTCACGCCGCTCTACATGAAACTCGGCGGCGTGCAGGCCCGCAGCGTCTTCACGATCCACAATCTCGCGTTTCAGGGTAACTATCCGCTCGCCGCCGGTCCGTGGATGGGCGTGCCGCCTGAACTGCTCGCGCCGGCACTTACCGACGAGCGCAGCATCGAGTTCTACGGTTCGCTTAGTTTGATGAAGGCCGGGATCGTCCACGCCGACCGCGTTACGACTGTGAGCGAGCGTTATGCGACGGAAATTCTGACACCGCGCTTCGGCCATCGGATGGAAGGCGTGCTGAACGCGGAGTCGCACAAGCTCTCCGGCATCACCAACGGCATCGACATGCAGATGTGGAACCCCGCCACCGACGCGCTGATCACGAGCAATTATTCGGCTGACAACGTAGCGGGCAAATACGCGTGCAAACGGGCGTTGCAACAGGCATTCGGACTTGCACGCGAACCGTTCGTGCCGCTGGTGGCGATCGGCAGCCGGCTCACCGAACAGAAGATGGCGGAGGTGGTGGCCGAGGCGATTCCAGCCATGATGGCGCGGCACGAGCGGCTGCAGTTCGCCATTCTGGGCCAGGGCGACGCGCCAATCGAAGCGCGCATGCGCGAGCTGGCTGCGCGTTGGCCAGGACGTGTCGGCACCTGCATTGGTTATGACGAGACACTCGCGCACATGCTGCATGCCGGCGCGGATATGCTGTTGCACGCGAGCCGCTTCGAACCGTGCGGGCTCACGCAACTGTACGCGATGCGCTTCGGTACGATTCCGGTGGCCTCGCGCGTGGGCGGTCTAGCCGACACGATTTCCGACTATGCGTTAGGGCTGGGCAAATCGGGCGCGGCGACCGGCTTCCTGTTCGAAGGAGAGTCGCTCGAGGATGTCGCTGGCGGCGTGGCGCGTGCTGTCGAGGCGTTCAAGAATCCATCGCTGTGGCGCGCACTGCAGCGTAATGCGATGACGCGCGATTCAGGCTGGGGCACGGCAGTCAAACGCTATGTCGACGTGTACTGCGAATTGACGGATGCGCGCCCCGTAGCACCGCGCGAAGAGCCGACGACAGTTCCGGCTATCGCCGCGCGCCGCCGCCGTACCGCGGCGAGGCCGGTACCCGCCGACAATTCGCAGGCGGCGGCCGTTCTGTAGCGGTCCTGGCAGCTAGCTGGGAACGGAAGCTTAAAGCGGAAGCTTAAAGCGAGGTCACGGCGTGGGCGTGCCGGAAGACGGCGCGACCCTGATCTCGTCCTGTAGTTCCGGCCGCACGCTGAAGCTCGGCTGGGCCATCCATTCCTCGAGCCACTCGCGCCATTCGCTCCAGTGCCCCTCCAGACTGAATTCCTTGTCGATGAAGCCGCTGTCGTCGTCTCGCAGCGTCGCGTACACGATACGCTGGCCATTCCAGTAGGCGACGGCGCGATCCGTAAGGTCGGCGGTCGTGCCGAAGGCAGCGTCCTGCAAGATCATGGCTAACCGGTTGTCGAACTCTTCGCGAGTCATGGCGATTTTTTTCCCGTAAATACCGGGATCGCAGCATAAACGATGCCTGCGTAGCCAATATTACGGTGCCGGATCCTTCTCGCGGGCTTCGAGCGCCAGCAGCGCGTCGTTCAGTCTTTTGACCCGGCTGACCTGCGACGGCACGCGCGCCGCGACCGTCACACTGGCGAGCCGGCTGCGCCAGTAGCTTAGCGGCAAGGCGCCGTCCAGCGCGGCGATACGCGGCAGCAGGTGTTCAAGATGTTCGATATCTTTTTCGAGCTGGTGGTGATTCATTGCTTCCCCGGGCACTCCCATCAATAAGGTCTTCGCCCGTCGGTGCGTGCGTGTATGGCCTTGCATTGCCTTGATTGCTCTCATGATGCTTGACCGCCAGTGTGCCTGCAGATTGACGCGAGGCTTGACCGTGAGTGTCAGTTTTGCTGGAACATGGGGTCAACTTGATGTCACTGCGGGGAAAGACTGGCATGTTATGCGACGCGCATTGTCCTGACCGGCGCTCGTACGAAGCGTCTTGGGCCGCAATCGTTTGCTGGCTGTTTTGTCATGGACGCGTCAGCGTTGCGCCCCGGCTGCGGCCGTAGACTGAACTGGCGTTGTGGAGACCGGAATCGGCGTCGCATCAGAAAACAAAGCCGACCATCCAAACGTCCTTTCACCAAGGAGTCGAATATGATCCGAATCGCTTATATTGCAGCAGCCGTATCCGTCATGACTTGCGCCGCGCCCGTATTCGCGCAGGACACCCCGAACGCGCCTCAACCGGCCGCAACTTCGAACATGGGAAATGACAACGCCAACAGCAACCAGAATAGCGGCGTCGGCATGGATACCAATGGACAAGTGGCCTCTGGCGCGCCCGCCGGCCTCACCCGTGCCGAGGTGAAGCAGGACTTGTATCAGGCGGAAACCGACGGTCAGATGAAGACCCTCAACCGCACCGTCTACAGGGGCAATTAAGCTCGCGGGCGCGACACGCCGGAGTTTGAACGACCGGCGTGTTCCGCGAGCGGCACGGGCCTCATCAGTTCACTGAGTTCGAGTGAAGCAGCGGCCAGACGAGGTTCAGTTTCACGCCCCCTCGGGCGGGCACATATAGATCGCGACTGCGCTGCGCGCCGTCGAGGCTGGCAACCAGCCGATAGTGGCCCTGCGGGAGCCGCGCATAAAGATAAGGGCCATCCGATGTGGCGTTGAATACGACGGTGCCATCGGATCTCGCCACCTGCACCGCGACGCCCGACAGATACTCGCCCGACCCGGTCGTAAAGGTCGCGCGCATGTTGTAGCCGGAGGCCAGCCCGCGAAACGCTGCAACCTCATCCTGCCCCACTCCGCCTGTGACGTATGCGACACCGTGGTCGTCGTGCGCCACGGGGATGTCGCTCGGCACGGCGTTGCGCACCGGCGCATCGTCGTCCGGTAGCGTGGGTCTTGCTGGGACGCCCGGCACGTTCGCCACGGTCTGCTCGCGAACCGGCATCGGACGTGTGGCCGGTTCCTGCGTTGTGGGTGCCGGTACATGTGGCACAGGCTCACGCGTCGCCAGTTCGCGCGGCAGCGGCGCTTTGCGTTCAGGCACTTCCCGCGCGGTCGCAGGAGCCGGGACGGGAGCAGGTGCCGGTGCAGCAGCCTGTACGCGCGGCCGCGGCGTGCCGGGTTCGCAGCTGAGCCCCGGTATGCTGCCGCCTTCGCTGGCAGGCCGTCCTTCGATCAGCCACGACGGCAATGCAACCCCTTGCCCCTTGGCGCGCGGCGTCAACGTATCGCGCATGCTCGCAGTCACCGCGCTGCGTTCCTGCGGTGTGGAAGCGCGTCGCATTTGTGTACAGAAAGCGACCCGTTCATCGTCGCTGAGCAGCTCGGATGGAACGGCCGAGGGTTGGGCCAGCAGACGCTGCGCGTGCGTGCCGAAAGCTAGCACCGCAGCGCCGCACATCAGCGTCCACCGGAGAGTCTTCGACAAACCGGAAAACGTAGTGGACATGAATCACCTCCGGGACATTCTCGGGAGTATTGCGTCGGGTCGATTCAGGGAGCGTCAATGAGCGCTTCGCTTAACATCTTTGGAAACACAGCGGCACGCGTAGTCTTGCGGGGAGAAGTTGCGTCGCGGGTACTGCAAAACCCAATCGCAGTGTAGCAAACCCATTTGCTTTCGCTGCGCCCCAAAGGCCGCGCGAATTAGTCGATGTCCGCCATGTTCCAGCATGATCGACCTGAATTCGCACATTGCGGGTGCAAGTTCGCGGCGCGCGTCATGCTACGCGGTGAGATCGTTGCTTGGGCTAGGACACAAACGGCAGTTTCTGGTCGCGCGCGGCGGCAAGCATCGACAACGTAATCTTGCGCACTTCGAGTTTGCTTTGCGTGATGTGCGCACGCAGCAGAATGCTGGCTTCGGGCAGGCGGTTGCGTTCGATCAGGTGCAGCATCGTCGAGTGCTCGTCGTAGGTCGCACTGGTGCGATGCGGCTTCAGAAAATCGAGCCGCCGCACGATGCGGATGCGCTCGGTCACCTCGTTGTGGACGCGAAGCATCTCCCGATTGCCGGTCGCGGCGACGAGCTGCCGGTGGAAGTTTTCATCCATGCCGAACATGGTGACGGGATCGCTCTCGCGCGCCTCGGTTTCGACGCACCAGACGGCCTTGAGCGGATCGATCGACTCATGCGGTGCATTGCCCGAGGTAAGACGCTCGAGCGAAGCCAGTTCGAGCACGATGCGCAGATCGTAGAGCTGGTCCAGTTGCTCGAAGTTGATCTCCGAGACTTTCCAGCCGCGCCGGAACCCCACTTCCAGATACCCCTCGCGCTGCAGGCGAAACAGGCCGTCGCGCATCGGCGTGCGCGAGACGCCGTAGTGTTGCGCGATGTCGCTCTCGGAGAAGCGGTCGCCGGGAAAAAGCCGGAAGCTGAAGATGTCGCTCTTCAGTTGCTGATACACCTGCTCGGCCAGCGCGTTCGGAGCGTTCGGTGCATTTGGCGAGGGGCTTGCGGTGCCACCCGTTGCACCGCTTCCGATTACGTTTGCAGCTGCGTTTTCGCTCATATCAAGGCATTGCGATCAGACTGACATGGGCTGCGACGATTTTCCAACCCTGGTGCGCCTGCGCCGCAGACTCGAGGCGTGCCCAGGTCTGCATCTGGCGGCCGAGCAACGGGGTCGCGTCGCTGGTGAACTCGGTGCTGACGGTGGCGTAATCGTTGCCGAACGTGGTCACCACGGTTCGATGCAGGCGCCGCGAACGTGGCACCGGCGCGCACGACGCGCGCCACGCACGAATCGCTTCACCGCCGTGCTGGACTTCGGCGATTCCGTATCGCACGGTTTCAGGCGTGTGCCAGAACAGCGCGTTCATTGCTTCGACGTCGTTGTCGACCAGCGCCCGTTCGTATTCGACGAAGGCCGCTGTCACTTCGGCGACGATCTCCGGCTTGTTGACTTCCATCCTCACAGTCCCTCTTTTAATGCCGCGAGCGGCGCGGTCCAGCCCACAATGCCTCCCTGCGAGCGGATCATTTCGAGGCTCGCCTGCTTGAATGCGGGAAAGTAGCTCGCGGTCGCGTCTTCGATCAACAGACATTCGTAGCCACGGTCGTTCGCTTCGCGCATCGAAGTTTGTACGCAGACTTCGGTCGTTACGCCGGCGAACAGCAAATGCGTAATACTGCGCGCATTCAGCTCGCCGCTCAACGGCGTTGCATAAAATGCGCCCTTGCCGGGCTTGTCGATGACGAGTTCGTCTGCGAGCGGCGCGAGCGCGTCGACGATCGCATTGCCGGGTTCGCCGCGCACCAGAATCCTCCCCATCGGCCCGGGGTCGCCGATGCGCATCTGCGGCGCACCGCGCAAGCGCTTCGCGGGCGGGCAATCGGAGAGATCCGGCGCATGCGACTCGCGGGTGTGCACCACCAGCAAGCCGGCTTTGCGCGCGAGCGCCAACAGCTCCGCGACCGTTGGAACGATCTCGGCGAGCAACGAGACATCGTTGCCAAGCGATTCGCCAAAGCCACCAGGCTCGATGAAATCGCGCTGCATGTCGATGATCACGAGCGCGGTGTGACGCGGCTCGAAAACAAACGGCGAGGGTAAAGCCTGAACTTCGCTGCTCATGGTTTAAACCTTGGTTTAAGCCTTGTTATAACGTGCGGGCGGCTTGCGCCGCCCGCCGTCACCGGTCCTCTATCCCTGCCCTGCTTGCCATTGGCATGCAGTCACCCGCCACTGCCCCCGTTTTTATTCGGTCCTGGAACGCTCATCCCTGCACGTGTCCTAAAGCACTGCTTCCTCTGTATGTCCCGCCATGTGCTGCCCAAGCACCGCGCGCTCAGCGCTCGCTGCCGGCGTTTCGTAGACCAGCCGGCCCTCCGCCATCACGACGATGCGGTCAGCCAGTTCCAGCAGTTCATCGAGGTCTTCGCTGACCAGCAGCACGGCTGCACCGGCATCGCGCGCGGCGATCAGTCTCGCGTGGATATCGGCCACCGACGCGAAGTCGAGGCCAAACACCGGGTTCGCGACAATCAGCACATCTACCGGTTGTCCCAGCTCGCGTGCCAGCACGGCGCGCTGCACATTGCCGCCCGATAGCGTGCCGATCATCCGCTCAGGCACAGGAGGCTTTACGTTGAAATCGCGGATCAGTTGTGTGGCCCGCTCGCGCATCGCCCGACGATCGAGGCGCCAGCCGCTGCGGCACACGGGCGCGCGGTCGAAGTCGCGCAAGGCGAGGTTTTCCGCCACGCTCATCCCGGCAACGCAGGCGTTCCGGAGCGGCTCTTCGGGAATCGCAAACACACGTCGTGTAGTCATCTGTTCGCGAGTGGCTTGATACGGCGCACCGGCAATCTGCATCTCGCCTTCTACCGGACGGCGCTGCCCGACCAGTGCCTCGACCAGTTCTTTCTGGCCATTGCCCGACACCCCTGCGAGGCCGAGAATCTCGCCGGCACGCACTGCCAGCGTGGCGTGCCGCACGGCGGTATGGCCGCGATCGTCCTGCACCGAAAGATCGCGCAGTTCCAGCCGGATCGCTGCGTGAGGATCGACCGGCTTGCGCGCTGGGCGTTCGGTACGGATCTCCGCCAGTACCGGTGAATCCTTCGCCGCAGAATCGGTCTGCAGTGCCGAGCTTGTGCCCATCATCCAGCTCGCAAGCTGGTCGCGATCGGTATGCGCGACGGCCGTCGTGCCGACCTGCCGACCTTTGCGTAACACGGTGACGTCGTCGGCGTAGGCCATTACCTCGCGGAATTTATGCGTGATCATCAGCACGGTCAGTTCGCCGCGTGACGTGAGATCGCGCATCAGGCCAAGCACCTCGTCTGCTTCCTGAGGCGTGAGCACCGAAGTCGGTTCGTCGAGAATCAGGAAACGTTGCTTTAGATACAGTTGTTTGAGAATTTCCAGTTTCTGCTTCTCGCCGGCCGCGAGTCCGGCGACGGGCGCTTCGAGCGGCAAACTGAATGGCATGCGCTTCATGAACTCCGTCAAGGCCGCGCGTTCGCTCTTCCAGTCGATCCGCCAGGACAGACGCCCACGCGCCAGCAACAGGTTCTCTTCCACCGAGAGGCCGGTTGCCAGCGTGAAATGCTGGTACACCATGCCGATACCGAGCGCCTGTGCATCGCGCGGCGAAGCGATTTTCGCTTCGCGACCGTCGGCGGTGATCTGTCCTTCGTCGAGCAGTCCATAGCCGACGAGTCCCTTCACCAGCGTGCTCTTGCCTGCGCCGTTTTCGCCTAGCAACGCGTGGATCGTGCCGGGTGCAACCTTGATGGAAACCTTGTCGAGCGCGCGAAACGTGCCGAACGTTTTTGAAGCGCCGAGCACCTCGACGCCCAGGGCGTGCGTGGCGGCGTCTTGCGGCTGGTTGTAGGGAGCGGGAGTCGACATGATCGGTCAGCGTCCGAGTGTGGCAAGCAGCGCGTGCGAATCCGACACCGTGCCGAACACGCCGCCCTGCATCGTGATCATATGCAACGCGGCGTCGTGATTGCCCTTGTCGGTCGCGCCGCAGCAGTCCGCCAGCACCGTGCATTCGAAGCCGCGATCGTTCGCTTCGCGCATCGTCGTGTGGACGCAGACATCGGTGGTGATGCCGGTCAGCACCAGATTGGCAATGCCGCGCGTACGCAGGATCAGTTCGAGATCGGTCGCGCAGAACGAGCCCTTGCCGGGCTTGTCGATGATGATCTCGCCGGGATACGGCGCGAGTTCGTCGATGATTTCCCAGCCCGGTTCGCCGCGCACCAGAATGCGGCCGCACGGACCGTCGTCGCCGATACCCACGCCGTCCGTGCCTGCGCGGCGGCTGCGCCAACGTTTGTTGGCCGGCAGATCGGACAGGTCCGGGCGGTGACCTTCACGCGTGTGAATGATCGTGAAGCCCTGCTCGCGCATCAGTGCGAGCACCCTGCTGATCGGCTCGATCGGGGCACGCGTGAGCGAGAGGTCGTAGCCCATCTTGTCGACGTAGCCGCCGTGGCCGCAGAAATCCGTCTGCATGTCGATGATCACCAGCGCCGTATTCTCGGGACGCAGGTCGCCGTCGTAGGGCCAGGGGTAAGGCTTCGCATCGATGAATCGGGTCATGGTGGTGGTCTCTTCAGGTTGGCATCGACAGGCGCTATGCGTGAAAGCGCGAACACGTGCACGCGTCAGCACATCAGCGCGTCAGGCTCAGTTCGCCGGGTGCGCCGGCCAGTGTTCGATCGGGACGGCAATTGATGATCATGATCACGAGCGTCAGTACATACGGTGCGGCGTTATAGAGGTAGTAACCGCTCGTCACGCCAATGCCCTGCAACGCGGGCCCGAGCGCACCCGCCGCACCGAACAGCAGCGCTGCGACGAGGCATCGCAACGGCTGCCAGCGCGCGAAGATCACCAGTGCGACGGCCATCAGGCCCTGACCGCTCGAGAGCCCCTCGTTCCAGCTGCCTGGATAGACGAGCGAGAGGTAAGCCCCGCCGACGCCCGCGAAAAAGCCGCCGATTGCGGTGGCTGCAATCCGGATACGCGTGAGCGGATAACCCATCGCGCGTGCCGTCTCGGCGTGATCGCCGACGAGGCGCAGCGTCATGCCCCAGCGCGTGCTGCGCAGACCCCACTGCAGCAGAAACGCCAGCACGATGCCGATCACGAACAGCGGATTGATATGCAGCGCGTTATGAAGTTGCGGCGAGACGGCCCAACTGCCGAGATCGATCGACGGCAGCATCGGCGCCTGCGGCTGGATAAAGGGCTTGCCGAGATAGAACGCGAGGCCGGTACCGAGCAGCATCAGAGCAATGCCGAAGGCGATATCGGAGACGCGCGGCAACGAGCACACGAGACCGTGCAGACATCCGAATAGCAGCCCTACGACGCCTGCGGCCAGCACACCGAGCCAAGGCGAGCCGGTCAGATACGAAGCGGCGTAGCCGCTCATCGCGCCGGAGACGAGAATACCCTCGAGACCGAGATTCACCCGGCCGCCCTTCTCCGTCAGGCATTCGCCGAGACTCACGAACAGATACGGCGTGCTCACGCGAATCGCACCGGCCAGCAACGAGAGCAGCAGAACCATCACAGGCGAGTGCATATCAGGCATGAGTCTTCTCCAGTTGCACCGGCACTTCGGTCACCGCGAGCGCCTGCAGTTTCACGCGCCAGGCAACAATACGGCCGCCTAACGCTTCCCATGCCAGCAGGTTGGCAAACAGCAACCCCTGCAAAACGAGCGTGGTCGCATCGGGCAGATCGAGGCGACGTTGCAGCAGACTGCCGCTCGCTTCGATCCCACCGATCAGCACCGCGCACAACACGATGGCCAGCGGGTTCTGACGCGCGGCGAAAGCGACGAGAATGCCGCTGTAGCCGTAACCCGCCAGCAACGATGCGTTCGCGCTGCCCTGCACGGCGGCCACTTCGAACATGCCGGCAAGACCCGCTGCGGCGCCACCCATCGAACAGGCCGCCAGCGCCAGCATGCCGACCGGCAAACCGACCAGACGGGCCGCGCGGTTGCTGCCGCCCACCACGCGCATCGCGAAGCCCTTGGTGCTGTGCTTGACGAACACCCACGCGGCAATACAGGCCACCACGCCCCACAGCAAACCCCAGTGCACTTCGAGTCCCGGCAGCGAGCCGATCGTCATTGGGTCGGGCACGGGCAGCGTCGAGGGCTTGTTCAGACTCGCGGGATCGCGCAACGGTCCTTCGACCAAATGCTTGAATAGCGCAATCGCGATGTACGACATCAACAGGCTGCTGATCGTCTCGTTGACGCCGCGCCATTGCCGCAACGCACCCACAACTCCGATCCAGATGCCCCCCGCGAGCATTCCCGCTACCGCCATCAAAGGCGTTGCGATGAGCCACGGTGTACCGGCAGGCAAACACTGCGGCACCACCGCGGCGGCGAGACCGCCGAGCGCAAGCGCACCCTCGCCGCCGATCACGATCAACCCGACCTGTGCTGGCAAAGCGACGCACAGCGCGGTCAACATCAGCGGTGACGCGCGCAGCAAGGTGCTTTGCCATGCGAACGACGAACCGAATGCGCCCTGGAAAATCAGCCCGATCGCATCGAGCGCCGGCGCGCCCTGCACCAGCAGAAACAGCCAGAACAGCAAAAGCGTGCCCACCAGCGCGCACAGGGTCGGCAACGCAGGCAGCACCCCAAGCATCAGCCGGGCAGAACTCGCATTAGGGCGCATAGCCGCTCCTTGAAAGACGTTCGGATTGCGAAAGAATCAGATCTGGCCCACGACACCCGAGACCAGATAGTTCATGCTTTCCAAGGTGTAGTCGGTCTGGATATGGCTCGTGCCGTCGGCGACTACCACGCCGCCCTTGTTGTCCTTGATCGGGCCTTTGAAGATCACGAACTCGCCGGACATCATTTTCGATTTCACGCCGTCAGCGTTCTGGCGTGCGTCGGGCGTGACTTTCGGACCATATGCCGACATCTTCACGAAGCCTTCCTTGAGGCCGCCGCGCAAGACGTTCGGCTGCGGTTTGCCGGTTTGCGCGCCTGCCACCAGTTCCTTGTACGGCGTAGCCCAGTCCCACTCGGCGCCCGTCAAATAGCCTTTCGGCGCGAGTGCCGCCTGGCTCGCGTGATAGCCACAGCTCATGACGCCGCGCTTTTCAGCGGTTTCGATCACGACCTTCGGACCGTCGACGTGACAGGTCAGCACATCGCAGCCCTGATCGACGAGGCTGTTGGCCGATTCGGCTTCCTTGACCGGCATCGACCAGTCGCCTGTGAAAATCACATGTGTGGTGATCGAAGGATCAACCGACTGCGCGCCGAGCGTGAACGCATTGATATTGCGCAGAACCTGCGGAATCGGTTTGGCGGCCACGAAACCGAGCTTCTTGCTCTTGCTCATATGGCCGGCAACAACGCCATTCAGGTATTGGCATTCGTCGATATAGCCAAAGTAGCTGGTGATATTCGACGGGTTGCCCTGCTTCCACAAACCGCCGCAATGCGCGAAGCGCACGTTCGGATATTTGGCGGCCATCTTCAGCACGTGCGGATCGAAGTAGCCAAACGAGGTGGCGAAGACAAGCGTCGCGCCGTCCTGTTCGATCATGGCTTCCATCGACTTCTGCACCGCGATGGTCTCCGGCACGTTCTCTTCTTCGACCACCTTGACGTTAGGGAGCGCCTTGATCACGTTGGCGGCGGCGGCTTGCGCCTGGTTGTAGCCGTAGTCTCCGCGCGCGCCGACATAGATCACGCCAACGGTCAGTTTGCTGGCGGCAAAAACGGATTCGAACGGCAGCACCGCGCCGAGCGTCAGCAGGCTGGCATTCTTTAAAAAGTGGCGACGATTGCTCATAGCGGGTCCGGTCTCGTGTGGTTGAGGTTGATTGCAGCGATAGCGGTGGAAAACGGCGCGTCGAAGCGCGTGAGGTTCATGAGTTCAATCTTGGATACAAGTTTGAACTCATAGAGCAGGAGTTATGCCAATTGACGGGTGCGTAGCCTATGGCATGGCGCAGAGGCTTACGCAGCAAGGGTCTGCGGCGCGCCGCGAGGAGCTTCGCTGGGGAACCGGGACAGTCCGGGACGACCGGAGGACGGCCTATGTTTGTGCGTCATTCCCCACAACGGGGCGATCGTGAACCGCGCAGGATCGTGCGCGATTTACGATCGACGGGGAAGCGGAAGGGACGGACTGCGGGGGCGGCCGAAACCACCCTACTCTGTACTCGCCGCAACGCGAGCTGCGAGTTTGGCGTCGTAACTCGAATGCACATGCACCCGTTTCTGTTCCGGATAGGCGTAGGTGTAAGCCTTGCGCAAGGCCAGCGATGCCTCATGGAAGCCGGACAGAATCAGCTTTTGTTTGTTCGGATAGTTGGCGACGTCGCCTACCGCGAAGATGCCTGGCCGCGAGCTTTCGTAGTTCGACGTATCGACGTCGATCCGGCCGGCATGAAGGCTTAGCCCCCAGTCGGCGATGGGGCCAAGATTCGCCACCAGTCCATAAAGCACCACAAGATGATCCGCTTCGATCTGGGTGGCACCGCCAATCTGGCGAATCTCAATCGATTCGAGCTTGCCGTCGGGCGCGCTCAAGCCACCGACCGCGCCGACCATGAACGTCATTTCCCCGGCGTCGACTGCACGCCGCATCTGCTCGACGCTCGAATCCACAGCACTGAAACCATTGCGCCGATGCACCAACGTCAGCTTGCGCGCCACCGAACGCAGTGCGAGCGCCCAATCGAGCGCCGAGTCGCCGCCGCCCGCCACAACCACGTTCTTGCCGGCGAAATCCGCGAGCCTCGGCACGCTGTAATGCACGTGACGCCCTTCGAGCGGCACGGCCTCGTCCAATGCCAGCCGCTGCGGTGCAAACGCGCCGTTGCCTGCTGCAAGCAGAATGGCGGCCGCATCGAACACGAGCCCCTGGCCGGTCTTGACGGTCCAGCGGCCGTCGTCGCGTTGCTCGACGGTGTCGACCCGTTGGCCCAGATGAATCGGTACGTCGAACGGTCTGCACTGCTCCAGCAAACGTTCGACCAGTTCGCGCGCGGTGCACGACGGTATGGCCGGGATATCGTAGATCGGCTTGTCGGGATACAGCTCCGTACATTGGCCGCCGACGCGGTCGAGTGCGTCGACAATGTGGCACGACAGGCCGATTACCCCTGCTTCGAACGCGGCAAAGAGTCCAACGGGTCCGGCGCCGACGATCAGTACGTCGGTGCGTAGCGGTACATCAGATGTCCCTTGCGACGCGTCGAGGCCGCTAGCTTGTTGCGGGGTAGGCGCTGCCTGTGATGGATCTGTCGGCGGGGTTACTTCTGAAGTCATTCGGCGTCCTTGGGGTTGAGCACGCGAGGTCGCCTCTGGTCACGACCAGGCGTCGCATGGCTCATCCACCATACAGACTCGGCCGCATCCCGGCAACGATGCCACCACGAACTGTGTGGACAGTACCGTCGTCGCCGTGATCGCCTTTAGAATTGATGCATGATCCCGACGTACGCCCCCGTCTGCGATTCGCCTTGCAGCGGGCTTGTGCTGCCCGTGCCTTCACGAGGATTGGCGAGCAGCGAGAAGTCGGCTTGCCTGCTGTTGTCCACGTAAGCGATCGTGCCGTAGAGGAAAGTCCGCTTGGTAAAGTTGTACGTTGTGCTGAGCGTATACATCGAGGCGTGACCGGATGGATCGTGCAGCGCATCGCCGCCGCCATCGCCGACAATCACGTAGAAGCCCGCCGCCGTCACAGCCCACGTTGGATTGAACGTGTAGGTCGCACCCAGCCAGTAGTAATTCGCACTGTCCGCGAGACCGGCTGGCGTATCCGGTGCGGAGTAATGCGTATAGGCGCCCTGGATTTTGACCGAGTCGAAGTGCACGTTCGCGCCCGCGAAAAACTCGCGCGAACTGGTGAAGATATTGGCGAACTGGCCGTTGCTGTCGCGTAGCTCGTCGTAGATGCCGCGCACGTCGAACAACGTCGAGTGATACGTCAGCATGATGCCGTCGGAGCGGCCGAACTGGCCAACCGCACCGTTGTTGAAGGCGCCCGGCTGATTACCGAGGGCGTACTGGCCTTGTACGTCGAAACCGCCAAACACGGGGCTGTGATATTCGACGTTGTTGCTGGTCTGCTGCCAGTTGCGGCCGCGCACCAGCGAGGCCGATGAAAACGCCTGCTGCACCATTGGGTCGAATTCCCACACGCCGTCGCTATCGATGAACAGGTTGCGGCCGGCCTGCAGCGTGCCCCACTCGTCGCTCTTCAGGCCCGCGAATGCACGCCGCGAAAACAGCAAGCCGCCGCTCGTGGTGCCGTTCTGTACCTGCAAACCCGTTTCCAGGGTGAAGATGGCGTGCAACCCGCCACCCAGATCTTCCGTGCCTTTGAACCCCAGCATGCTGGTGCCCCAGTCGCCGCCTTCGGCGCTCCAGCTATTTGCGGTGCCGCCGCTGCCGGTCGGCACATGATTGATATATTGCAGACCCGCGTCGAGCCGCCCATAGAGCACGACACTCGATTGCGCTTGCGCAAAAGGGCTTGCCACCAGCAAGGTGGCCATCAATGGTTCGCGTAGTTTCATTTTATTCTGCCGAACACCATCTATTTATTGGTTTCGCCCAAAGCGGGCCATCTCCAGACCCTATGCGAGCGGGCTTTCGCGACGCTGGATAAGTTGACTCTAGGTGAAAAAAGCCGGCTGCGCAAAACAGCGTCGAGGCGTTCGACCGAGGCCCGATTGTGCGAATTGCTTAATTGAATGGGCCGGTGACGGTCGATCTGAAACAGCCTGAAGCGGCGACCGGACGCGAGGCGAATCGCCATTCGCAGATGGAACCGGCCTGCGCCCGCTCGCAGGTCCGGGATAAGATAGACGTTTGCTCCTGGCCGGCATGGCTGAACCCGATCGACACGCTCCGATGAACGCTCCTGAATTGACTGAAGCTGAACACCTTGGCCTCTACCTGCGCGCCACCGACACCGGCGACGAGTGGTGGCGCGTCACCGTAGCGGACCGGCCGCAAACCTATCGCCTCGAACACGGCGTGCAGCACGCGCAAGGCAATGGCGCCGTCGATATCGATCTGGTGGTCGACGCCGAAAACCTGCGCGCCAAGCTGAAGAAGTGGCATCGGGAAGGTTTCGTCTTCGAGGCGCGAGGTGCAGTGCCAGAGGCGGATGCACTGCAACGGGCAGCGTTTATGCCGGACCTGCAGCGAGCGGCGGCGCAGCGGCGTGCGGGTGCCGCCGCCCCTGGCGCTGGCCTCGGCCTCGGCTCCAACTCCGCTGAGGCCCGTGCCGCTACGGTTCGCATCGGCGAAGTCGACGTGCCCTGCGGCGCCGGCGGCGCGCTCGTGCCGCGCGTCAACCCTGCCTATCTGTTCTCCGAGCGCTTTAACGACATCGTCGAAGATATCGTCGAAAACAAACGCGTCATGCTGATCGGCCACACCGGTGCGGGCAAGACCAGTCTGATCGAACAGGTGGCGGCGCGTGCCGGTCATGGCGTGGTGCGCTCGAACATGAACGGCCAGACGACGGTGGGCGATTTCGTCGGCTTCTGGACCGTCAAGGGCGGCGAGACGCTCTGGGTCGACGGCGTCCTGCCCACTGCCATGCGCGAAGGACTCTGGCTGATCGTCGACGAGATCGACTTCGCCGAGCCGTCGATTCTCGCCGCGCTGACCGCCGTGCTCGAACCGCATGGCCGCCTCACGCTGAAGGAAAAAGGCAACGAGGTCGTGGCGCCTCATCCGGCGTTTCGCCTGTTCGGCACGGCCAATGCGGTCGGCGCCATGAGCCAGTTCCGCCATCTGTACCAGGGCGCGAATCTCATGAATGAGGCGTTTCTCGACCGGTGGCGCGTCTATCTGCTCGACTATCTCTCGCCGGCCGAAGAAACCGACGTGCTGGTGCGCACGCTCGCCCCGCATATGACGCCTACTGTCGCCGCCACGCTCGCGGCGATCGCAGCCGACTGCCGTGCGGCGTTTGCACGCGAAGACCTCGCGAGCGCCTTCTCGACCCGGCGGCTCCTCGACTGGGCCGAACTGATGCTGCGCACCGGCGACCCCGAGCGCGCGGCCGGCCCTGCCATCTACGCCAAGGTGAGCCCGGAAGACGCCACGCTGATCCGCGGCATCATTCGTCATCACATCGCTCCGGCGGAGTGAGCGCGATGCACGCAGCGCGCGACGCCAAAGGATTCGACTTCGAGTCCGCGCTCAGCAAGATTGCGCGCGTCCTCACGGGGCAGTATGGCGTGAGCGTCGTGTTCAGTCCGGATGGACCGCGGGTCGAGCGCGGACGGATCGTCATTCCCGATTACGAGGTGGGCGGCGCCCTCTCGACCGATGTACTGGTCGGCTATCTCGACCTGCTAGTGGCGCGCGCAAAACATTCGGACCTCGCGCAACTCGAAGCGCTACCTCGCGGTGTCGAGGCGAACCTCGCGCACGTGATCGAAGACCGGCGTGTGTGCGGCCAGTTGCTCGACGAGTATCCCGGTGCGCGCTGGTTTATCGGCAAGCTGCGCGCACATGCTGCGGGCCGCACGCAGCAAGGCTGGAATCGTCTGCGCTGGCGCGAGCGCTTTATCTGGCGCGTCGAACGCAGGCTGTGGGACGAGACCACCAGCGGCGCGGAAAACAGCCAGTCGCTTTCCGCTGCGATGGTGGCCGCGCAGGATCTGCTCGAGCGGGCGAGCCGCAGCCGGTCGACCGCCGACAGCATCGCCGCCGCGCGGGAGATTCTGGCGCGGGTCCGGGCGCTATCCGCGGGCGACGTCAATAACATGATGTTCACGGGCAGCACCGCGGAGGACATCGATACCGATCCGCTGCGCTCCTCCTTCGAGCCGTTCGAAAGCGACGGCACGCGCGCCAGCGAAGAGAACGCAGCAGCCGCGCCGCTGGATCCGGGCGGTGGCGCCGAGGCCTTGAACGGCGCCGGCATGGGGCACGCGCTCGCCGATGCGCAAACGTCCGCCGCGCGTGCGGACAGCACGGTACAACCCCTGCGCGCGTCTGCCCGGATGGTGATGTCGATCCCGCTCGCCACCGAATTCGACGTGGTCAACGACCAGACGGGCCGCGGCGACCTCGCCGCCTGGCGCGAACTGCGCACGCGGGCGCGAGCCGAAACCGCGCAACTCAAGGAAAAGCTCGAGCGCGCACTCAGCGCCGACGAGCGCACGCGCTGGCGGCGCGAGCAGGAGCGCGGCGAGATCGACCGGCCGTCGCTGGCGAAGCTCGCCACGTCGCCCGGCTATCGAACCCCGTTCAAGGTGAAACGCGCCGCCAAAGGACGCGACGTGGCCGTCACGCTGCTGATCGATCGCAGCGGTTCGATGGCGGGCCGCAAGATCGAACTGGCCCAGTTGTGCGCCGCCGCGCTGGGCGATGCGCTAACCCAGTTGGGCTTCGATTGCGAAGTGCTCGGCTACAGTTCGATCGAATCCCCGCAGATGAAACTGCTCTACGCCCGGCAAAAGGCCGCCGGCGCAGATTTGCACCGCTACAACCGGCTCGTCGAACGGCTCGATCTGCAGATCTATAAACGCTTTGGCACGGCGGATCTGAGCGGCCTCACCGGCATCGACTGCGGTCACGAAAATCCGGACGGCGAAGCACTCGCCTGGGCAGCGACGCGGCTCGCCGATCATGCCGCCGAGCGCCGTATCCTGATGGTGTTCTCCGACGGCTATCCGGCCACCGGCGACGGCGATCCGCTGGTGTTGCGCAGCGATCTGCGGCAACGCGTGACGGCGATCCAGAAGACCGGTATCGAGCTGGTGGGGATCGGCGTGCTGACCGACGCGGTGGAGGCGTTTTATCCGCACAACGTGGTCGTGAGCCGGCTGGCAGAACTGCCGTCGACGGTGTTTTCCGTGTTGAGCGCGATGTTGCTGAAGCGGTAGAGACGATTCGAAGCGGATTCAAGGCAGATTCAGACGCGCAGAATCAAAGCGTATTCAACGGAATCTTAAGATAGCGCACGCCATTTGCCTCCGCCTCCGGCAAGGCCCCGGCGCGGATGTTCACCTGAATGGCGGGCAGGATCAGCGTCGGCATCTCGAGCGTGCGGTCGCGCGCCGTGCGCATCGCAACGAACTCGTCCTCTGTCACACCGTCGTGCAAGTGGATGTTGCTGCGCCGCTGCTCGGCCACCGTGGTTTGCCATTGCGGCTCGCGCGTCGAGGGCGGGTAATCGTGGCACATGAAGAGCCGCGTTTGCGCCGGCAGTGCGAGCAGTTTCTGGACGGAGCGGTACAGCATCCGCGCGTCGCCGCCCGGAAAATCGCAACGCGCCGACCCTACGTCCGGCATGAACAGCGTGTCGCCGACGAACACCGCATCGCCGATCTGGTACGCCATATCTGCTGGCGTGTGGCCCGGCACATGCAGCGCCCGCGCCTGCAACGCACCGATGCTGAAGGTTTCGTCCGGCGCGAACAGATGATCGAACTGCCTGCCGTCAGCGTGAAGCTCCGCACCGAGATGGAAGACGCCCTTGAAGACCCCTTGCACCGTGCGGATGTTTTCGCCGATCGCGATGCGGCCGCCCAGCGCTTCCTTCAGGTACGGCGCCGCCGACAGGTGATCGGCGTGCGCGTGCGTCTCGAGCAGCCAAGCCACCTGCAAACTGTGCTCGCGTACGAACGCGCCCACCCGCTCCGCCGATGCGGTCGACGTGCGCCCGGCTTTCGGGTCGTAATCGAGCACCGGGTCAATCACCGCGCAGGCCGAGCCGTCGCCCGCATGGACTACATAGGTCACGGTCGAGGTGACGTGATCGAAAAAAGCTTCAATGAGGAGCGGCATGGTCGATTTCCGGCGAGCGGTTCAAAGCCATATTATTCGCTATTCCGCGCCGGCAACGGCGCTCAGGCCCACCTATGCGCTCCGCGTAGCGCCACCGAGGGTTTGACTCTAGACAATTGCGGGCAGCGCATGCCGATAATCCGTTCAGGGCCGGCGGACCTGGCTGCCGCGGCCCGCCCTGGACAACAAGCACCTCACGGAGTGTGCATGCGCAAGCTCGGATTCAAGCAGAAACTCTGGCTACCGCTTCTCGTCAGCCTGACCGCCCTGCTGCTGGTGTCGATCTCCGCTGCCTGGCTGTCCTATCAGACGCGAATCGACGAGCGCAAACACGATCTGGTCAACGTCGCGCATATAGGCCTGTCGATTGTCGAGGAGTACGCAGCACTTGCGCAGGCCGGCACCCTCACCGAGGATCAGGCTCGCCAGCAGGCGCTCGCCCGGCTGCGCGACATCCGCTACGGCGAGGATGGTTACTTCCTCGTCATCAATTCGCGGCCGCAGATGGTGATGCATCCGATGAAGCCGGCGATGAACGGCAAGGATCTGAGCGGCGTCGCCGACGCCGACGGCCGCCACCACTATGTCGCTTTCGCCTCGACCGCGCAGGCCCCGCAAGGCGGCTTCGTCGACTACGTGTTTCCCCGGCCGCATATCACGCCGGCCACGGCGGTCGACAAGCTCGGCTACGTCGTGCGTTATGCGCCCTGGGACTGGATTATCGCCACCGGCGCTTACACAGACGATATCGCCGCTGCGTTCCATAACTCCCTGTACGCAGCGGGCGGCGTGTTCCTCGTGCTCGCCGTGCTGCTGGCGTTGCTGGTCGCGCTTATCAACCGCAGCATCGAACGCACCATTGGCGGCGATCCGCACTACGCCGCCGACATCACAGAAGCGATCGCCTCGGGCAACCTCGCCATCGGCATCCGCACGCGCAGGAACGACACCGATAGCCTGATGCAGACCATCCGGCGCATGCGTGATGCGTTGAAACGCACCATCGGCGAGATTCGCGGCGTCGCCGACAACGTGGCTGTCACCGCTCGCCAGATTGCCAGCGGCAATGCGGACCTCTCGGCGCGCACCGAGAGCCAGGCGGCTGCGCTGCAGCAAACCGCGTCGAGCCTGGAAGAAATGACCTCGATGGTGCACCAGACTGCGGAGAACGCCCGCAGCGCGAGCCAGCTCGCAACCAATGCCGCGCAGGTCACCGACCGCGGCGGCGCGATGGTGGTCGAGGCGGTCGCCACCATGCGCGACATTTCCAGCGAATCGCAGAAGATGGTCGACATCATCGCGGTGATCGAAGGCATCGCCTTTCAGACCAATATCCTCGCGTTGAACGCCGCCGTCGAAGCCGCAAGGGCCGGTGAGGAAGGCCGCGGCTTCGCGGTGGTGGCGGGTGAAGTGCGCAATCTGGCGCAGCGCAGCGCGAGTGCTGCCAAGGAAATTCGCGGATTGATCCAGAACGCCGTGGGCAAGGTGGGCTCGGGCGCCGAGCTGGTCGAGCGGACCGGTGCGACGATTCAGGAAGCGCAGGACGCCATGGCGCGTGTGACCAGCATCGTGCAGGAGATCGCCTTGGCGGTGGCGCAGCAGAGCGAGGGCATCGAACAGATCAACGTGGCCGTCACGCAGATGGACAACGTGACGCAACAGAACGCCGCGCTCGTCGAGCAGGCGGCTGCGGCGGCACTGTCGTTCGAGGATCAGGCGCGGCAGTTGCAAGCGGCCGTGGCGGCGTTCGACGTGGGGGAAACTTCGCACGGCTCAGCGGTCCAGCATTGAAGCCGTGGCGCCATGTCTTGAAGCTGAGCGCGTGGCCGCGCCAGAAGGTTGACCCCGGCGCCGCCCACACTACCCCGCCTTGGCCCGCGTCATCCCAGGTGCGGGTTGAAGTCGTATTGTTCGATCTGGCCGCCACGCGCCACCACCGCCGTACGCTCCGGAATCTCCTCCCACCAGCCGGGCAGATCCACCAGCGGCTCGGACAACACCAGAAACGCATCGTCGCCGGCCGCGGCGATACGTGCATCGTGCGGATACAGTTCATGCAGGTGGTGGAACGACGTGCTGTGAAACAACGTGCGCGAATCGCGCTCGCTTGAATAACGTACTGCGATGATCTGCTCGCCATCGGTCGCGCAGACCGTCATGTTCAGCGGGTGTTCGACGCCGTTCTTGTGGCCGGTGGCCTCCACAAAAGCGACCATGCGCTCCAGTGCGGTGACCGGCGTCAATTCCAGGCCGAAGGTCAGCGCGAGATAGAACAGCACTTCGGAGTCGGTCGAACCTTCGATCGACGGGAACAGTTCAGGCTTGATCGCCAGCATCAGTTCGCGCCGCACCAACGGGTAATTGCGCACGAGGCCGTTGTGCATGAATAGCCAGCGTCCGTGGCGAAACGGGTGGCAGTTGGTTTCCTGAGCGGGGGTGTCGGTGGCTGCGCGAATATGCGCGACAAAAAGCGGCGAGTGGATCGCGCGAGCGGCTTCGCGCAGGTTGCGGTCGCTCCAGGCAGGCTGCATACAGCGGTAGCGGAACGGGATGTCCGTGGGACGCCCGTACCAGCCGATGCCGAAGCCGTCGCCGTTGGTGGTGGTTTTGCCGAGCCGCGAATGCAGGCTTTGATCGATCAGCGAATGTTTGGCGCGGAACAGAACCGTCTCGAGTTGGACGGGATTGCCGGTGTAGGCCAGCCAGCGACACATGTGGGACCTCCTCGGGTTGATTCGGGATATCGGGACCTACGCGGTTGGCTTACCCGAACGCGTGCGAAGCCTGGTCCAACACCTCGTCGGCCCATTGACTAATACTTTTACCAGCTGCCGCGGCGGCGACACTGACTGCGGCATGGACCTCGGGGCGGATGCGGAGCATGAGTTTGCCCGACGCGGCCTTTTGAGGTTCCCGCCCGGTCTTCTCACAATCGTCCAGGTAGTGATCGATTGCTTTGCGAAAGTCAGCCGTCAACCCGGCTACTGTTTCGCCGTGGAAAGTGATGCGGTCCGACACACCGAGCACATGTCCAACAAAAATGTTGTCGGCTGGATCGAATCCGACCTTGCCCAGATAACCCTTATAGGTCATTGCATTCATCATGGCGTTACTCCCAATTCGATGAACCATTCCCGCACTTCCTCCACCTGATACCTTTTCGCGTCCTTGCCCGGATGCGGTCGATGCAAATATCGTCGACTGCCATTCAATTCGAATGCAATCCGCGAACCGGCGCCTTCCCTGACTTCGCCTCCTAACGCAACGATCAGTGATTCAATTTCCGCGAACACGATGCCGCCGGGCGTAGGTCGTTTGAATACCGCGTGCAATGTCGATTTGTACCTGGCTATCGTGGGCGACGATATCACAAAGTGATATCAAGCCACGTCATGTATCTCGACCACTCGGTGCCTCACTGGCACGCTGATGTCGCGGAAATTTTCAGCGCGGCAGCAGTTCTCTGTGCCGCTCGCCACCTACTTCGGCGGCAACTGCGCGATAGGAATCAGAAACTCCGAAAAACCCGTCAATATGATCTGCACGCCAATGCAGAGCAGCAGAAACGACGACACCCGCATCGCCACCTTGGTGCCTTCGACGCCAAGATAGCGGGCAAAAATGACGGCACGGCTATAGGTGACATAGACCACCACGGCCACGATGATCGAGATCACGACCGACGCGATGCTCGACAGCACGAACTCGGACAGCTTGTGGGTTCGGTTCGCGTTCAGCGCGATAGCCGTGGCGAGCGAACCCGGCCCGGTGGTCAACGGCACCGTGAACGGGAAGAAAGCCCGTGACGTGGCGTTCTCCGCATCGACCCGCTTGACGGCGGATTCCGCCGGCGGCGTATCGGGCGCATTGAGCATGTTCCAGCCGGCGACCGCGACAGCCAAGCCACCGCCGATGCGCAGCGCTTCCATCGAAATGCCGAAAAAATGCAGAACAGGCGTGCCGAGGAAGAACGCGACGAGCAGCACGCACATCACGTTGATGGCAATCTTGCGCGCCAGCGCGGTGCGTTCTTCAGTGGTAAGCGATGCAGTCCGGTCAAGGAAAACGAAGGCAATGCCGAATGGATTGATGATGCTGATCAATCCGGTAAACCCAAACAGAATGTCCGAGATCAGACTTTCCACCATGTTGACGATCCGCATCGAGCGACAGCTCAGATGGGTCCCGGCCGGGACGCGATGAGCCATCGGATTGTGTCTGGCTGGACGGAACCTGCTTCCCCGCCCAGATCGCTCTTCTGTTATTTGCGCGGTCAGACCATGCGGGCAAACCCGATTGCCGTAGACACCCATGGCCACACATGGTCGCACGCCTAATCATATCCCGGCCGCTCCCGTTACGACCGCCGCGACTCAAAGCCTTCAAATTGCCTACATCTTTTTGACGACCTTTACGGACCAGAGCCATCTGGCATAAAGTCGGGACGGAAGACTGGCTTCCCCAGACGCACCTACCGTTCGAGGAGTTGCTCCCCATGTTCCTTCGCATTCTCGCCGCGCTGCCGTTCATCGGCATCCTGCTCGGCGTGCCGTTCGTCAACCGTGTCGAGCCGCTCGTGCTGGGCATGCCATTCGTGCTTGCATGGATCGTCCTGTGGGTGATCCTGATCTCGATCATCATGGGGATCGTCTACCGGCTCGATCCGACCAATCGTCAGACCGCCGTCGATACCGAAGAGGCCCGATCATGAGCAGCGCTCTCGTTATCATCGCCCTCTTCACGGCATTCGCGCTGTATCTCGGACTGCGTGCCAAGCGCGGTCACGACATGAGTCTCGAACAGTGGACCGTCGGCGGCCGCAGTTTCGGCACCGCGTTCGTGTTCCTGCTGATGGCGGGTGAGATCTACACCACCTTCACCTTTCTCGGCGGCAGCGGGTTCGCCTACGGCAAGGGTGCGCCGGTCTATTACATTCTCGCTTACGGGTCGCTTGCCTACATCCTGTCGTACTGGATGCTGCCGCCCATCTGGCGCTTCGCCAAAGCCCAGCGGTTGATCTCGCAGCCGCACTTCTTCGCGCGCAAATACGACAGCCCGGCTTTGGGCGTGCTGGTCGCGCTGGTCGGCGTGGCTGCGCTGATTCCGTATCTGGTACTGCAACTGAAGGGACTCGGCATCATCGTCGCAACCACCTCGTATGGCGCGATCTCGTCGACCTCCGCCGTCTGGATCGGTGCCGCGGTGGTGACGTGCTACGTGATCGTCTCGGGGGTGCGCGGCTCGGCGTGGAACTCGGTCGTCAAGGACACGCTGATTCTGGCGATCGTGCTGTTTCTCGGCATCTATCTGCCGATCCATTACTACGGTGGCCTTAGCGATATGTTCCGGACGATCGACGCCGCCAAACCCGGCTTCCTCACTTTCCCCGCCAAGGGGTCGAGTGTGGCCTGGTTCCAGTCGACCGTACTGCTCACCGCGCTTGGGTTTTTCATGTGGCCGCACACCTTCGGCTCGGTATTTACAGCCAAGGACGAACGCATTTTCCGTCGCAACGCGATCGTGCTGCCGCTCTATCAGCTGATCCTGCTGTTCGTGTTCTTCGTTGGTTTTGCGGCCGTGCTGAAAGTGCCGGGCCTGAAAGGCGGCGATATCGATCTCTCGCTGTTCAAGTTGTCGTTGCAGACCTTCGATCCCTGGTTTGTCGGGATCATCGGCGGCGCGGGCGTGCTGACCGCGCTGGTGCCGGGCTCGATGATCCTCAACACGGCCTCGACCCTGCTCGCCAATGACGTGTACCGCGGCCTGCTCAAGCGCGATGCAGCCGACGAGTCAGTCAAGAAGCTTGCACGCGTTCTGGTGCCTGTCGTCGCTCTGGTCGCCGTGGCTTTCACGTTGCATGGCGGCGAAACCATCGTCGCATTGCTGTTGATGGGCTACAGTTTCGTCACCCAGCTGTTTCCGGCCATGGTGTGCAGCCTCGCGCCGCATAACCGGGCGACCAAACAGGGGGCGTTCTGCGGAATTCTGGCCGGCGTGGCGGTGGTGGCAGTGACGACGCTGATGCATCTCAGCATGGGCCAGTTATTCCCGTTCCTGCCCGATGTCGCCAAGGACGTGAATATCGGTTTTGTCGCACTGGCCTTGAATATCATCGTATTCGTGCTGGTCAGCGCGGTCACGCAGCCGCGCGCCAGCGGGCAACAGCCGGCGCATACGCAAGTGCATTGAGCACGCGACGCGGCTTCTATTTGCAGGTGTCGGCAAATAGAGGCCGCTTTCCCTGGATGGATTGTTAGACGTCCTTCGCGATCTGCGAATCCATCTGTTTCCAATAACAGCGCCAATCGACGCCAAGCAGTGCCAATTCCCTCCTCAAACTGCTCCTATCAATCCATTCATAAGCCATTTCTACCTGCTGTCGATAATTGATTAAACTTTCCGGTAATGGTGACGTTATTATTAGTCACCCACTTCGATATTAAAAACGCCAAATGAACGAAGATACCGTGGAGTTACCCGTCAGGGCAGTGCCGGCCGCATTGAACCTTGACACCGTTCCGGTCGGCACGCCGCTCGACTGGCCTATCGTAGACGGCGACGGCACCTTGCTGCTCGATGCCGGCGCGATCCTGGTCGGCGTCGAGGAACGCAAGTTCCTGTTCGACAACTTCAAGCCGCAGCGCGGCGATGTGCCTGATGCCGACGCATCGCCCGGCGAGGCTGGTGCCGCCAGGACCGACACGTCGGATCCGCTGGCGGTCAAAGACATGCATCTGACGATCGGTGCGCTGATCGGCGTACGTCTGCATGTGGGCAGCGCCGCACCGATGCATCCGTGCCGCATCATCGGTTTCGCGCCGAACCAGTCGCTGTTCGCTACCCCGCCGCTGTTCGAAGGCAAAATCCTGCCGCTGGGAGTAGGCGAAAACGTGGAGATCGTCGCGATTGCGAGCCAGGCGGTGTTCCGCTTCGTCTGCACGGTCGAAGCGGTCTGCCAGTTGCCGTTCGACTACGTCGTGCTGTCCAGACCAGGGGTGATCCGCCGGCTGCGCGAGCGCAAATCGATCCGCGTGCGGGCTCGCCTACCGGTGCGCTACGGGGTCGGCGAAACTGGCAACACCTACGAAGGCATCGGCCTCGCGAAGGGCGTCAGCGCGCTTGGCATGTCGCTGACGGCGTCCTGGCCGCTAGGGTCGGTGGGCGAGCGTTTGCGCGTCGCCTTCCGTCTCAAGTCCAAGGAGCTCGACACGACGATCGAGACCACGGCGATCATCCGTAACGTGCAAAAGGGAGTCGCCGGCGAACCCGCCGTGCACGGCCTTGAGCTCGACCGGCTCGACATGGGGCAGCAGATGGCCATGAAGGTCTTCGTGTTCGACCGGCAGGACGACGTCCTGTATTGGACCAACGGCAGCAACAAGTAGCGGTAGCGGACTGCGCACGAATCAGGGCGCCACGGGCTTCACCGATACGACCTGGGGCGTACCGCCCCCGTTGTTGGCGCGCAGTTTCACGCGCCAGTCCGGGTGATCGGCAAACGGAAACTGGGCCAGCGCGCTCTTCACGAGGTACGGAATCGCATGCTGCGGGTCCGCATCGTGATCCACGCTGCTGGCGCTTACTTTGTAGACCTCGTGTCCGTTGGTCTGCTCGAAGAAGCGCAGCGTCAGCGAGTGTTTGTACGAGTGGCCGAACAGTGAGAACGAGGCCTGGCCCGGACTGTTGCAGTCCGCCTCCGGGCACCCTGCCGTGCCGACGCCCACGCCCGCAAGCCGGGTGTCGTAAGCGATCGACAGCATATAGTGCGCGTGCAGTTCGGTGGCATCGGCGAAGCCGTATTTGCCGAGTTCGGTCCGGATCAATGCTTCGTATTCCCGATGATCTGGCGTGTCATCCTGCAACGGCGAGCGTGCCAGCACATAGCTGCGCTCGCCTTGCAGTGGCGCAGCCGAGGGCGACGCCCGCACGTCGGTGTTGACGCCGGCACATCCCGTCAGGCCGGCGGCGAGGCTTGCTGCAATTAGCACGGTACCTATCAGCGTGATTTTCATCATCTTCTCGCTTCGTCAAAAGAATACGGTGTGCCCGTCAGGCGCTTCATGGCCGCTAGTCTGCTTGACGCTAGCTACCGCAGCCTGGCGTCGAGTTGCGTATCGAGCTTCGCGTCGAGTGTCGTGTCGTCGAAGGCCGGCAGACGCACCGTAAACGCGGTGCCCTTGCCCGGCGCGCTCTCGACCTGCACCTCGCCGCTGTGACGCGTCACGACGGTTTTCACGAAAGCCATCCCGAGTCCCGCGCCGCCGGTCTCCGGCTGCTCGGTTTCGTGGAAACGCCGGAACCGCTGGAATAGCCGGCTCTGCTGGTCGAGCGGGATGCCATAGCCCTGGTCGCGGATCGTGCATTGCACGCGTCGCGGCAAGCCGTCGACCGGCCCCACCGTGCAGACGATGCGCGACCCAGGCGGGCTGTACTTCACAGCATTGTTCATAATATTGACTAGCGCGCGCGTCATCAACGAGCGATCGGCGCAGATCCAGTAGCCGTCGTCGCCTTCCGCGGCGGTTTCCATCTGGATCTGCTTGGCATGAGCCTGCGGCCACACTTCGTCGCTGGCGTCGATCGTCAGCTCGCTCAGGCTCACCGGTTCGAGAACGTACGCCTGCGATTCGGCGCGTGCGAGTTGCACGAAGTCGTCGGCCAGCGTCAGGGCGCGGCGCGAATAACGTGCGATGCGCTCCAGCAGTTCATGTACGTGGCCCGATTCGGTGCGGGCGCGTTCAATCTCGACCAGCGCGAGAATCGAGGCCTGCGGCGAGCGCATGTCGTGCGACAGCAGCCGCAATGCATCCTCGCGCTGGCGCTCCGCCGCGTGCAGCGCAGAAACGTCGACCAGACCGGCGATCCAGCCGGTCACTTCCCCTTCTTCGTTGCTGCACGTCGCGTAGCGCAGCAGGTGGTCGCGCTCGGCCTGATCGCGCACTTCGATGCCCTGCGCCATCAGGTCTGCGAATTCGCGCCGCGCCGGATCGAGGATCGCCGGCCAGTGTGTGCGCGCCCGCGCATCGTTTTCGGCGTCACCCTCGCCGCCGGCATCGATGGTCTTCACGAACGTCAGATCGCCGAGCACCTCGCCCATCAGACGGCCTTGCGGCGGCTGGGCTCCCAGTCGAGCAAAGTGCGTCATCGCAGCGTGGTTCGCAATCAGCACGATGCCACGCACGTCGCTCACGAGGATCGACTCGGGCATGCTGTCGAGGCTGTCCCAGACGAAGCGCTTCATGTCCTGCACGCGCCGGGCGGCCTGCGCCATCAGCGCCATATGCTGCTCCAGCACGTCGCCGCCGAACTCGCGGCGGCGCGGCGGCGTCTCCGGCAGCAGGTGCGGTTCGTCTGCGAGACGCTGCAGCTCCTTGCGCAGATACGTCATGGTCATTTCGAGCCGCCGCCAGTTCCAGATCGGATACACCACGATCAGCCCGAGCACGGCTGGCACCGGCGACACCCACAGCCGTGCGCCGTATAGCAAGGCGGCACTCCCGCAGCCGATGACCGCGCTCAGCGCCGCCGTCAGCAACAACGAACGCCATGGCGAGAGCACGAGGAAGCCCGCCAGCAGCGCGGCGAGCGGCACCAGCGAGACCAGGATCAGCAGAAAAGCCGGGACTGGATCGATAGCCCGGCCGGTCAGCAGCGTGTCCAGAATATTCGCGTGGATATAGACGCCCGGCAGCGGTCCCAGATCGCCGGAGACAGGCGTCGCGAAGCGGTCGTATAAGCCCGAGGCAGTCACGCCTACCAGCACGACACGGCCGCGCAGCACGTCCGGCGGGACCTCGCCTGCCACGACGCTGGCGAACGACACATGCGAATAGTTCGTTGCGTTCAGGCTGAAGGGGATCAGAAAGCGCGCTTCGTCGACGGGTTCGCGGGTGCGGTCCTGCCGCCCGGCTAACCCCTCGACCGGTTGCGCGAGCCGGATGGCACCGCTTTTGATCGCGCGCCAGGCGGGTACCATCAATTGCGGCCAGCGCGAGTGGGCATCGCCTTCAAACAACGCGACACTGCGGACGATGCCGTCATTGTCGACTTCCAGATTGATGTGGCCCAGTCCCGCCGCGGCTTCCGCCAGGCGCGGGACGGGTTTGACGACGACCCGTGCGCCGTCTTTGTCCTCGGGACTGAGAAGAACCGGCAGATAGGTCGGGCTGAGGGCGACCGCGTGGGCCAGTTGCGCGTCGTCTGCAGCGGCCTCGGTGAACAGCACGTCGTAGATCACGGCGGCCGGCTTCGCCTCGGCCAGCCGCTCCAGCAGGCTCGCGTGGACGCTGCGCGGCCACGGCCAGTGGCCAAGCCGCTCGATGCTCGCATTGTCGATTTCGACCACGACGATATCAGCCAGCGCTGCTTGCTTATGCAGCATCAGGAAGCGGTCGTAGACGAGATGATCTATGCCTGCCGTCCAGCGGCCCGAGGCGCTGGCCAGGATCACCGCAATGCCCAGGCAGCCGATCGCGCCCCACTCCAGCAGGAAGCGTCGGCCAGCCGGCCGCCCAAGTCGTGCACGCGGATCGAGGCTCATGCGCGGAGAGTTAGAAGAGTCCTAGCGGGCAAGCGTGAACGACCGGATCGAGCTGCCCTTCTCGTAGAACCGGCCGTTTTCGAACTGCTCGGCAATTACGGTCCAATAATAAACGCCGCGTGGCAGATCCGTCACCACGAGCTCGCCGGCCGGCAGGTCGGTCCGGTCGACAAGCGGACTGCGCAGATCGGGCGAGGCGCCAAGGACGAAGCGGAAACGGGTCTCCACGCCCGGCCGGCTCGCGAACCAGCGGAACGTATAGTCGCGGGTGCCGGCGCGTGGCGTGGCCGACGCGCTCAGACCCAACTGGCGCCGCTCGAAAGCGTAGATCTGCGGCAGGCCTTCAAGGCCATTGCGATCGACTGCGGAGATGCGCACGAAGTAAGTGCCGTCGGGCAGATCGCCGAAATCGGCATGCGGTTCTTTCACCGGTAGATCGCGGATCAGGTCGAGCAGATCCGCATCGCGGGCGATCTGCACGCGATAGCCGGAGGCCTGATTTTCCGGCACGAGATCGAACGCGACGGTTTTGCCGTCCTGTACCCTGCCGGGATCGGTCAACGAGGGGGCGGCCAACAATTCGACCGGCGTGCCGATCGAACCGCTCGCGCTGGACACGTTGCCGAAGCGCGCCGACACGAGCTGCTCGGACGCTTGCAGCGGCACACCCGGCGCGGGTGCCGCAGCCGACCCGCTGGCCGGATCCACGCCGACCGCACCGTCCAGCACTTCCACCGCGGTCTGCTGCTGGGCGGTGTCGTAGCTCACCCGAAAGTGCGTGCCGCGCACGCCCGCCACCACCGACGGCGAACGGATCTGGAAACGGTCGTCCTTCTTCGTCGCGTGCGTGACTTCGCTTTCCACCTCTCCACGCTGCAGCAGAAGCACCCGGTCGGAGGCACCCGTCAGGCTGGTCACACGCAGCTTGCCGACCTCGAGCCTGGCGCCCTGCGACAGCGTCACGTGCGAGCCGTCCGGCAGTTCCAGCGACGCGAAGCCATCGTGGCCAGTACGCACGCGATCGCCTTCGCCGAGGCTCGTGCCGGCCGCAAGCGGCGTGTACGGGCCGGCGCCAAACGCACGTTCGACCGGACCGCTGACGGCCACCACACGCGCGGCTTCCTGCTCCTGGCGCAGCAATGCTGCCGGGATTTGCAACTGGATGCCCGCCTGCATGTGGCGCGGCGCCGGCACCTTGTTCAGGCGGCTCAATACGGCCCAATCGTGCGGATCGCGCAGGTAGCGTGCCGCTATCTCATACAGGGTGTCGCCGGCTTTGGTCGTGTAGGGCACGGTCACAAGTGACGCGCTTTTGCTGTTGTGCGCCGCGGCCAGTGCCGGGGAAAGCCCGAGCGCCGCGACGAAGCAAGGCACGAAGATCGCCAGCGCACGGCGCGCACTGCCAGCCGCCAGACCCACCGGCGGCGTGAATCCAGAAACCGTCACGCATCCCCCTTTTCGATGCGCTCAAGCCGGTATCCATAGCCGTAGATCGGCGTCAGGCGATAACCGTTTTCCGGTCTAAGGCCGAGCTTGCTGCGCAACATCGAAACGTGGGTATCCATTGTGCGTGACGGGATTTCAGTGGCCTGCTTCCAGATCACATCGAGAATGTGCGCGCGCGACAGCGGCCGGCTCAGATGCTGGAATAGCAGCAGGGCAAGGTCGAATTCCTTTTGCGTGACCGCCACGGCGGTGCCTCGCACCAACACGTGCTTGGAACTGAGATCGAACTCGTAATCGCCGAAGGTTTCCTTGAGCGCCGCAGTGTTGAGCTTGTACGCTCGCCGCAGCAACGAGCCGACGCGAGCCAGCAGGACGCCCGAGGACACCGGTTTCACGACATAGTCGTCCGCGCCCGTGTTGAGGATCGAAGTGATATCGGTCTCGCGGCTGCGGCTCGTCATGAACAGCACCGGCAAACGCTCGGAGAGGCTCTCGCGCACCCAGCGCAGCACTTCTTCGCCGGACATATCGGGGACGTTCCAGTCCAGCACCAGCAGATCGAAAGTCTGGCGCCGAAGCTGGCGGACCAACGCGCGGCCCTCAGCGTAGGCGTGGCAGATGTGACCAGCGGCCGAGAGCGTTTGACATACCAGATCGGCCTGAGCCGGATCGTCATCCAGGACTGCAATTCTCATAACACCCCGCAACGCAATTCCGTTATTCGTATCTGGATGGCCGGTCATCGGTCAAGAAAGCACGTGCCTCTGTTGGGGCTGCACCGCGGCGTTATCTTTTGCGTCAGACGCGTACCCGACGCGTCAAGCACGAGACAACGAACTCCGCCACCGACAACTCTATTTATCGATTATTAGTCGTGCGCCACAAACCCGCGTTTAAAACAGGTATCGGGAATATCTCAAAAATGGCGCACGCTTCACCCGGTCACAAAGCGTGATTGGGTTTTTTATCATAATCGAAAACCGCCACCCCCTTCCGAATGTCATCCACCTGCCATCCGGCATCGGCTCAAGCTCTCGAGCCTGTCACTCCACTTACCTAAAGCACTTCCTTGGGTCATAACCGGGCTTACAGCAGGTCTCGCTCGCGCTAATTCTATGGCCCCGTCTAACCTGTTCTTGTGGGCGCAAAGCTCTTTGCATCGCTCTCGCCTTCGTCATTCTCATCGTCGTTCTGCGGCTTCGACCGACTGTTCAAAGCCGCGTCCAGGTGAATGCGTACGTGCTCCCAGGCTCCGTGTGCATAGTCGGGTTGGGTCGCTGCCCAATCTTGTGCCAGTCCGAATACACGCCGCACTGTCGCGGCGCAAGCACTCAGATCGTCGTCCGAGTCACGCTTCGCCGTCTCACGCAGCAACTCGGCCAGCCACGGCATCTCGGGCGCACACGAATCGGCATAGGCAACCACCGCTGCGCGGGCGTGGCGATCATTCGCCGGATCGAGTTCGATACGCTGCAGGCGCCGCCCGACCTTGCGCTTCTGCTCGTTCGCCCTGAACGGAATGCGCGTCGTGCCTGGTCTAAAAAACATCCAATCCCTCGATTAGCGGTGCAGCACCCGTCACGCTATTTTTTCCAGCGTGATGCATCCCGCATGTTTTTCGTGACGCCGTGCTCCCCGCCATACGTCCGAGTGTCAAATAATTATGGTCTGCGAGACAGTATAAGAACTGTCTCAATTTAAATCGTTTAAAGATTGTTAGATCGGTTTCCGGGTGTGTTCGGCCGCGCGCGTAAAAACGCGGCCTCGACGCGGCAATCCATTGAGGGCAGGCAGGTAGTCAGTATTTTGCGCAGTACCGGCCAGATTATCGTGTTACAGAATTTGTGCGGCCGGCGATTCGTCAGGCGGAATTTTGCTTTCGTAATTGGCGCGGATGCAGCGCGGGACCGTTCGACTATTCCGCTGCCCATTCAGCCAGAGTTGCCACCGTATTCATGTTGCGTGCGGTTCCGTTCGCGGCGGCCTGGATCTTCAGTTTTGAGTTTGCGATCCCGTTTGCATAGTGCACGTAGATCTCCCGGGTTCCGAGTGCGATCTCTTCCGTCTGCTGGCCGCTCACCTTGCTCAAGGTGTCCGCAGGCGGCGCTCCGTCGAGAAAGATGGCCACCGTCCGGTTCGGCGCGGCCGACTTGAAGGGGTTAGCGTCAAGCACCGCTGCCAGCTCTGCACCCGTTCGGACCAGCACGCCTACGGGCTTGCCGGCGTAGGCCTCGAGGGCACCTTCCAGCTTTGCCTTGACGGACTTTTCAGAGAGCTTGCTGACAAAGACGACGTTGCCGCTCGCGATGTATGTGCGCACCTTCGTAAAGCCGAGGGATTCGCACATGGCGCGTAGTTCCGCCATCGGAAGTTTGCCGGTGCCGCCGACATTCACGGCGCGCAAGAGAGCGATATAGGTCGTCATGTCGGCATTCTATTGCGTGTCGAGCGGTCGCGGTTTGTCCATGGCCGATCCCCTTACGCCTTACCGTTCACCCCGCTCGGGCGATTTCCGGCATGGGCGCGAACAGCGCGTCGAGATCGTCATCGGAGAATTTCACTGTCTCCGCCGCGTCCTCGGACAGAATGCTGTCGGCCAGCGCCGCCTTCTTCTCCTGCAACCGGACAATCTTCTCCTCGATACTGCCCGCCGCGATCAGCTTGTACACGAACACAGGCTTATCCTGTCCAAGACGATGGGCGCGATCCGTGGCCTGATTCTCGGCCGCCGGGTTCCACCACGGATCGTAGTGGATCACCGTGTCCGCCGCCGTGAGGTTCAAGCCGACGCCGCCTGCCTTCAGGCTGATCAGGAAGAGCGGCACCTCGCCGCGCTGAAAACGTTGCACCGGCGTGGCGCGATCGGTGGTGTCGCCGGTCAGGGTGACGTACGGGATCGCGGCCTTGTCGAGCGCCGCCGCAATCAGCTCCAGCATGCCGGTGAACTGCGAAAACAGCAGCACGCGCCGGCCTTCTTCGATCAACTCAGGCAGCATCGCCAGCAATAGCTCGAGCTTGGCCGACTCCTTGACGCGCGCCGCCTTCTCGAGTTTCACAAGACGTGGGTCGCAGCACACCTGACGCAATTTCAGCAGCGCATCGAGCACGATGATGTGGCTTCGGGCAAGTCCCTGCGAATTCACCGCCGCGCGCACTTTCGCCTGCATCGCCGTCCGGACGATTTCGTACAGATCACGCTGCGAGCCCTCCAGATCAACCGTACGCACAATCGTGGTCTTTTCCGGCAGCTCTTTCGCCACCTCGTCCTTGCGCCGGCGCAGCATGAACGGACGAATGCGCCGCGCCAGCAGCTCGCGCCGAACGCCATCGCCATTGCGCTCGATCGGATTGCGCCAGCGCTTGGTAAAGTCCTTCTGCGTGCCGAGAAAACCCGGCAACAGGAAGTCGAACTGCGACCACAATTCCCCGAGATGGTTTTCCAGCGGCGTGCCGGTGAGGCACAGACGGTGCCGTGCGCGCAGATCGCGAATCGCAGTCGCCGACTTGGTGGTGGCGTTCTTCACATACTGCGCCTCGTCGAGAATCAGCAGGTGGTACTCGTGCTCCGAGAGGACAGCGTGATCGCGCCATAGCAGGGCATAGGTCGTGAGAATCAGGTCGTGCTGGCCGATCAGTTCGAAGCGCTCCTTGCGCTGCGGCCCGTTCAGGACCAGCACCTTCAGATCCGGCGCAAAACGCTGCGCCTCTTCCCGCCAGTTATGGACCAGCGTAGTCGGCAAGACGATCAGCGCGGGACGGTCGAGCCGCCCTGCTTCCTTTTCCGCCAGCACGTGGGCGAGCGTCTGCACCGTTTTGCCGAGGCCCATGTCGTCGGCCAGAACGCCGGCCAGGTTGTGCTCGCGCAGGAACTGCATCCAGCTCAAGCCCTGATGCTGATACGGACGCAACTCGGCCCGCAGTCCGCGCGGCACCGGCACTTCCTGCACACCGCCGCCGGTCTGCAGACGCTGCGCCAACTGGCGGATCGACGCGTCGCCCTGGAACTGCCAGCGTCCCGTATCGGTCAGTGCGGCAAGACGTCCGGCATCAAGCTCAGGAATCCTGATATTCTCGTCACCCTTCCAGCTGCCCAGCCCATCGAACAGATCGACCAGCACCCGCACCACCGGCTTGAGCCGTCCCGCACGCAGACGCAAGCGTTCGGCGCGGTCGGTGGTCAGTTCGATGGCTTCGTCATCGTCGATCGTTTCGAGCGCCCCGCCGAGCCAGCGGCGGTCGCGCCGGAACAGTCCGGCCAGCAGCGGTTCGAGGCGCACGGTGCGATCACCCAGCGTGATGCCCATCTCGAGGTCGAACCAGCCGTCGCCGGTCCTGCGCGCGGTACCTTCGATTGCATCGATTTCGATCACGTGATGACGGAAGCCGGACGCCAACGTTACGCGCCATCCCGCGTTGCTGAGCGCCGGCAGGGTTTCGTCCACGAAGTCGGGCCACGCGTCGACGTCGGGTAACGCCAGTAGCGTCTCGGGCAGCGTGTGCCGCGCGTGGCCGCCGCTTGCCGGCACCACCTGCAGCCCCGCTTTACGCAGTTCGAGAAGACGCTTCTTTTCAGTGTCGTAGCGGCGCCGGATATGCAGCACGCTGCCGCCGGGCACCGGCACTAGCGTAGCGCTGCTCTCCGCCTTGATGCTGACGCCTTCGTAGTCGAAGCTGGCCGTTGCGAAGTCCAGCATCTGATTGCGCTGGAAGTGTTTGCCAAGGCCGAGCGCGGACATCGACAGACTGTTGAGGGCAAGCACCGGCACCGGCTCCACATCGATGACGCGGACTTTGGCCGTATCGAGCGCGGGCGGCAACGGCAGATCGGGTGCGACTTCGCGCAGCACTGCGGCCACCAGCGGCGCCTCGGCGAGCGAAATAGGCGGCATCGACAGGTAATCGGGCAGTTGCGGGAATGGCAACGACAGCTCGACGATGCCCGCCTCGCCCGCCTCGGCGTCGACGTACCAGACCGGCTCGGTGGCGAGCACCATCGCGGCCTGCGGCTCGGTGCGCAGCACCGGTCTCAGACGGTCGTCCGCCTGAGCTTCCCATTCGATGCGGCCCGCTCTTGCCGCGCCCCTCGAGAGCGGGCGCGGCGGATGCCGTGATGTGCCGTCGGCTGGGTTCGCGGGAAACAGACGCCCTGTCGCCACGAGCTTATGCAGGACGTCGCCGCCGTTCGAGCCACGCAAGATGAAATGCCCGTGGTTCTGACGCGAGTGGCCGAGCCATAAACTGCGCAAGATAACCAGGTCGTCGTCCGAAACGAATTTGGGCGCCTTGATCAAGGCTGCTTCGACATTGCTCCACGGTTCGTCGATCGAACGAATCACGCCTTCCGAATCGAGCCGTGCCTTGAAAAGCTGGATCTCGTGGCGCTGTTGATAACGCGACCAGCCGAGCTGATAGGCGAGCGCATGGGTCGGCTCAGCGCCTGGAGTGCGATGGCTCGGGGTGGTCTCGCTTTCGGCGCGTGCACGGAATGTCTCCATCCACCGGACCAGCTCGGGCCGCACGCCCGGCTGCGACTCGACCGCCCCTTCGAGCCCCGCGATCAGCAATGCGGCCATATGCTTGCACTGGTAGCCGACCGGGCACGAGCAGTCACCCTCGACCCACAACTCGTCGCCGATGTCATGAAACTGCACGTCCACGACGTACGGGTGCCGCTGCGTACCCTGCACTTCGCCGCTCAGGGTGTTGTTTTCCCAGTGCAGGTTCGACACTGCATCGACGTAGTCGCGCGCCTTCTCGACCGTTCTGGCTCCCAACCACTTCGTAACGTGTTCTCGATCGTAGAAAACTGACGACATCCGGGTGACCCATCCATGCGTGTTCAGGCGAGCGGCAGCGTCGAGGAAATGCCGGGGCAGCCTGACCCGGGCTGCGGATCCTCTGCTGTTCTGCGAGGCCCGCCGAGGGTTGGCGGGGGCCGCATTCGCCACTGCAAACCGACTATTTTACGCATGTGCCGGTCATCACCGTTGCGGATGTGTCAAGAAAACAAACACGCGTTTGAAGCGGGGTGCACCGCCACCGGATCGCTCAGGGCGCGACGCCCGCCGCAGCGTCCGCGGGCATGCCAACGCTCACCTCCAGATCCGCCGCGGCAAACAACTGGGTCAGCGCAGCAGACGGCGCCTGATCGGTAATCAGCAGATCGACCGCCTCGGGGCCGAACGCATGCACAAGCGCGGTGTGGCCGAATTTAGCGTGGTCAGCCACCACCACGCGCCGCTCGGCTTGCGCAAAAGCGACGAGCGAGTACGACACGTCGTCGGGCTGTGCGTCCATGAAGCGGCCTTGCGCGTCGATTGCCGTCACCGAGACGAACGCATAGCGCACGTGAAACTGGCGGATGAACGCCAGCGCGCTTTCGCCGAACGCGGCCGAGTCGTCGGCGCGCAGTTCGCCGCCCGCGATGAAAACCCGGTTGCCGTTGCGCGGCGCCAGCGTACGGGCAATTTCCGCGGAATTGGTCACGACGGTCAGCTGCGAGCGGGCGCACAGTGCCTGGGCGATATGGACACAGGTCGTGCCGCTATCGAGGATGAGCGAATCGCCGTCCTGCACCAGATCAGCTACACGCGCCGCGATTACCCGCTTAGCTTCGAGATTCTCTTGCATGCGGCGCTGGAACGGCGGTTCGTCGAGCCGCTCCGGCAGCATCACGCCGCCGTGCACCTTCAGCAACACGCCTTCGGCGATCAACGGTTTGATGTCGCGACGGATAGTCTCGTCGGACACGGCAAAAACTTCGGCCAGTTCGGTGACCGTGCAGGTGCGCTGGGTCTGCACGATGCGCAGGATTTCAGCTTGACGTTGGGTCGAAAACATACCGGAGGGCGGAAAGGTGCGGGTGGTGCCTAGTCTAGCAAAGGTGTCACGCCAGAGAAAGCAATTTCCACACATATCCAACCAAATCAACTTTCCCCGAAAAAATGAGCTTAAGCCTTTATATTTAATGAAATAGCGTGCTCTATCTAAATCACCTTGCGATGAATTTTCCGTGACTGTGTTGCGTTTTGAGGCGTTATGTTGCACTCTATGCCCACGAATTTCCACGCATATCCACATTCATCGCCCAGGACCTGAAAGATGTCTACACCTCTCCCCCAGCACGCCCGGGTTGTGATCGTCGGCGGCGGCATCGTCGGCTGCTCCGTGGCGTATCACCTGACGAAAATGGGTTGGACCGACGTGGTCCTGCTGGAACAGGGTCAACTGTCTTGCGGCACCACCTGGCACGCGGCGGGTCTCGTAGGCCAATTACGCGCCCAGGAAAGCATGACGAAGCTGATCCGCTATTCCACGGCCCTCTATGCCGAACTGGAAGCGGATACCGGCCTCGCCACCGGCTGGAAACAATGCGGCTCGCTATCCGTTGCGCGCACGGCGGAGCGGATGACGCAACTCAAGCGCACCGCGGCCGTCGCCCGCGCCTACGGCGTGACCTGCGATGTCATTAGCCCGCAGGAAGCCGGCGATCTGTGGCCGGTGATGCGCACCGACGACCTGCTCGGTGCAGTCTGGCTGCCCGGCGACGGCAAGGCCAACCCCACCGACCTCACGCAAGCTCTCGCCCGCGGCGCCCGCACACGTGGCGCGCGGATCGTCGAGAACACCCGCGTCACCGCGATCCATACACGGCAAACTCCGGGCGGCCGCGAAGTCAGCGGCCTTGCGTGGCGCAACAAGGACGGCGCCGAGGGCACCATCAACGCCGAGATCGTCGTCAACTGCGCGGGGCAATGGGCGAAGGCCGTCGGCCGGCTTTGCGATGTGACAGTGCCGCTGCACTCGGCCGAGCACTACTACATCGTCACCGAGCGGATTGCCGGCGTGCATCCCGACCTGCCCGTGATGCGCGACCCGGACGGCTTTATCTATTTCAAGGAAGAAGTGGGCGGCCTCGTGATGGGCGGCTTCGAGCCGAACGCGAAGCCGTGGGGCATGAACGGTATCCCCGAGAATTTCGAATTCCAGTTGCTGCCCGACGACTGGGATCAATTCGAAATCCTGATGGAAAACGCCCTGCAGCGCGTGCCGGCACTCGAGAGCGCCCAGGTCCGGCAGTTCTACAACGGCCCCGAGTCGTTCACGCCGGACAACAACTTCATCCTCGGCGAAGCGCCTGAACTGCGGCATTTTTTCGTGGGCGCGGGCTTCAATTCGATGGGAATCGCCTCGGCCGGCGGCGCGGGCATGGCGCTCGCCGAATGGATCGTCGCCGGCACGCCGACCATGGACCTGTGGCCGGTCGATATCCGCCGGTTTGCGCGTTTCAACGGCAACGATACCTGGCTGCACGACCGCGTGAAGGAAACGCTGGGTCTGCATTACGCGATGCCCTGGCCGAACCGCGAACTCGATACCGCGCGTCCGTTCCGGCGCTCGCCGCTCTACCCGATGTTGCGCGATCAGGGCGCAAGTTTCGGCAGCAAGATGGGTTGGGAGCGGCCAAACTTCTTCGCACCGAGCGTGGCAGAAGCGAAGATCGACTACGCCTTCGGTCAGCAAAACTGGCTGCCGTGGAGCGGCGCCGAACATCGTGCCTGCCGCGAAGGCGTGGCGTTGTTCGACATGACGTCGTTTTCGAAATTCCTCGTCAAGGGACGTGATGCGGAAGAAGTATTGCAAGGCATCGTCGCCAACGATGTTGCTGTGCCGCCTGGCACCACCGTCTATACCGGCATGCTCAACGAGCGCGGCGCATACGAGTCCGACTTCACGCTGACCCGCCTCGCTGCCGATCAATACCTGATCGTCACGGGCTCGGCGCAGACCACGCGGGATTTCGACTACATCGAGAAGTCGATCCCGCACGACAGGCACTGCACATTAGTGGATGTCACTGGGCAATACGCAGTGCTGGCGGTGATGGGTCCGCGCTCCCGCGAACTGCTGCAAAGCATCTCGAAGGCGGACTGGAGCAACGACGGATTCCCGTTCGGCCAGAGCCGCGAGGTGGACATCGGCTATGCCACTGTGCGCGCTACTCGGCTCACCTATGTGGGCGAACTCGGCTGGGAACTGTATGTGCCGGTCGAATTTGCGGCGGGCGTCTACGAGACGCTGCATACCGCAGGCAAACCGTTCGGCCTCCTCAACGCGGGCTATTACGCCATCGATTCGCTACGTATCGAGAAAGGCTATCGTGCCTGGGGACGTGAACTGACGCCGGATTCAAATCCGTTCGAAGCGGGCCTCTCGTTCGCCTGCAAACTGAACAAGCAGATTCCGTTCCGCGGCCGCGAGGCTCTGCTCAAGCTGCGCGACGAGCCTCTGCGCCGACGCATGGTCGTACTCACGGCCGACGGTGCCGCCGATCGCATGCTGTGGGGTGGCGAAGCGATCCTGCGCAACGGTGCGCCGGTCGGCTTCGTGAGCTCGGCGGCGTTCGGTCACACCTTGGGTTGTCCAGTGGCGATGGGGTATATCAACAACCCGGACGGCATTGCCGACGCCGCGTATCTGACGAGCGGGCGATACGAGATCGACGTGGCCGGCGATCTGTTGCCCGCCACGGTCCATCTTAAAGCACCGTACGATCCGCGATCGGAACGCGTCAAAAGCTGACCGTTCCGAACGGTACCGTGCTGGCTTGCGCCGCTCACGCCTGAACGATGTGAGCGACGTAGGCGGCGTGAGCCTGCGGTCTTTCAGGCCCGGCGAGCCCCGCGTGCCATGCTCGAAAACACGCCGTCGCGGCGAATCAGTCCATGAAACAACGCGGCCGCGAGGTGCCCTAGCACCGTTAGAAACAACGCGAGCGCCAGGTACGTATGCAAAGCCCGCAACACGGCGAACAGCGCTACGTCACGCGGCACAATTGCCGGCAGATGAACCCCGCCGAACAGCGTCACCGGATAGCCCTCAGCCGATAACATCGCCCACCCGATCAACGGCATCGCCAGCATCAGCGCGTAAAGCACAAGATGCGAGAGTCTGGCGACGACGCGCTGCGGCGCAGGCATGTCGTCCGGCAGTGGCGGGCTGCCACGCTTGAGCCGCGCACCAATGCGCAGCAACACCAGCAACAGGATCGCGATGCCGAGCGGCCGGTGAATCGCGATCAGCGTAGCGTGCGCATGCGACACCGTCGCGACCATGCCGATCCCGATAAACAGCATCGTGAGGATCAGCAGCGCCATGGTCCAGTGCAGCAGTCGCTGTAGCGGGCTGAAATGCGTGTGCGTCGGCGTCATGACGGATCTCCATTCGGCTGCGGATGGTGCAGGTTGGGATTGAGCGCTTCTTCGCGAGTGCGCCGGTTATACGAGACCGAATAGGCCGCCGAACGCGCGGCCAGCAGCGGATCGTCGGAGGTCTTGATGCCCGCGGGCAGCACGGTCGGATCGAAGTTGACGTCGCGGCATGGGCCGTCGTCCTGCGAGGTCTCGTGCTCGATCACGAGCGTGCCGGCATCGATCTGCTGACGCCCATCCGGCCACATCTGGGTGGCGTCGTCGGTTGGGTCGCCGGGCGCGGCCACCGTCACGATCAGATGCCAGCGCAGCGGGCCGTCCTGCAGATGCTGGGCGAGATCGGCGTCGAGGAAGTCCCCGGCGCTCTTCTGCGCGTCCGTAATCGGCGCAAACGGCGTCTCGGGCACCATCGCCCAGCGCACGGCACGCGCCTGGCCGTTGGCATCCACGAAACGGAATGCGTTCACGCTGTAGTACGACCCATTGGCAAAACTCGACGAGGGCGGATGGCTCTTGACCCATGCCTGAAACGGTTTGGTCTCCGGGTTCGCGGCGTTGAACGCCTTGAGTGCCGCTGGGTCTGGCTTGCCCGTGGCCGGATCCGGCCTGGCGGCAACCAGTTGCTGATAGAACTGCTCAGGCGTATGTACCGGGAACACGGGCACCGAATTCATCCCAGTGCGCCACTGCTCGCCATCGTGTTGCGTGAACATCAGCGCGAGACTGCGGATCGGCACACTGGTATCAGGCGCAGACGGATTGCCGCCCGGAATCGCAAAACGGCCGATCACCGGCGTCAACCCCGGCGCAAACACGCCAGCACTCGATAATGCGGACGCGTTACCGTTGCTGTCAAAATAGCCGGACACGCAGACACCCTTCGCATGGTTGCGGCGAAAACCCGGATGGCTGCCGTTGTCCGCTTCGAAGGCGTTGATGATGCGATGCGTGGTCAGGCGTTGAGGCGTGAGCCAGCCGGCCACATAGGCGAAACCGCCGGCCATGGCCAGCACGACGGCCCCGATCGCGGCGAGCCGGCATGGCACGCAAATGCGGCCGGGTGCGGGAAATGATGGATCTGTCACAAGGACTCCTTTGGGCTTTTCAAGCGGGTCTGCGTGACGGCGAACACACGTCTCCTGCGTTTATTCCTGAAACGAATGCATTCATGTGAGGGAATAAAGGCGCCTCCGTCGTGTTAGCGCAGTAACAGCAAACTACTGGCGCAACCCTTATGAAATCCGATGACTCGCGGCACGATCCGCCGCTCTCCGAAACCGATATTCAGGCTTATGCCGACGGCCTTCTCACGCCCGAACGTGCCGCCCACTTGCGCCAGTACCTTGGCAAGCGACCGGGCGAGGCGCGCCGGGTGGCCTTCTACGGCAAGCTGAACCAGCAGATCCAGGACGCGTTTCAGCCGGTCGACGAGCCCTCGCCTATTGCGGCGGCGACGACGGGCTTCATCCACACCGCCGCTGGCCGGTGGCTGACGCGGCGGCTGCAGATGATCCGGCTGCGTCCGCTGCGAGCCATGCTGGCGTTGGCGTTGGCGCTCGCGCTGGCGCTGGCTGTGGTGGCCACGAGCGGCTGGATGGCGGCTTCCCGGGTTTCGCAGGACGCATTGGACAATGCTGCCGTGATGGCATTGGCGCAGGCCGCCGGCGAGAATTTCGGCGCACAGGCGGCTCCGGCGGCCGGGGCCGTCGCGGTAGATCCCGCAGCGCCCAATCTCGTGCCGGTCGGTATGCACCTGGTGAGCCACCGGACACTGGATCTCGGTCCGCTCGCCCGGGCAACGGAATACGTCTATCTCAACGCCCAGGGCGAACCGATCGTGCTGCTGGTCGCGTCCACCCGGCCAGCCGCAGCTGCCCAGTCACAATGGAGCGCCCGGCGGGTTGGCACGCTTCGGCTGCTCAGCTGGACGGGCCGCCAGCAACGTTATGTGCTGGCCGGCGCCGCCAATGCACGCGGCCTGATGAGCGCCGCCGACCTGTTGACGATGAGGTAAGTCTTGTCTGAACAAAGAACTTGTTGCCGTACGTCATTCAGGCCGGGAATAAAATGTAAACAGGCGTGTTTGCACCTGTAACGCCGTGAGTCGCCTGAACCCATCCGTGCGGGCGACTGAAGTGGCACATTTCGCAGGAAAACGCCGGACCGTCCCCACCGTGCTCCTTCGCCTTCGCAGGCGCGGCGCGCAGGAAGCGGTTCGGCGGCACTCACTGGTAAGGGCAATGGACATCCGTGATGAGTTAATGGAGCACGTCCCGAGGTTGCGCCGCTACGCAAGGGCGCTGATCAACAATCGGGACCTGGCCGACGATCTGGTGCAGGACACGTTGGAGCGCGCATTAGGGCGCACGTCGATGTTTCAGGCCGGTACTGACCTGCGTGCGTGGCTATTTACAATCATGCACAACGTGTTTGCCAATCAGGCGCGCAAGGCTTCGGTGCGGGCCGTGCATATTTCGGTGGACGACGAAAGCGTCGCGGAAAGCGAATTCGCGGTCCCTGCGGACGCGACCCGCTCGCTTGAAATGCGCGATCTCGACTACGCGTTGCAGCGTTTGCCCGCCGAGCAGCGCGAAGTCGTGCTGCTGGTCGGTCTGGAAGAGATGAGTTACGCCGACGTGGCGCTTGCTTTGGATATCCCTATCGGCACGGTGATGTCGCGGCTCTCACGCGGACGTGAACGACTCAGGGCTTTGATGGCGGGTACACAGCCCGGTGCGAAATTACAGGTGGTGCGATGAACGAACAAGTGACTCCGATCGGCGAAGAAGACCTCCACGCATACGTGGACGGCACGCTATCCGACGAGCGCCGCGCCCAGGTGGAGCGCGCACTCGAGCAGAGCCCCGAACTGGCCGCGCGCGTCAGCGACTACTTTTCCCTGAACAACCTCTTTCATGACCGCTACGATCGCGTGCTGAGCGAGCCGGTGCCCAAGCGGCTGCAGCCGCCTGCGCCGAAGCGTCGCTGGCTGGATGCGGCGAACTGGCCGCAGTTTGCAGGCATGGCAGCGGCGTTGGTGCTGGGTGTCGGCATTGGCGTGGGCACGCAGATGGGCAAGGACGTGCCGGGCATGGCGGGTAACTCCACGAGCATGGGCGGCGGTTCTTCGGACACGCGTCCGGTCAGCGCGGATGCGTCGGATGGGCTCGCCCGTCAGGCGGCGGTGGCGCATGTGGTGTATATGCCCGCTGTGCAGGTGCCCGATAGCACGGGTACGGACCACGATCAGGATTTCGTGCAATGGCTGTCGAACAAGCTCGGTACGGATGTTCATGCGCCCCTGCTCAACAAGAGCGGGTTTGAGTTGAGCGGCGGCCGTATCTTGCCTGGCGCGGATGGCCCGGTTGCGCAGTTCATGTATCGCGGCCCCGGCGACGAGCGCGTGACGCTATGCATCTCACACCGCAAGGTCAATTCGAATACCACCGCGTTCAAGCTGTATCAGGATGGGCCGGTGAATGTGTTCTATTGGGTAGATGGGGATTATGGGTATGCGGTTTCGGGCGGGATTGATCGCAAGGTGTTGCTGCAGCTTTCGCATGATGTGTATGCGCAGTTGACGGCGAAGGGGGGGTGATGGGGGCGCGCGGCTTACCCCATACACTCGATACGGCGAGCGGCTAGCGTTGCATCAAGCGCAATCCGGTCCGCGCTGGGCGCCTGCCGTCGCATGAGTTTCCCCACTCCTCACCAGTTCCCGCGGCGTCACCCCCAGCAACCGGTTCACCCAGTGCGCCAGATGACTCTGGTGCGCAAACCCGGTCTCAAGCGCCACCTGGCTCGCACTTAACCTGCCCTGCAGCAACAACGTCCGCGCTCGCTCGACGCGCCGCTGCACGACATACTGATGCACGGGCATACCAAGCGTCTCGCGAAACAGCACCTTGAAGTGCGGCACGCTCAGATCGGCTAGCGCAGCCAGTTCCTCGAGTGTGAGACGCTGATCGAGATTACCCTCGATAAACTCCACCACCCGCGCCGCTGTCCGCGCGGCGAGACGTTTACTGCGCTTGTCCTCACGCGGCGGCGCCTCCTCGAGCAGGCGCACGATCATCGCCGTAGCGAGGCTCTCTGCGTAAAGCGGATCGGAAGCATCATCCGCCTCGAGCTCGGCGCGCAACGCCCAGGCCAGATGCTGAAAACGCGGATCGCGCATCTGGAACTGCGGACGAATCTCCGCCCGATTCCCACGCAGCTCCATTTGCTCCAACGTACGCCGCGCGAACGCGTCGGCAAACCAGACGCTGAAGATCGTGCAGCTGGATTCGTCGGCCCATTGACCGTCGAGTCCCGCCGGGATCACGTCCGTGTCGCCTGGCGATTGCAAACGCACATGGCGTCGTTCGTTGCACAGACAGCGCGCCTTGACCGGCGTGCCGACATGTATGCCGACACGGTGATGTTGCAAAGCCGGAATCCGGTGTACGCCCGCAGCCACACTGACCAGTTCTGCGCCGAATCCGTTCCAGCCAAGTCCAGCGCTCGATCGCAGACTGGTGCGGGAGCCGGAGTGCGGTACGGGGACAGGAATCGCGGCGTTCATTGCGGCCCTCCAGGATGTCGACAGACGTTGCCTGCATTGTGCGGCGTTTTCTTGCGGCCTGCTTGACGTGCGCGACGCGTGGTGCCGCCAGGCGAGGCGGCGGCAAATCGACGTCACCGTGCGCCACAAAAAACCACCATCCAGATCTGCTCGCTTCAATCCATCTGTGTGCGTTTTGCCTGCTAGCCGCTCCTATGATGGCCACACCCTATCTGTCCACAAGGAGCGCAACGTGTATGTGATATTTGGAGCAGCAGGCAATGCGGGAGGCATCACAGCGGCACGGCTGCGTGAGGCAGGCCGTGCGGTGCGGGCAGTTGTCCGCCATGAACACCAGGGCGAAGTGCTGGCAAAGCTCGGCTGCGAGATCGCGTTAGCTGACCTCACGGATCGCGCTTCGGTCGCCAAGGCGATCGAGGGTGCAGACGCGGTGCAGATTCTCTGCCCGGTGCCGCGTAACGATCCGCATCCCGCGGATTCGATGCGACACATGATCGACATCGCAGCCAGCGCGTTGCGAGCCAACCCGCCACCGCGGGTCCTCGCGTTGTCCGACTATGGAGCGGAACTGGATCGCGGCACCGGTATCACGCTGCTGTTTCACTACCTGGAGGCGCAGTTAAAACCGGTGGAGAGCCACCTGACGTTCCTGCGCGCAGCAGAGCATATGCAGAACTGGGGCCGTGTGATGCCCGCCGCGTTGAAGGCAGGCGTGCTGCCGAGCTTGCATCAACCGCTCGACAAACGCTTTCCGACCGTCTCGGCACAAGACGTGGGGCGGCTCGCCGCGGATCTGTTGCTGGATCACGACCCGGCCGGGGAGATTACGCCGCGTATCGTCAGTATCGAAGGTCCACAGCGCATCAGCGCGCTCGATGTCGCGCGCACACTCGGCGAGCTCAGCGGACGTGAAGTCGTTGCGCAGGCATTGCCACGCGAGGCATGGACACCCATGCTGCTGCGCGCCGGCCTCAACGCCGAACACGCACGGTTGATCACGGATCTCTACGAGACGCACAATGCTGGCCGCATCGATGTTGAAGCAGGTGTTGGCGAACGGCGTTTCGGCACCACGGAGCTTGCGGAGGTGCTGGCGGCGATGTTGCCGAGGGTCGGAGTGACCGAGAGCTAGGCACGTGATTGCGCGGATGTCCCTCAGCGACCCACTGCGGGACATCCGACGCAAACGTCACTCACTCGTTCTCATCAAAGTAATGCCCAAACTTGACCTGCTTCGTCCGGATATACCGCTCATTCTCCTCGCGCATCGGAATCGCCAGCGCGACCCGCTCGCACACAGGAATGCCGTGTTGCGACAAGGTATCGAACTTCTTCGGATTGTTGCTCATCAACCGCACCGATGTGACCTTCAGGGTGCGCAGAATCCCTGCGGCTGAATCGTACTCACGCGAATCGTCGGGCAAGCCGAGATCCAGATTGGCCTCCACCGTGTCGCGGCCCTGCTCCTGCAATGCATACGCGCGGATCTTGTTGGACAGGCCAATGCCCCGCCCCTCATGTCCACGCAGATACAGCAGCACGCCGCGACCTTCGGCAGCGATATAGCGCAACGCGAGATCGAGCTGCTCGCCGCAATCGCAGCGATATGAGCCCAGTACGTCGCCCGTCAGGCATTCCGAATGCAGGCGGGTCAGCACCGGTTCGTCATTGGCAACGTCGCCCATCACAAGCGCGAGATGTTCGGTGCCGCTGTCGCAAACGCGAAAAACGTAAGACGTGAATGTGCCGTAGCGGGTGGGAAGCGTGGCGACCGCGTCGAGAATGACGCATTCGCCGTTATGTTGGCCGTCTGCAATCGACGGATCTTGAGGCGTGGGCATGGCGTTAGGCAAAGGCACTGACATGAACCCGTGAACAACCGGGGATAAAGTACGGAACTGGAGTTTACCGCTAATCGGCCCCGTTCACCTGCACACGTGCCTGCCGGTGAAACAGGCTCTGGCAAACCACCCTTCCCGTCGTCAGCCGTCCGTACAAAAGCACAACACCAGGGATTTGCCCATGAGTGCCTGATTACCTTGCGCGGCCTATACTGGAATCGCCTGTCCTTTCCGACCGCACGTCCATCGCGACGTGCTGCACTGCGATATGGAGCCGCTCTATGACTAGCGTTGCGCAACTTCTCAAATCCAAACCGAATCGGGACGTCTACACGGTTGCAGCAGATGATTCCGTCTATGACGCGATCAAACTCATGGCGGACAAGCAGATCGGTGCGCTGGTCGTGACCGAGGGCGAGAGCATCGCCGGAATCGTCACGGAGCGGGACTATGCGCGCAAGGTTGTGCTGATGGACCGCGCGTCGAAGGCTACGCCGGTGCGCGACATCATGAGCCGCGCGGTGCGCTTCGTTCATCTCACGCAGACCACCGACGAATGCATGGCGCTCATGACCGAGCGGCGAATGCGCCACCTGCCGGTAATCGATCAGGACAAACTGGTGGGAATGGTGTCGATCGGGGATCTGGTGAAGAACATCATTGCCGAGCAGCAGTTCACGATTCAGCAACTCGAGTTCTACATCACAGGCGAGCATCCCTGACGCTCCGCCGCGCTGCGACGACGACCGCCGCCGCAAAAAAAGCCCAAGCCATCGAGGGTTGGGCAAAGCTACCTTGCGGCAGCGGAGGTTCCTGAGTTTTCGTATCGGCGAATATGCCGTGCGCATCGATTCACGTCGATCGCAGCGGCATATCGCCCGGTTCTCTGGCGATGCACACCGTTTGATGTGCACGCCTTATGACGCTTTATCACACAACGAACCGGTCATCCTGCGTACCGGCCCAGCCTGGCTGCAACCAGATTAGTGGCCTTCATAAATCCGTTGGCTCGGCACGGTCGGCGTCGCCGGCTGCATGGTGCCCGAAGCCGACGAACCGCTCGTCGACGGACCATAGCCGGTCGTATCCGCCACGCCCTGCTGCGCTACCGGCGGATTTTGAGCCTGGATGCGCTGTTCAGCAGCCTGCACGTCGGCCGGATAGTTCGGGTCATTAGCCTCTGCCGGGTTGTAGCCGGCCTGCTCCAGCTGGATCAACTGATTCTTGACTTCAGCACGCGTCATCGGCTGCTGACTCGTATCTGCTGCCTGCGCGAACGCAGCGGCCGGAGCAGCGAGGATTGCGGCAATAGCGACAGCTTGAATAAGTGACTTCATGATGGCTTACCTCCAGACTTGGTTTTTTTGCATCGCTTGACACACCATGTGAAAAGCGAGTAGTTCCAGTCTAGCCACCACCATCCCAAGGGAAAACCCTTAATTTCGAGATATATAATTGCGAGATTCGCAAGATTAAATGGGGAACCCGAGCAAAACCTCGTAGACCTGACAAGTATTGCGTAGCAATTGCCTGTTCCGTAAACTTTGCAAGCTATTTGTTAAGCAAATGCTTTCTAAACCGGTCGTAGCTTCCGGAAAACAGGACCGTCAGGCCATTCAAAGCGACCGAATGGGCGCGCGGGAGAGCGGCATCAACAACTTGCGCGGCCCGCTGACGAACGGGCTGCCCGGCTCATAAAAGCGCAACGGGCGGTGCATCTCCCGCGACAGTCCAATGCGTGTGGTCGCGGCCACCGCCGTTTGCTCTGCCTCTATACGCCCGATCCAGAGATCCTGGCCGGTACACAGATCGCGTCCGTCAAACGCTTGCCCGATGCCGAGCGCGATCGTGAGCCGGCCGGGTCCGCGGGCGAGATCGCGCAAACTGACGCCCGGACGGCGCGCCTGCATCAGGGCAAGGCCCTCGAGCGGTTCAATCGCCCGAATCAGGATACCCGCGCCCGTCCCTTCGGCCTCGCTGGACATGTTCAGCATGTACGAAACCCCGTACGTCAGCCGCACATAGGCGTGGCCGCGCGCCATAAACAGCGAGGCGTTATAGGCGCGCAGACCGATAAACGCGTGCGAGGTCGAATCGCCGACCGGATAGGCTTCCGTCTCGACAATCCGCCCGCTGATGCGTCCTTCGGGCAGGTCGTGAACCACATACTTGCCGACCATGTAGCGGGCCAGTTCGACCGTATCGAGCGGCAGGTCGTTGCGGTGCAGCGGCAGGATCGGAAGAGGTCTGTCGGTCATGGCCAGGTGGAGGATAAGTTGCCCGTGCAACGAGAGGCGGCGGCAATGTGGCGCAATGATCTGCTGTTTATTGCAATTGTCGGTCAGTCCGTTGTGCAAAAGCAGCATTTCCCTACACGCTTACGTTCAGGATTCTTTCAAGTAGGGTATCGTTACATTCCGGCCAGTAGCACAGCCCTCGCCGGCTTGCGCGTGCCTCGGCCCGCTTGATCAGCAGACAGGTTTGCATCACTAGCAACATCGTTCTACTCAGATTTGATCCCGAAGTACCGTTGGTGCAACCCTGCGGTTTCCGTCCGGAACCGTGACGAATCATGACAACAGGAGAACTTGAATGAAAGCATCCCAGGCAATGAAGGTCATCGGCGGCGCGCTCATCGTCGTAGCGTCCCTTAACGCTTACGCACAAAGCAGCGATGCAATGGCCGCATCGGGCGCGATGGCTGCCCCGAGCGCCAAGTCGACCAAGGCTGCCAACCGCGCTCTGCAACGCAGCGTGCGTAAGGCCCTGTCCAAAACCAAGGGCCTCAGCGTGAACAACATCACGGTTCGTGCTCGCAACGGTGCAGTGACGTTGGAAGGCTCCGTGCCGGAACAAGGTCAAAGCGACATCGCTACGCAAGCAGCACAAGGCGTGGCAGGCGTGACGTCGGTAAAGAACGACCTGACGATCCGCGCGATCGGTCAGTAAGCGCATCAGACCGGGCACAACCCTGTAGGACCGGGGGTTGTGCCCGTTTAGTTTTCAGCCTCAATTTCAGCTCCAGTCTGTTCGCGCCGGATAGCCCGCGCGCACCTCACCCATTGAAACTGCGCTGCAACTCGCGCGCAATCACGATCTGCTGGATCTGCGTGGTGCCTTCGTAAATGCGAAACAGGCGCACGTCGCGGTAAAAGCGCTCGATTCCATACTCGCTCATATAGCCCGCTCCGCCGAAGATCTGCACGGCACGATCGGCAACGCGTCCGCACATTTCCGTCGCAAACATCTTGGCGCACGACGCTTCGCTCGTGACCCGCTCGCCCGCATCGCGGCGGCGCGCGGCATCCACGATCATGCAGCGCGATGCGTAGATCTCCGCCTGGCTATCGGCCAGCATGGCCTGAATCAATTCGAATTCGACGATCGGCTTGCCGAACTGCTTGCGCTCCATGGCATAGCGCAGTGCATCCGCGAGCATGCGTTCGGCCGCGCCCGTCGCCACGGCGGCGATATGCAGGCGCCCCTTGTCGAGCACCTTCATGGCGGTCTTGAAACCGACGCCCTCTTTCTCGCCGATCAGGTTCTCCATGGGCACGCGGCAGTTATCGAAGATGACGTCGCAGGTATGCGCGCCCTTCTGGCCCATCTTGCGATCGATCTTGCCGAGCGACAGTCCCGGCGTACCCGCCTCCACAACGAACGCGGAGATGGCGCCAGCACCTTTCGCGGTGGGATCGGTACGCGCCATCACGGTGAAGAGCCCCGCCTCCGGCGCATTCGTGATGAAGCGCTTGGTGCCGTTCAGCACGTAGTGATCGCCGTCGCGCACAGCGGTGGTTCTGAGCGAGGCGGCGTCCGAACCCGCTTCCGGCTCGGTCAGACAAAACGAGCCGATCAGCTCGCCCGAGGCAAGTCGCGGCAGATACTTCTCCTTCTGCGCAGGCGTACCGTCGATCACGATACCCGTCGAGCCGATGCCGTTATTGCTGCCGATTGCCGAACGAAACGCCGGTGACGTCTTGCCGAGTTCGATAGCGGCGAGCACTTCTTCTTCCATGGTCAAGCCGAGGCCGCCATACTCTTCGGGCAGACATAGTCCGAACAGACCAAGGTCCTTCATTTCCTGCAGCAACGCGGCGGGAATCTGATCGGTTTCCGCGACGATTTCCTCGTTCGGCACCAGACGTTCACGGACAAAACGGATAATGCTGTCGAGCAACAGATTCAGCGTTTCCTGGCTTCGAATCACAATGTCTCCTTCAAAACTCGCATTCGCCATTGATACATATTCGTTATAGTTTAATGTACTAGCGCATATTCCTGATTCATTGCTTCAAGTTGCATCAACTCGCGCGCAAACCTCACTTCACTGCATAAACATTAGAAAAAGGAAACGACCGGATGTCGACAACATCGCCCGTGCTGCCCCGCTGGACCATTGGAGCGCCCATCGCCGCCTGGGTCGTACTCGGCGCGGCAGTCGCGCTGCCCGGATACGGCGTGATGCTGGCGCTGGTCGGTGTCGCGCTGGCCGCTTCGGTGTTCGCCGCCGTGCATCACGCGGAGGTGGTTGCACACCGAGTCGGTGAACCGTTCGGCACGCTGGTGCTGGCGGTAGCCGTCACGGTGATCGAGGTCGCGCTGATCGTCTCGGTGATGCTCACGTCCGGTCCCGAGAAGGCCGGCCTCGCACGCGACACCGTGTTCGCGGCGGTGATGATCGTGTGCAACGGGATCGTCGGCATCTGTCTGCTGGTGGGCGGCATCCGCCATCGCGAACAGGACTTCCAGGCACGCGGCGCCGCTGCCACGCTCGCCGTGCTCGCGTCGCTCTCAGTGCTGACGCTGGTGATGCCGAATTTCACCACCACGCGCGAGGGGCCGTTGCTGTCGTCGTCGCAACTGGCGTTTGCGGGGATTTCCTCGCTAGTGTTGTACGGCGTGTTTGTGTTCGTGCAAACGGTACGGCATCGCGACTATTTTCTTGCCGCCACGCCCGACGAAAGCGTTCACGCCGAACCGCCCAGCGTGACTCAGGCTGGGATCGCCGCTGCGTTGCTGCTGGTGTGCCTCGTGGCCGTGGTCTTGCTCGCCAAGCTGCTCTCGCCGACGGTCGAAACAGCCGTGCAAAATATCGGCGCACCGCCTGCGGTGGTGGGCATCGTGATCGCGGCGCTGGTTTTGTTGCCGGAGGGGCTCGCTGCGGTGCGCGCGGCGCGGGCCGACCGGTTGCAGAACAGCCTGAATCTGGCGCTCGGCTCCGCGCTCGCCAGTATCGGGCTGACGATCCCCGCTGTGGCCGGCGTGTTCCTCTGGACCGGTCAGCCGCTCGTGCTCGGCATCAACGGCAAGGAAATGATCATGCTGGCGCTGACGCTGCTGGTCGGCACCCTGACACTGAGCACGGGACGCACCACGATCCTGCAAGGGGCCGTGCACCTGTCGCTGTTTGCAGCGTATCTGTTTCTGTCGTTTGCGCCGTGAGATTGTGCGGCGCGCTCGTGCCTTAAAGTCGCACTGCCCTCGCCTTCATTCGGTCCAATGTTCCGTGATCCACTCACGGAAGAGATTGACCTTCTGCTGATGCGCGACACAGTCCGGATAGACGAAGTAGTAGCGCCATCCCGTCGTCAACACCGTTTCGAAAGGTCTCACCAGACGCTTGGCCGCCACGTCCTCGTCGATCAGCGCGAGGTCGCTGATCGCGACGCCAAACCCTTGTAAGGCCGCGTTGGTCGCCAGGTCGAGCGTGTCGAAGCTCGGGCCGTGGGCGGCGTCGATATCGCGCGCCTCCACATGATCGAGCCACATCTTCCAGTCACGGTGATCGCGGGTTGGGTGCAGCAGCGTGTGGCGCGCCAGATCGGCGACGCTATCGAGCGGCTTGTCGTTGAGGAGTTCGGGCGCGCAGACCGGCGTCAGGCGTTCTTCGAAGAGCGGCACGGCCTGCACGTCCGCACCCGGCGACGAGCCATAGATGATCGCCGCATCGAACGGCTCGACCTGAAAGTCGACATCATGCTGCCAGGTGGTGGTGATCTGCACGTGCAGATCCGGGTACTCGGCCTGAAACTGCATGATTTTCGGCAGCATCCAGCGCATCACGCAGGTCGGCACCTTCAAGGCCAGATCGGTACGCTGGCGCGTGAGCCGCAACGAGATTTCCTCGATACGCGCGAAACTCTCCTTCACCGCGGGCAGCAGCAACTCGCCCTCAGCCGTGAGCGTGAGGCCTTTCGCCTGACGCTTGAACAGCGGAAACTTGTAGTAGTCCTCAAGCGCGAGAATCTGCCGGCTGACCGCACCCTGCGTCAGACAGAGATGGTCGGCCGCACGTGTGAAGCTGCGGTGGCGAGCCACGGTCTCGAAGATCTGCAGCGCGTTCAGCGGGGGAAGTCGTCGCATGGGCCAGTCTGGGTATCAGGAAAATGCATCGCCAGGATGCGCAGCGAGGGGGCTGCTCGCGCCCGGCGAGCCTTCAGCATAAGCGATCAAAAAACTTCGCGGTTCATTCCACCCTGGAGCCGCATGCGCAGCGCTCATGCCAGGACAACGCCATCCCCGGCCGATGCCCGCGGCCCGGCGCATGAGCTTCCGTCATGGCGTCCATGCAGAGATTTCGTTTGTTGGGTGATTTTGGCAAACCTAGAGTGCATCCACCCGCAACGCATTCGCGCGGCACGACTCGCGCGAAAGTTGCCCTGTTCAACCCGGGAGAAACGCTCATGCAGGACATCAAATACGGCAGAAGGCACGCTATCAAGGCGCTCGGCGCTGCGCTGGCAGTCTCGACCCTACCCATGCCGTTCGTGAATCTGAGGGCGCAGGAGCAGAACTTCTCCGGCAAGACCTTGCGGCTCCTGACCTGGTCTGACGATACGGGCGCCGCAGCACTGCGCAATATCGCCGCGACGTTCACTGCGAAGACCGGCGCCAAGGTGATCGCCGACCGCGCCGACGGCACCTCGGGCATGGTCGCCAAGGTCAAGGCCGCGGGTGACCGGCCGACCTACGACGTCATCACCCTCGCGGGCGTGGGCGCCTCGGGCCTCGGCGACGCGGGCCTGCTGATTAAACCCGACCTCGGCAAGCTGCCCAACCTGAAGGAAGTCGAGCCGCAATACCGCACCGGCGCGGACGGTTTCGGTATCGGCTACCTGCTGTGGTCCGATGGCCTGATCTACAACACCTCGACCGTCAAAACAGCTCCAGCGTCGTACGAGGCCTTATGGGATCCGAAGTACGCCGGCCGGCTGTTCCTGCCGCCGCCGGAGTGGGCCGAAGCGGTCGATCTCGCGATCATTGCCGCCAGGATGTCGGGCGGCTCGCAACAGAATATCGACCCCGGCTTCAAGAAACTCGCGGAACTGAAAGAGCGCGTGATGACGCTCGGCGAGAACCCAAACCAGGTAGCCGACCTGTTCCGCACCGGTTCGCTCGATATCGGCGGCATCTATTCGCCGGCGTTCTTCCCCGATCAGATTCGCAAGCCCGAGTACAAGATGGGCGTGACCTACGGTATGAAGGAAGGCTTCGCCACACAGTTAATGTTCACTGTGATTCCAAAGTCGCATCCCGGCGACAGCGATCTGATTCATGCCTTCATCAACCACTCGCTCGATGCCGGCGTGCAAGGCCGGATGGCTGCGGACGTCCTCAATGGTCCCGTCAATTCGAAGGCTGTGATCCCGGCCGAGAGCCGCGCGTTCGTACCCAGTCCGAAGCAGATTGCCGAGAAAGCGATCCTCCACGACGACAAGGCGCTAGCCTCGGTGCAGGCGGCGTGGATCAAACGCTATACCGAGATTTTCTCGGCATGACGGCGATGCCCGCGCGCTCCTCGCAGCGCGCTTCCGGGACCTCGGAGGTGCCCGGCATAGCGGACGCGCCGGGAACCTCGGGTGCCGACGGCGCGCCGGACGAACCGGCTTGCGCCGCCGCGCCCGGCGCCACATGGGCGAAGGCCCGGCCGTGGCTGCTGCTGGCGCCGATCCTGTTGTTTCTTGCCGTGCTGGCAGCGGCGGCGCTCGTCGTGCTGCAGATGAGTTTTGGCACCCAGGGCAGCGAGTGGCGTGGCTTCACGCTACAGAATTATGAGGACCTGGCCGATAGCTACTTCATGAGGTCCCTCTGGATCACCTTGAAGCTGGCGTTTCAAAGCATGATCTGCGCGGTGCTGCTGGCGATCCCGGTTGCGCTCGCGATGGCGCGTACCGGGTCGCGGCTTGCGCGGCGGCTGCTGCTGGCGGGTGTGCTGCTGCCGCTGCTCGTCAATCTGTTGTTGCAGGGCTATGGCTGGCTGGTGATTCTTGGGCCGGCCGGATTGCTCAATCACGCGCTGCTCGCAAGCGGGTTGATCGAGCGTCCGGTGTTATGGTTGTATCGCGAGCATGGCGTGCTGCTCGGGCTGATCCAGACGGCGTTTCCGCTCGCCGTGCTGCCGCTGTCGAGCGCCATGCGCGCCGTGTCGCGCTCTTATGAAGAGGCGGCCGCCACGCTGGGTGCAACCCGCTGGCAGACTCTGCGTCATGTGATGCTGCCGCTGGCGATGCCCGGTCTCGTCTCCGGCGCGTTGCTGGTGTTCGCCTATAACGCCAGCGCGTTCGCCGTGCCGTTGCTGCTCGGCGGGCGCCGCGTGCCGATGCTTGCCGTGCTGGTACATGACCAGGTCGCACCGCTGCTGAACTGGCCGGCCGCGTCGGCCTCCGGTGTGGTGCTGATGGTCGCCACGTTGACCGTGATGGCGATCTCGCAAAGTCTCGTACGACGCACCCAACGTCTCGCTCCCGAGGAGCCGTCTGCATGAACACGCCTGCCCTTCACAGCCGGCTGCGCCCGTGGGCCGCCATGCCCGGCCGGCTCGGCAAACCAGCGGCACTGCTCGCCGCTATCGTCCTGTTTCTTGCCGCGCTGCCGATCCTGACGATGATCACCATGTCGTTCAGTGCCTCGGACACGCTCGAATTCCCGCCGTCCGGCTACAGCCTGCAGTGGTATCGCGCGGCGTGGCACAGCTTTGTCGCGCCCGACGCCAGCGACGTGCTGTCGATGGGCCGCGCGCTCACCACCAGCCTGATCGTGGCGGTGTCTACCATGATCATCGCCACGCTGGTCTCCGTACCGGCCGCCTATGCGCTGAGCCGCTACCGGTTTCGCGGCAAACCGGCGGTGGAGCAGTTAGTGGCATTGCCGCTGGTCTATCCGCTCGTGATGCTCGGGCTCTCGCTGCTGCTGGTCTTCAACGCGCTGCCGGTCGAACTCGGCGTGTTCCGTCTGATCATTGCTCATGTGATTCTGGCGCTGCCGTTCACGGTGAAGAACTGCGCAGCGTCGGTCGCCGCGATCGGACCGGAGTTCGAGGAAGCCGCCTGCGTGATGGGTGCGAGCCCAGCTCGCGCGCTCATCGACGTCGTCTTGCCGCTGATGCGCCCCGGCATTCTCGCCGGCATGCTGTTCGCCTTCATCATCTCGTTTAACGAATTCACGGTGACGTTTTTTCTCTACGGTATCGACACCATGACGCTGCCGGTGTGGCTGTACAGCCGGACTGTGTCGTCGCTCGATCCGACGGTGTTTTCGTTCGCGGTCTTCATCGTCGCGATCGATTTCGCGCTGATCTGGCTGCTCGAGACACTGATTGGCGATGAAGGCGTGGCGCTTTGATGCCGCGCTTCGACGCCCCGTGTGGTGCTGTTCTGATTCCTTTGCGATTCTGGCCCAGCAGGAGCCTCTCATGACTCATCTGACGTTGCAGGCCGTGACCAAGCGCTTTAATTCAGCGTACGCCGTCGACCACGTCGATCTGAGCGTGCCGGACGGCAAGCTGATCTGCTTCCTCGGGCCGTCCGGTTGCGGCAAGACCACCTTGTTGCGCATGATCGCCGGACTGGAGACGCCCAGCTCAGGGATTGTGAACTTCGCCGGCCGCGACATTACGCACGTACCGGCGAATCAGCGCGACTTCGGCATGGTGTTTCAGTCGCTCGCGCTGTTTCCGCATATGACGGTGGCGCAGAACATCGCCTATCCGCTGCGCCTGCGCAAGACCGCCAAGGTTACGCAAAGCCAGCGCGTCACGGCGCTGCTCGAACTGATCCAGTTGCCGCATATGGCGAACCGTCCGGTGACGCAACTCTCCGGTGGGCAACGGCAACGCGTGGCGATTGCCCGCGCGATCGCTTCGTCGCCAAAACTGCTGTTGCTCGACGAACCGCTCTCAGCGCTCGACGCCAAACTGCGCGAAGCCATGCAGGTGGAAATTCGCCTGTTGCAACAGCGCCTCGGTATCACGACGATCATGGTCACGCACGACCAGCGTGAAGCAATGACCATGGCCGACGAAATCGTCGTCATGGAGAAAGGCCGGATTGCGCAGGTCGGCAAGCCGCTCGACATCTATCGCGATCCGGTCAGCGAGTTCGTGGCCGACTTTATCGGTCTCGGCAACATCCTGCCGGTGACTTACGACGGCGCTGGCGGCGTAAGCCTGCCAGGCGGCCAGCAGATCGTCGTGACGCCGCCGGCGCGCGCGCCGGCATCGGCTTCGGAGATTCGCCTGCTGATCCGCCCTGAGGATGTCTGCGTCAGGATTGGCTCAGGCGCCGCCGGCCAAAACCAGAACCGCCTGAATGGCACGGTCAGCTTTATTCGTGACGTGGGCGCCTCGCTCGAAGCCACGATTGAGTGCGCCGGGTTCACTCTCACCGCCGCGACAACCCCGCGTGAAACGCCCGGTCTCACGCTCGGCATGCCGGTGCTGGCGGAGCTGCCGCCTCACGCCTGCAAGCTGATCGCGGCCCGCGCCGCGCATTGAAACGATTTTGAACTGATCCGATAGATACCCACGCTTTGACAGAGGAACGACCATGACCACTCTCGACTCACTTGCTCCACGCGTCTCGCGTGGCCGGCCTGCTCCGCGTGTCCGGTATGGACAGCTTTCCCGGCATCTGCGGAATCTGGGGCATCCGGGGAATCTGCGCCGTAGACTGGCGACGGCCGCCACCACGCTCGCATTCACCGGCCTCGCAGCACTGTCCGCGTTCGTTGCACCGGCGGCCCACGCCGACGCGCTCGACTCGATCGCCAAATCCGGCGTGGTGCGGATCGGCGTGTTCGAAGACTACCCGCCGTTCGGCTCGATCGGCCCAGACATGAAGCCTGAGGGTTACGACATCGATGTCGCCAACCTGATCGGCAAGGCGCTCAACGCGAAGGTCGAACTGGTTCAGGTGACGGGCGACAACCGCATGGCCTACCTCGCCGACCACAAGGCCGACATGCTGCTGTCGGTCGGCCAGACGCCGGAACGCGAGAAGGTGATCGACTTCTCACAGCCTTACGCTCCCTACTACCTCGCCGTGTTCGGCCCGAAAGCGCTGCCGGTCAAGAACGCCGGCGATCTCGCCGGCAAGACCATTTCGGTGGCGCGCGGCACGCTGGAAGACCTGAGCGTCACGAAGATCGCGCCGCCCAGCGCGACAATCAAACGTTTCGACGATCCTAACGGTGCAATTTCGGCATTTCTTTCTGGTCAGGTACAGTTGATGGTGGTTGGCAACGACGTCGGGGCGACGATCCTGGCGCGCCATCCGCCCAACGATCCCGAGCAGAAGTTCGCCCTGTTCAGTTCGCCCGATCACGTCGGCCTGAACAAGAACGAGCCGCGCCTGAAGCAGAAAATCGACGACACGATTGCCCGCGCCCGCAAGGACGGCACGATGAACGAGATTTCGCAGAAGTGGCTGCGGGCGCCGCTGCCGGCCGATCTATAACCATTTTGTCCGGATCAAAGGCATTGACCGGGGGAGTCCGATTTACGATGAGCGGCATGTCATGAGTTATGCGTTCGATTTCAGCGGCTTCGGCGTCTATGTGGGCATGCTTGCCCGCGGCGCTGCCGTCACTTTGGGGCTCACTGCCTTGTCCACGTTGCTGGGTGGTCTCGTGGGGATCGGCGGCGCGAGCGTGAGCGTCGCCGGACCGCGCTGGGCGCGCAGGCTGGTCGCGGTGTATGTCGAACTGATCCGCAACACGCCGTTCATCGTGCAGTTGTTCTTCATATTCTTCGGCCTGCCAAGTCTCGGCATCCATATCGACGAGATCCAGGCCGCCATTCTCGCCATGACGGTCAATCTCGGCGCCTATGCCATCGAGATCGTGCGCTCCGGTATCGAATCGGTGTCGCGCGGCCAGGTGCAGGCGGCCCAGGCGCTCGGCCTGCACGGACGCCAGGTGTTCCGCTTCGTCGTGTTGCCGCAGGCGCTGGCCAACGTGTTCCCATCGCTGCTGAGCCAGGTGCTGATCGTCATGCTCGGCTCCGCGGTCGTGTCGCAGATCTCGGTGCCGGATCTGACTTACGCGGCCAACTTCATCCAGTCGCGCAATTTCCGTTCGTTCGAAAGCTACGTGATCATCACCGTGACGTATCTGGTGCTCTCCATCGTGCTGCGGCAGGTGCTCAACTGGCTCGGCCGCGGCCTCTTTGCCGGCCGCATGCCGCATCGGCCCGACGAGCCGCGCGGCTGGCGTCTGCTGCTTGCGTGGCGTGGTCCGCGCGCTGTCCCGACGGAGCGCTGATCATGGTGGAATTTACGCTGTGGGATATCGCCCGCAATCTGCTGCTCGCCGCGCGCTGGACGGTGCTGTTGTCGCTGATTGCGTTTGTCTGCGGAGGTCTGGTGGGATTCGCGCTGCTCGCGATGCGCGTGTCGCCGCTGCCATGGTTGCGGCGGGCGGTGTCAGTGTACGTCGAGTTGTTCCAGGGTACGCCGTTGCTGATGCAGCTGTTCCTTGCCTTCTTCGGGTTGCCGCTGCTAGGTGTGGATGTGTCTCCGTGGACAGCTGCCATCGTTACGCTGACGCTTTATACCAGCGCCTATCTGGTGGACATCTGGCGCGGCTGTGTCGAAGCGGTGCCGCGTGGCCAGTGGGCTGCCGGCGCGAGTCTCGGCATGACGTTCGGCCAGCAGTTGCGCTACATCGTATGGCCGCAGGCTAAAAAGATCGCGGTGGCGCCGACGGTCGGCTTTCTGGTGCAGGTGGTGAAAAGCACTGCGCTGACCTCGATCATCGGCTTTACCGAGTTGACGAAGACCGGCACGATGATTACCAACGCAGCGTTCCGGCCGTTTCCGATCTACGGCATGGTGGCGTTGATCTACTTCGCGATGTGTTTCCCGCTCACCTGGTATGCACGTGCGCTGGAGAAGCGGCAGAAGATCGGCCAGCACCGGTAAGCAGCTGAAACAGCAAGCGGCAACCGGATAAGACTACGGTTGCCGCTCGCCAGACTATTGCGACTCTACTGCGCCGCCTGTGTCGACTTCCTCAGCTTCGCCACCTCTTCCGCGCTCACGGCCGGCGCACCGTTATTCCAGCCAGCCCGAACGAACGTCAATACGTCGGCGATCTGCTTGTCGTTCAGCACCGGCGCGTATTTCGGCATCGGATACGGCGCAGGGACGCCCTGAATCACCAGATCGCCGGTGCCGTTCAACGTGACGTTGATCAGCGACGACGCATCGTGCTCCAGCACATTCGGATTGCCCGCCAGCGGCGCCAGCATCGGTGCGAAGCCGCGGCCATCCACGCCGTGACAATGCATGCAGTACTCGGTATAGACACGCGCGCCGGCATCGTTTGCCGGACGCGAGAGCGACACCCTGGTCGCCTGCGGATCATAGGAATACTGCGGCGCGCCCGTGCCGCCTGCCGCCGGCAGCGACTTCAGATAGCTCGTCATCGCGGCGATATCCGTGTCGTTGGTGGCCTGCGTGCTGTTGTTGATCACGCTGGTCATCGAGCCAAACGCCGACGCGTGCGCATTCGCCCCAGTCTTCAGAAACGCCGCGATGTCTTCCTCCGACCAGCGCCCGAGTCCAACGTTGTGCTCCTGAGTGAGGTTGGCGGCGAACCAGCCGTCGAGTGTGCCGCCGGTCAGATACGCGCTGCCGCTTTCATCGAGCGCCTTCTCCTGGAACGCGATACCGCGCGGCGTGTGGCACGAGCCGCAGTGACCGAGGCCCTGGATGATATAGGCGCCACGGTTCCACGCGACGTCCTTGCCCGGCTTGTCCTGATAGACGGTCTTGTCCAGAAACACCATGTTCCAGAACTTCAACGGCCAACGCATGTTGAGCGGCCATGGAATATCGGACTCGCGATCGGCCTGCTGCACAGGCGTCACACCTTTCATGAAGAACGCGTACAGTGCCTTCGCGTCATCGTCGTTGATCTTCGCGTACGACGGATACGGCATCGCCGGGTAGAGATTGTGGCCGTCCTTCGCCACGCCCTCGCGCAACGCGCGGGCAAAGTCTTCCTCCGTGTAACGGCCAATCCCGGTGTCGGGATCGGGCGTGATGTTGGTGGTGTAGATCTTGCCCATCGGCGTCGTCATCGGCAGGCCGCCCGCGAACGGCTTGCCTTTGGGCGCCGAGTGGCACGCCACGCAATCGCCGAGCTTGGCGAGATAGGCGCCGCGCTGCACCAGCGCATCATCAGCGGCGTGTGCGGTTGACTGCAGGGCAAACGGAAACGCCAGACAAAGTGCGAAACCCAGCGCCGCGCCGGAAACCTTCATTGTTTTGATCATGGTCGGTCTCCGGTTAGACGTTTTGCAGCTGGCTGCCAACCGGCAACTGCCGCAGCCGTTTGCCGGTAGCGGCATAGATCGCGTTTGCCAACGCCGGCGCCAACGCTGCGGTGCCCGGCTCGCCGATCCCGCCAGGCGCTTCGGTGCTCTTCACGATATGCACCTCGATGCTCGGCGTCTGGTCGATCCGCAGCATCCGGTAGTCGGTGAAGTTGTTCTGCTCGACGCGTCCGTCCTTGATCGTGATCTCGCTGTACAGCGCCGCCGTGATGCCGAAGATGATGCCGCCCTGCACCTGCGCTTCGATGGTGTTCGGATTGACCACCATCCCGCAATCGACCGCGCAGACGACGCGATTCACGGTCACCTCGCCCTGGTCGACTGTCACATCCGCGACCATCGCGAAGAAGCTGCCGAACGCGTGCATCACCGAGACGCCGCGCCCTTGCCCCTTCGGCAGGCTCGTGCTGCCCCAGCCGGCCGCCTGGGTTGCCGTGTCGAGCACGTTCAACGCACGCGGCGTTTTGCCGAGCAGATCGCGCCGGTATTTAACCGGATCCACTTTGGCCTGCGCGGCCAGCTCGTCAATAAAACTCTCCACGACGAAGGTGCCGCGCGTCGGACCGACGCCGCGCCAGAATGCAGTCGGCACCGTGCGCGGTTCCTGACGCACATAGTCGATCAGCTGATTGGGCAGGTCGTATGGCAGATCGGAGGCCACTTCCACCGCGTCGGGATCGATGCCATGCTGGAACGCCGGCGGCGCAAAGCGCGCCAGGATCGACGAGCCGACAATCCGATGCTGCCACGCGATCGGCTTGCCGTTCGCGTCGAGCCCCGCCGAGATCTTGTCGTAGTAGTACGGACGGTACATGTCGTGCTGGATGTCTTCTTCGCGCGTCCATACGACCTTGACCGGTGTGCCCAGCTGCTTGCCGATCTTCAGCGCCTGGGTGGCCATATCGAATTCCAGCCTGCGTCCGAAACCACCGCCGAGCAGATGGTTATGCACGGTGATCTTCTCTGCCGGCAGGCCGGTGATTTTCACCGCCGTATCGACGATGCGCGTCGGCACCTGCGTGCCCAGCCAGATATCGCAGCCGTCCGGCCGCACGTACACAGTGCAGTTGACCGGTTCCATCGTGGCGTGCGCAAGGAACGGTTGCTGATAGACCGCATCGACGCGGGTCTTGGCGTCCGAGAAGCCCTTCTGTACGTCACCATCCTTGCGCGCCACGGCGCCGTTGCCGTGATCTGCCGCGGCGCTGAGATCGTCGACGATCTGCTTCATCGAAAGATTCGCGCCCGCGCCTTCGTTCCAGGTGATCTGCAGCGCTGCAAGGCCGCGCTTGGCGGCCCACGTGTGATCGCCGATAACGGCTACCGCGTTGTCGGCCTTGACGACCTGGCGCACGCCGGGAATCTTTTTGGCATTCGTGTCATCGACGCTGCCCAGCGTGCCGCCGAATACCGGACACGTTGCGATGGCCGCATAAACCATGTCCGGCACGCGCACGTCGAGGCCAAACATCGCGGTGCCGTCCACCTTCTCCGGCGAGTCCAGACGCTTGACCGCCGTGCCGATGATCTTGAAGTCTTTCGGGTCCTTGAGCGGCACGGTCTGCGGCGCCGGCAGCTTTGCGGCGGCATCGACCAGTTGGCCGTAGCCAAGGCTGCGGTTGCTGGCCGCATGAATCACCTGGCCCGCCTGTGCATGACAGGTAGCCGGATCCACCTGCCACTGCTGCGCCGCCGCACTGATCAGCAACACGCGAGCGGTGGCGCCTGCCTTGCGCATCGGATCCCATGCGTAACGGATAGAAGTCGAACCGCCGGTCAACTGACCGCCGAGCAGCGGATCCATGAAGAGCTTCTCGTTGGGCGGCGCGTGGTCGATCGTGACGCTGTCGAGCGGGACTTCGAGCTCTTCCGCGATCAGCATCGGAATCGACGTATAGACGCCCTGGCCCATTTCGACCTTCGGAATCACCAGCGTCACCTTGCCGGTGTTGTCGATCTGGATAAAGGCGTTCGGCGCGAACACTCCAGCCGGTGCAGGCTCGCTCGCATCGCCGCCGATCACCGATTTGCCCGTTGGATCCTGGCCTTGCGCCTGGCTCGGGGTCGGCAAACTGAAGCCGAGCAGCAGGCCACCGCCCGCGGCAACGCCTACCGTGACGCTGAATTTCAGAAAAGTACGTCGTGAGAGATGCGGGCCGTCGTCGCCTTGCGTGGCGCCCTTGCCGCCCTGCGTGGTTCTTCCATCCTTGCCGGCGTTTTGCGAATCAAGCAGACCTTGCGACATGTCAGGCCTCCTTTGCCGCTTGCTTGATCGCCGCGCGAATGCGGTTGTAGGTGCCACAGCGGCAAATGTTGCCGGCCATGGCCGCATCGATATCCGCATCGGTCGGATTGGGGTTCTGCGCAAGCAGCGAGGCGGCCGACATCACCTGCCCCGACTGACAGTAACCGCACTGCACCACGTCGATCTGGCGCCATGCCTGCTGCACCTTCTTCCCCGCGGGCGTCTCGCCAACCGCTTCGATAGTGGTGATCTTCTTGTCGCCGACGGCCGCCACCGGCAATACGCACGAGCGCACCGCGGCGCCGTCCAGGTGCACGGTGCAGGCGCCGCACTGGGCAATCCCGCAACCAAACTTCGTGCCCGTCAGGCCGACCAGGTCTCGCAAGACCCACAGCAAGGGCATGTCGGGCGGTGCGTCGACGGTATGCGTCTGACCGTTGATATTGAGCGTTGTCATGGGGACTCCGATTGCGAATTATTGTTTGGGCTCGTGAAACCGGCAGCATGATGTGGAACGACGGAATTGTAGTCGCCCTTTAAAAAATATGTATGGAGCGTGTCGCGCAGGGAAGTTTGCTAGCATGCCCCTTTACTCCCAGGAGTTGTGCCATGACCGAACAGCAAGCCATTCAATTCCTGGCCGAGGTGCGCCGGCCGTTGCTATCGCTGCACAAGGCAATCCTCGATCACGAGCGCGCGGCCTACGAGAAGGAGTTCGGTCCGGTGACGCCGGCGGCGTTTCTGCAAGTGCTGATCAACGGCTCGGGGTTTCGCTGGCTCTCGCCGCTTTCGACGGTGATTGCCAATGTCGACGAGACGCTCGACGACAAGGAGGCCACCGCTACCGATCGCCTGGCCGCGGTCGAAGCCGTGACGGGTCTGTTCTCAGCGGATCGGCCCGACAATACGTTTTTGCCGCGCTATCTGCCGTTGTTGCAGACGAGCCCGGCGATTCTGCATGAGCATGGAAAAGTCACGCAGGTATTGCGGGCGGTGGAGGGACAACAGTAGAGGTAATGCATAGTCGGCGGCGGGCGCCGCCGACGTCTTCGTGCTTCGCGTACCTTTAGTTCAGATCAGCCCGCGAGGTCCGACGGCAGCTTGCCGCCGTTTGCCGCCAGCGCGTGCATGACCTGCGTGTGCAGCCAGACGTTCATGGTGGCCGAGTCGTTCGTGTCGCCGCTGTACTTGAGTTCCTGTGCGAGCTGCTTGCGATGCTCGAGGCTGCTGTCGACGCCGAGCGCCTTGAGTGTATCGACGATCGAGGTGCGCCAGTTCAGCGTTTGGCCGCTTTCGCTCACGAACTGATCCATCACCGCTGCGACATCCACATCCGCCAACGGCGGAGGTGCTGCTGCCGCCGCAGGCGCAGCTGCTTGCGCCGCAGCCGGATCCGGTGTCGCTTCCACTGCGGGCGCGGGCTGATCCGGCTTGGCCTTGCCGAACAGTTTGTTCACAATATCGCCAAAAATACTCATCTTTAATTCTCCTGAACAAATAGTGACGGGTGGGAACCCTGTCCATGCCCAACATGGATCACTACACATGTTAGGCGTTCGCTCCGCGGAACTTGTAATAGTTTGTGGTGAAGGTCATATGCCGCGAGACGACGCTTAACGCCCGCTGTACATCATCGTCTCATCCCGCCGCATTCAGTTTGCGCCACAGCGTGGTCTTGCTGATGCCTAGCGCATCGCACACCTGATCGCGGTCGCCGTTGAACGCGTCGAGCGCGGCACGAATCTCATCCGCTTCCACACGACGGCTGCGTTGACGCAGAGTCAGCGCGGTCTCATTCGTGCCCTCATCTTGCCGCTCGAACAACTCCGGCGCGATCGATTGCAAAACCTCATCTGTCAATTCCGTGTCATCCGAGTCCGCTAGTTCGACGGTGATCCGCTCAATCACATTCTGCAGTTCCCTCACATTACCCGGCCATGCGTGACGACTTAGTGACTCGGTGATCGGTGCAAGCACGCTAGATGCATCTCGCGTCGTGCGAACACGGGTGGCCAGACGCGGTTCGCGCCGCGCCGCCTGACATAGCAACTCGGCCGCAAGCGGCATGATGTCCGGAAGACGTTCGCGCAACGGCGGTAACGCGATATTGAGAATGTTTAGCCGGTAGTAAAGATCCGTGCGGAATTCGCCCGCCGCCACTGCCGCGGTCAATGCGCGATGGGTCGCTGCGACGATTCGCACGTCGATGCGCGTTGGTTCGGTCGAGCCGAGCCGCACCACTTCGCGCTCCTGCAACACGCGCAGCAAACGGCTTTGCAGCGGCAACGGCATTTCGCCGATTTCATCGAGGAATAGCGTGCCACGGTGTGCCGCTTCGATCAGACCGGCCTTGCCGCCGCGCCGTGCGCCCGTAAAAGCCCCCTCTTCGTACCCGAACAGTTCGCTCTCGAGCAAGGCCTCCGGAAACGCCCCGCAATTGAGCGCGACAAACGGAAAATCACGCCGCGCGCTGAGATGATGCAGGCTCTGCGCCACCATCTCCTTGCCCGTACCGCTCTCGCCGCGAATCAGGACGGTCGCATCCGACTTCGCATAGCGCTGCACGAGTTGCCGGACCCGTTCGATTGCGGGACACGCGCCGATCAGATCGTCGAGCTGGTAGCGCGCCACAAACTGTTGCGCGCGCTGCCGCGAGCGCAGCGTGCGATCGAGCCGTTCCACCGAGCGCGACTCCTGAAACGTCAGCACGCTGCCGGTCGTCACGCCGTTGTCGACCAGCGGTCCACGATGCACGACGTAACTGATACCGCGTACCGTTTCTAGCGACTCGCCCTCGTCATCCGGGACAGCGTCGACCAGGTCCGGTGCGAGTTCGAGCAACGCTCGGCCCACAGCCGCAGCCGGCTCGATGCCAAGCACCAAAGCCAGACGCTGGTTGATCGCTTCGACACGGCCCTGCGCATCGAGGGCGACGACACCGTCGCGCAAGTGTTGCAACACGTTGTCCAGACGATGCCGCCGCACCGCTTCGCCCCAGGTGGCCTGGGCGACTTCGAGCGCGGTGTCGAAGGCCGAACGCACGGCGGCACGAGAGTAAAGAAATATGGACTCCATACCGGCCCGCGCGGCGAGATCCGTCACGAGTCCCGGTCCCACGATCGTCCCTACGCCGCGATCGCGCAGATCAAGCACGCAGGCTTCCGCATCCTGCGCCGACTGGTACGACGCAAACACCACGTCGATACCATAGGCCGCCACGAAACGGCGCACCTCGGCGGGCGTCTCGCCGTGGGTCACGAGCGCTACAGATGACGAATCGCGGCGCGCGCGTGCCAGTGCATGCATCACGTCGAAA